>NZ_OY764211.1:0-329166 GCF_963668165.1 Marispirochaeta sp. | reverse complement strand
TAAAACGGTCAGCCAGGGTGGATTTTCCATGATCGATGTGCGCAATAATACAGAAGTTACGTATTAGTTCAGGTTCGTATTGCATTGTGGGTACTATATCCTAGGAGGCCGTATACTTCAATCCTGAGAATCGAGAACTGTTCGCACAACCCGTAATAAATCCTCCGGTTTAAAGGGTTTTGTCAGCACAGCATCTGTTTCCAGTTTCTCGGAATTAACCCTTTTCATGTAACCGGACATGATTATATTCGGCAGTTCAGGTACGATGCGGCGCAGCCTCAGTATAAGCTGGTCACCTGTCATGTGAGGCATAATGTAATCAGTTAAGAGCAGCTGTATCTGTTCGCCGTTCTGTTCACAGATCAACAGGGCCTCACCGGCATTTCCCGCTTCAATGACCGTATAACCTGCCCTTTTGAGAATACTCATGGCAACAGCCCGCACTGCGTTATCGTCTTCAACCAGTAGAATAGTCTCGGTACCAACATACTTTTCAATTTCGGGAATATCGATTTGTTCCTTCCTCAGTAGTTTATCGGTGACAGGAAAAAAGAGCTGAAACGTGGTTCCTTTATTCACCTCACTGCGAACGTTAACAAAGCCTCTGCTTTGTTTAACTATTCCATACACCGTCGAGAGCCCGAGGCCCGTCCCCTTATCCGCCGGTTTTGTAGTAAAAAAAGGCTCAAATATCAGGCTGAGCTGATCTTCCGGTATGCCTTTTCCGTTATCTTCTATTTCGATTAGACAGTAGTCCCCCCGGGGAACTGAGCCCAGAGGCGTCGGAAAGGTTTCGGCAACATGCATATTACGGCTTTCAATCGTCAGTTTCCCCCGCGGTCCCATGGCATCCCGGGCATTTACGACCATATTCAGGAGGACCTGCTCAATCTGACCAGGATCAATATAGATCTTTGGATTCTCTGCGCCTTCAAAGATAGTGAGACTGATGTCCTCGTGGACAAGTCTTCGCAGCATTTTTTCCAGATCTTTTATCAGGACATTTGCATCAATAACCTCGGGATTTAATACCTGCTGTCGAGAGAAAGCCAGGAGCTGTCTGGTCAGCCGTGTAGCCTTTCCCGCGGCGGTCCGGATACCTTCCAGTTCGTTCTCCAGAGGTTCGTTTTCCACATACTTCTCATTAACCAGGGTAATATAGCCTAAAATAACTGTGAGCAGATTATTAAAGTCGTGGGCTATGCCTCCGGCCATTCTGCCAATGGCCTCCATTTTTTGGGCCTGCCGTAACTGCTCTTCAAGACTCTTCATCTCTGAAGTATCAATCAAATAACCGTGCAGGTTCTGAAGATTCCTGTGCTCATCAAGATTTCCTACCATGTTGGCCAAGACAGTAGCGACACTTCCGTCCCGCCGAAGAATCTCAAACTCCTGCAAGCGGATTATCCCCTGCTGCTGTATGGTCTGCCACAGCTCTTGCCGCTGTCTTTCCTTGGGAAAGAGTGTATTAATACTGAGCCCAAAAACATCTTCCCGTGAACTGAATCCGAACAAGCTGAGAAAAGCCGGATTACAGTCCAGCAGTTTGCCCTCTTCATCTGTTATAAAATCACCGGAAAGATCTTCTTCAAAAAGTCTGCGATACCGTTCCTCACTTTCGTGCAGCCGTACCTCCATTCGATATCGGTATAAGGCCATCTCAATGGTTGTTCTGAGCTCCCGTTCATTAAAAGGCTTGAGGATATATCCAAAGGGTCCGCTTACCTTTGCCCTGTTAAGGGTCTGATCATCGGCAAATGCAGTCAGCAGAATAACCGGACGATTATACTTTTCACGGATAATCCCGGATGCCTCGATACCATCCATTTCACCATGGATTTTTATATCCATTAAAACAAGATCCGGAACCTGGTTATCAATCTCAGAGAAAGCGGCTTCGGCGGAAGAAACCGGTCCCATGGTCTTGTATCCAAATCGAAGCAGATGATTCTTTATGTCCAGAGCAACTATCGATTCATCTTCAACAATCAGAATGACAGCGGTACCATTTTCTTCCATTTCAACCCCACATCTCTTTTTGTCTATACTGTTTGCACTATATTTTAATAAAAAGATAACGCTTTAGCGAACATTTTTGAGATACCATTCCACGGCATACTGCATCAGTTCAGTACTGTTCTTCAGTGACAGTTTCTGTTTTAAATGAGATTTATAGGTTTCAATGGTCTTGATACTCAGGTTTAAATCATCGGCGATTTCCTTTGTGCTGGCTCCACGCCCGACAGCCTGCAGAACCTGCAATTCCCGATCGCTTAAATACTCTTCCATGTTCTTTTTATTCCGCGGGTTTCCTCCGGAAGTAATCGAATGGAGTATCCGGTTTCGCATACTGCCGCTAAGATAAATGTCTCCCTGCAGGACCATCCGTATAGCTGTCATTACGTTCTCGGTTGCTTCGGCTTTCATAATAAAGCCTTTTGCACCCGCTCTCAGGGAACGCTCTGCGTATACCGACTCCTCATGCAGGGATATTACGAGCATAAGAAAATCAGGATACAGATGAGACAAGTCTTTAATTAACTCTATTCCATTGGAGTTTTTTAGAGAAAGGTCAATAAGAGCCAGATCTGGTTTCAAACGCTCAACCAGCTCGAATGCTCCTGCTGCATCTTCGGCTTCACCAACAACAATCAGGTCATCCTCCTGATTAATCAGCTGGGTAAATCCCTGCCGCACAATAGGATGATCATCGATAATAACAATTCTCTTTTTCATCTCGTTACCACCTGCTCATTCCTGGGTAATAGGAACTCTGCAAATCACTGCCGTACCCCATCCCTTGTTGCCTATTATGGAAAGATGTCCGCCCACCATGTTAGCCCGATACTGCATGATTCTCAATCCCAGACCTTCGCTGTTTTCTTCGGTTATGCCATTACCATTATCATGGATGGACAATACGAGCTCTGTAGTCTCCCGTTCAAGAGAGACCATTATGCTTGTCCCCAGTGAATGTTTTATTGCATTGGTTAATGCTTCCTGACAAATGTGATACAGCTGTACTTCGGCAATGGGCTGTAATTTAATCTCTTCCCGAGGTCCATCAAATGTTGTGGCGACACCGTACATGGACTGACAATACAGGGTTAGCTCCTGAAGTGCTTCTACCAGTCCGTCGGTTTGCAGGGTAACAGGAATCAGCCCCTTGGCCATCTCCCGGGTCTGTTCCACGGCATTCCTTACCAGCTGCTGGATTTCCCGTGAAGTATGAACGTTTTCTTCTTCCCGGGATTTCAGAAGCTGCCCTTCCAGAGCCTTTAAGCGCAGGAGGATTCCCGTCAACTGCTGCCCGAGACTGTCATGCAGATCCTGACCGATTCTTGACCTTTCCCGATCTTCGATTTCCAGTATCTCTTTCTCAAGCTGCTTCCGCTTACTCATGTCGCGGGCTATCAGTGATGCGGCGATTAAATGCCCCCTCGAATCTCTGATGGGAGAGATCTTGATCGACATATCAAGTATTCCGCCGTCTTTGCGTGTTCTCAGGGTTTCGTAATGATCGATTACTTCGCCGTTGCGTATTCTGTCCAGCATCTCGGGTATCTCGTTGGGGTAGAAATCCGGAACCAGAATAGAGAGGTTTTTTCCCTGTACCTCGCTTTGTGTGTAACCAAAAAGAATTCTGGCTCCTCGGTTCCAGCTGATAATAGTACCTTCCGGAGTCGACCCTATTATAGCGTCTTCCGAAGTCTCAACAATTGAGGCAAGCCGGGACTGCATTTCCTGTACCTGATACTCCTCTTCAATATTTCGCAAAATAACAATGTAGCCCGAAACCTTTTCATTCTCGTTTTTGAGAGTCGATACTGTGCAAACGACAGGAAAACGACTCATTTTTACAACGATAAAGTACCTGCCGGATACTTTTCCATCACTATAATATGACGAAAAATCCAGAGGATCTGGAGGTGTTTCCTTAAAATAATTTTCAATCTGGATGGGAAGGTGCCGTATCGAGCGACCAGTGTAATCATCCTGAGAAAGACCAAGCATCCTGCAGGCAGCGATATTAATCAGCTGAATTTTTCCATCGGCAGTGCACGAAATAACACCATCGGAAATCCCTCCGAAAGTCGTGGCAAGCAATCTCTCGCTTTCCATCATCTTTATTTCCATGTCATGCCGGTACAGCGCCATTTCGATAGCGAAGAAAAGATCGTTCTGATCAAAGGACTTTATGATATATCCGTAGGGCTGGGTTGTCTTAGCACGTGAAAGGGTATCAACATCTGAGTACGCAGATATGTAGATTACGGGGATGCGGTGTGTTCGGTGGATTATTTCAGCCACTTCGATTCCATCCAGCTCGCCCTTTAAATGTATGTCCATCAGAATCAAGTCAGGCTTCTGGCAGTTTACCTGGTCTATTACCTCGCTACCATTGTCAACAGTATCGAGTACAATGTAACCGAGGGAGTTCAGGATATTGCAGATATCAATCGCTACAATGGCTTCGTCTTCAACAACCAGTATCCGTGGCGGATCCGTCCGGGACGATATCTCTAAACTTTCCTGATACTCTGGCATTGGTCACTATTTCCGTTTATCGCTTTTTAGTATTTCTGCTGCAATACGATTAAGGGGAAGAACAGTATCTACAGCATTTCGTTTGATCGCCTCCTGAGGCATGCCGTAAACAACGCAGCTCTCTTCGTCCTGGGAGATTGTATAGGCTCCATTCTGGTGCATCTCCAACAAACCCCGTGCACCGTCATCTCCCATACCGGTCATAATGATTCCCACCGCGTTTTTTCCAGCGTATCGCGCAACTGACCGAAAGAGAACATCCACCGACGGACGGTGCCTGCACACCAAAGGACCTTCCTTTACCTCGACATAGTAGCGGGCACCGCTGCGTTTTAACAGGGTGTGCTTGTTTCCCGGCGCGATAAGGACTCTTCCCCTGAGAATGGAGTCATTATTTTCCGCCTCTTTAACCCCGACATTGCATATTGAATCCAGCCGCTTTGCAAATGCCGCTGTAAAATGCTCCGGCATATGCTGCACCACAACCAGACCAGGGGCGTCCACAGGCAGCTCTTCCAGAACCACCCGCAATGCTTCGGTTCCACCTGTAGAGGCCCCAAGGGCGACAACAAGCTCTGTCGTTTCGATCCTCACGTGTTCTCGGCCAAGAGGAAGAACGGCATCTGCAGTCAGCTTTGTAGAGACTTCCGATTTTGGAATAAATTTTCTGGTTTTCGACATATTTGCAGCCCGTACTACATCAGCAATACGCAGCTTTGACTCAGTAAGAAACTGTTTAGTTCCCAACTGTGGTTTTCGTATTATTTCTACTGCTCCGTAATCAAGGGCGTTCATTACATTCTGAGAACCTTCTTCAGCCTTGCTTGAACAGATTACAACAGGAATAGGATACTGCTGCATCAGTTTCTTGAGAAAAGTCAGGCCATCCATTCTGGGCATTTCTATATCAAGAAGTATTACATCAGGGATTTCTTTTTCAATTTTTTTAGCCGCGATAATGGGGTCCGCAGCGGTCCCCATAATTTCAATGTCCTGCTCTGATCCAAGAAGTTCAGAAAGGGTCTGCCGCACAACAGCTGAATCATCAACAATTAAAACCTTGATTGGACTTTCAGACATCCCTTACAACTCCCCGCCCGCAGTTTGTGTTATTCCCGGATCAGTCATAATCATGCCCGTTTCCGGTTTTGGAATCTTATGGTCTCAGCACATTTTTTATAAACAGTGGTTGCAACATTCATAAGGTCCGTCTCAATTCCGGTCAGGGATTCCGAATGTCCCAGGAATAGATAGCCCCCCGGTTTTAAGTGACCGCAGAGATGATTGATTATTTTCTGCTGGGTCGGCTTTTCGAAATAGATCATTACATTTCGAAAGAAAATAATATCAAGATTTTTTGGCACCGGGTATTTCTCACTAAGAAGGTTCAGCTGGTAAAAGCGCACCTTTCCGCGAAGCTCTGGTTTTATCCGCACCTGGTCCTGTGCCGTATCACGGCTTTTAAGGAAGTATCTTTTTTTCAACTCCAGTGAAAGATTATCAATGCGGTTCGATTCATACACACCACGCTGGGCAGTCTCCAGTACACGGTGCGAGATATCCGAAGCGAATATATCATAGGTAAAGCGTCGGTTTTGCCGAAAAAACTCCTCCATAACCATGGCAATAGTATACGGTTCTTCTCCGGAGGAGCAGCCGCAGGACCAGAATCGAAAAGCTTCTCCTGATACGACAGAACGCTCCGGCAGAACTCTTGTGGTAAGATAATCGAAATGTCCCGGTTCACGAAAGAAGTCAGTTTTATTAGTCGTAATAAGATCTACGAACTCCTGAATATTTTTCTCCCCCTCACTGGTATTAAAAAGAAAATCGCAGTATTCGCTGAAGCCCGTTTTTCCCAGCTTAGAAATATGCTTTCGTAAGCGTGACTCTACCATAACCTGTTTAGCCGCAGGCAAACGTATTCCAAGGTTTGTTTCTACAAACGATTTAATACGGAGAAAATCATCACTGCTTAGCCTCGGCTGGGAAGCCACCCCTTTACCCGGCTGCATGTTGTTCCAGCACCGCTGTATCAATTAAACTGACGAGACCGTTAATATCCAGTATCAAAGCAATAGAACCATCGCCCATAATTGATGCGCCGGAAAAACTTTTCTGTTCCTTGAACATGCTTCCCAGACTCTTGATTACTGTCTGATGATCCCCGAGCACTTCATCAACCAGTATCCCCATTCTGCCCTGACTTGACTCGATAATTACCATTTGTTTACGGGTGCTGTCCTGTTCAGGAATATCCAGAAACTGGGAGAGGTGAATATATGGAATCAACCTGTCCCGGTAAGAAATCAATCTGCGTCGTTCATCAAGCTCATCGCTGTTCAGCTCAGTACATGATTCCACTGCCGCGAGTGGAATAACAATGGTATCCGTGCCTACGGCTACGGATAGACCGTCAATGATTGCCAAAGTCAAAGGCAGGGTCAGAATAAAACTTGTACCCTTTCCAACCTCGCTCTGAATTGTTACCGATCCTGAAAGGGACTGGATATTCTTTTCGACAACATCCAGCCCGACACCCCTTCCGGAAAGATTCGTAACGGCCTCGGCGGTTGAAAAACCAGGAGCAAAAAGAAGCTGGTATGCCTCGTCGTCGGATATTTGTTCATCCGGACTCATCAATCCGCGCTGTACGGCTTTTCTGCGAATAGCATCCGGGTCAATTCCTCTTCCGTCGTCTTTGACAGAAATCATAACGGCTGCACCGGAATAACGGGCCTCCAGGGTTATCGTTCCCACAGCCGGTTTACCCGCCTGGGTTCTGACCTCCGGATTCTCTATGCCATGATCCGCGGAATTCCGGATAATATGGACCAGAGGATCGTGTATTTTATCCAGCACAGTCTTGTCAAGCTCAGTCTCCTCACCGATAGTCTTTAATTCAATATCCTTCCCCAAATCCACTGAAAGATCGCGGACCATGCGCTTAAATTGACTAAACGTAGTCCCCACAGGCAGCATACGCAGGCTCATTGCATTGTCCCGTAAATCATCGATCAGGCGTTCCAGTTCTTCACTGACACTCAGGAGATTCTCATCCTCCATCTGGGTGGATATCCGTCCGACCTGGGCCTGCACGGTAACCAGTTCCCCAACAAGATCTATCAACTGATCAAGCCTGGCAGAGCTGACCCGCAGAGTACTGGATGATTGCTGCCGTGTGTTCTGCACCCTGGATTTCTTAAAGTGCTCCTGCACATGCAGCGCCGACTCTATTACCGCAGCATCCGCCAGACCGGCATCCCGAATTTTCTGCCCTATCCTTTTTTGACTCTCCAGGAGTTTTTTTAAATCCGCCGGATCCAGAACACCAGTGTCTACAAGGATCTCACCGAGTCTTTTAGGCTCTCCCCTGGAATCAATATAATCCAAAGCCTTTAGCTGCTGAATATCGATATAGGATTCTGATTCAACAAAAATAAAAACATCCCGAAGCGCATTATAGTCACAATTACTTGTCAGCAGTATTTCCCATCCAAGGTAGGATACCTCCGGGTCAATTTCTGCGAGACTTGGAACCTCTGTTACATCTGCGAAAATAGTCAACTTTCCAAGGTCATACAGTTCTTTTATTAAAAGCAGAGGATTTGTGCCGGTGCTGAATACATCGGATCGGGGTTTAAAACTTATACGGTAAGTTGAGTCCTCTGCATCTTTTTCCTTTTGTTCCTTTTTATCTGAAGAAAGCGCCGTACCGCTATGTTCCTCCCGGTGCTCATTTGAACCGGCAAATTGTGAAAGCCTTTCTATTATATCCCTGCTCGATTCACGTAAGGCTTCGCTACCGTCTGTTCCCTCTTCTTCCCGGGCTACTTCGAGGAGTTCCCGCAGATGATCCTTTCCCTCGAGAGCGATATTTATTAATTCCCGGGTTATAGACAAGGTCCCTGATCTGACTTCATCCAGGACTGTTTCAAAAGCGTGGGCAAATTCAGAAATCTCCTGAAACCCGAACATGGCAGCAGAACCCTTTATTGTATGAGCTCCGCGGAAGACTGCCTGGATATGGCTCTGCTCCTCCGGATTCGTCTCAAGAGCAATAAGATCCCTCTCCATTGAATCCAGAATTTCATAGGATTCCTCAATAAATGTCTCGATAAAACGCCTATCCATGAAATTGTTCCCCATATCGCACACCGCTTATTTCAAATTGCTTGAGCACGCGGTCATTCATAGGACCCTTTAACTCCAGAGAAACACCTCTTTTTTCAATTTCCTTAACAAGAGAAACGAACAGCTGGATTCCCGCGGTATCAATTTCATCTGTCTGTGAAACATCCAGAATAATACCATCAGGCGACTCATCCAGGGCTTTCAGCAGTGAGGTCCTTAGGAATTTAACAGTACCAATGACGCATTTTCGTTCTACAGCTACGGTAACCACTGCACCCTCCGTATCGCTTATAGTTCACATTATTCATAAAGTATACTATACAAGACGCTTAAACACAAAAACCTCATTGTCATATTTTATATGAAGTAATCGACATCAATATAGGCGCCAAGCTGTATTGAAGATTCAAGAAAACCGGCTTTGCGTTTTTTTATTACCATGCGTAACAACGCAATCTTTCTTTCAGAGTCGATTTTTAATCCCCGCCAATAAAAAGGATCATTCGGGGAAAGCCCTGTCTCATCTGCAACGCTTCCAGGGTAGACCTTTTCAACAACATAGCTTTTTTCCCACAGGGTAGCGCCTGTCTCCTGAATCCTCATACCGAATAAGGGAAGCACAAGATCTTTTTCGGCTCCTCTTTTATGAGCTTCGAGAACAGGAGAATGAGGCCTTTTCTGGAGGACCATGTAAATAGATTCCCTGGATCCGTCATTTTTTTCCCATTCAGTTTTGACAAGGTTTCCCGGGCGTTCCCGAACAAGGATGGCGTTTATTTCCCGTAATTTGGTCACAGCTTGACCATTTATCGACAGTAATCTATACCCTTCTTCTATTTCCGCATTGTCGGCGGGAGAACCAGGAGCAGCATACAGATTAGTCAGACCATTCCGGTCTTCATGCAGCGCCGTCCCTATCCAGGGGTGTTTGACCTCCCCTTCCCCATACATTTCCGTGAGAATAGCCTGGAGCCAGTATACTGGAACAGCAAAGTTGATACCTTCAAAGAATTCAATGCCTGCAAAGACGACTCCAACCAAGCGACCCTGCTCATTAAGAAGAGGTCCGCCGCTGTTTCCCTGGTTAACAGGCACGTCTATCTGCATTGCCTCGCCCAACTGCAGCAGACGGCGCTCTGTTGCAGATACAATTCCTGATGTTATTGTCTTTTCCAGCCCCCCGGGGCTCCCAATGGCGTAAATAGTCTCACCCAGTCGGGGAAGATCCTTTCCGGGGCTGAATACATAGTCGGTATTAATTTCAGCTTTCAGTAATGCCAGATCCAGTATGGGATCCCAGCCCACAACCCGCGCGGGAATCCGTGGAGAACGACTGTCCCCTCTGCGAATAAAGAGACGGGAATATCCCTCATACTCGGGGTCAACCTCGCTGGCAATAACATGATAATTGGTAATCAGGTATCCGGTTTTATCAATGAAGAATCCGCTGCCGATAACCCTGTCAGGATACCCCATCCCGCTCTGAATCCGGATTCCCCGATTCACCCAAATTGTAACGGTGGAGTCGATTATGCCGGGAAGGTCCTGCCCAATTGTCGCATCTGCCGCAGCGGGTTCAGCGGACAAATATTCTGACCAGGCAGTATACCCGGAATTTCGCGCGGCTTCCCTGAGAAAATCCAGATCTTCGTAACTTAGAACACCCGAGGCAAGGGCTTCTGAAGCTTCAGCAAAAGCAGGAATAAGCATATTATTCCGGAGCAGCTCGTCCAGCAAATTCCTGTAGATTATCCCCCGGTCAGATCCTTCGGGCAGATTAATTCCTAGAAGTTCAATAGCTTTGGAATACCTCAAAGCACCTGGATAATCGGATTTTTCAAGGGCTTCTGAGAACTCATCGATTATCATCTCGTCAATTTCTGCACGGTAGCTGCCGTGTTCATCTTTTCGAAGGATGCCGCGTTTCAGAAGGGTATCAGCAGTTTCAAGTGCCATGAGGGGTTCCCTTTCATCAATCAAACGTTGCAGTTCCTGGATGTTAAGTTCCCGGACATCCGGTAGCTCGGGTGTTCCGGACTTGCTGGCACATGAGAATAATAAAAGAGTAACAAAAAGCAGGAACACGAATTTACGCTGCTGCACATTTATCATTGTTTTATCGTCCTTGTGGTTCGAGGGCATCATTCACCATTATAACTTTGATAATCAATTTCTCCGTCCTGGTCCCAATCCCATTCATGCAGATCCCTGGTCGGATAATAGAAGTATTCAAAAATACCGTTACTATCCTGATCAAGATAAACTCCGTAAAGAGAATTGTCACGGTAAATCTCGGTTATCCGGGAACTTCCATTGCCGCTCAGGTCCCTCTCTATAACCAGATCTTCACCTTCTGTCCTGATCTGAAGCTTCACGCCCTGTTCCTCCCGAATGGTCACTCCCGAAGGTCCTCTCTGGACAATCCCCTCATTCCCGTAGACTGTAAGAAGGTATGCGAGATCTTCCAGTTGCTTTTTAGCAGGAATTGATTCTACATCTACACTGGCAAAAGGCGGAATATGCTTAAAATCCACCATCTCTATAGTAAGAACGGTTTCGGCAAAACTTAATTCGGTAACAGCTTCTTCATCCTTGATTTTTACCTGAAGAACCTCAGGATACCGCCCGTATTCAAAGATGTAGTCCTCGTTATTTACCAGTAGAGAGATCTTTACCGGCTGTGGCGTTTCCTCAACGTTTTTATTGAAGCGAATAACGATCTCATCCTCAAAATCCTGGTCCCGATCCTGCCGTACTTCGACCAGCCACCCATTTTCAATGGTATAGATACCATCATCGTATCCATCATTATTGCAGTCCTCGAATACTTCGATTCGTCGATCAGCAAAGAATTCCCGGAACTCATCCTCCCGCTGGTTCTGTTCAAAAAGGAGATAACTATGCTGGAGAATAGAAAGCCGGCTCTGGTTTTTTTCTGTAAGCAGCAGGGTAATATCCTGATCGTTTTCGCTGCCCGGGCTTAAATCCCGCAGAACATTTATCTCGGGGTTGTCATAGCCGAGTTCTATGTAACGCTGAATCAGCGGAGCCCTCTCTTCAGCGGAAGACGCAAGTATCATATTCCGCAGCAGCATTTCAGAAACAGATGTCCGTTCTGACTCAATAATTTTTTTGTAAAAGAAAGCCTTATACCCAGGATCCAAAGCCACCCGCAGGGATTTGATCTCTTCATTCTCAGGAAAAAGACGGGTTCCTTCGCGGGCTATAGCCAGAGCATCTTGAAGCTGACCGGAATTGAGGGCGGACCGCAGCGCGTAATAGTACCAGCTTCCGTCCGTCCTTTCCCGCGACGGGACACTGGACAACAATTTGACTGCGGCACCGTAGCGCATGAGACGGTCGTTCAGCCCGACAAGGAACAAAAGGGCTTCGGTTCTGTCGCAATAGTACCACTTATCACTATCAAGAGCGAACTCAAGCTCATTAACCGCCGGTTCTATAGATGAACCCTCTTCGAGCATTCTTTTGGCCCGAAGATAACGGGCATCGGAGTTGTCGGGATCAAATTCAACTGCCGCATCCAGCAGAGAAGAAGATGCGGAGGCGTGCTTATCCAGATCAAGGAGAACTCTCACGTAAGCCCTGGAGAGAGCCTCGTCCCGGTCAAAATCGGCCTCACCGAACAGTGTCAGAACTGCGGTAAAAAGCAACACCAAAGAAAAAACAGCTTTGCGTTTAGGCCGAAGGCTCCAGAAAACTTTTCTGCTTGCTATTATCATCAGGAAACCCCAATAATTGACGAATTTCTTTATCGTCGAGACTCTCTTTTGCCACCAGGTGTTCGGCAAGTTTATTCAACTGCTCTTTGTGAGCACTAAGCAGCTTTGTCACGGAATCAAGACAGGACCGCAGGATTTCATGTACTTCATAATCAATCTTTTCGGCGGTTTTTTCCGAATAGTCCTGGTGTCGGGCTATCTCTTTTCCCAGGAAAATCGGTTCTTCCTCTCCCCCAAAGGTTACAAAGCCAAGGGCATCACTCATTCCCCATTCACAAACCATTCGCCGGGCAATCTTTGTTGCCTGCTCTATATCATTCTTCGTCCCGGTAGTCGTCTGGTTATAGATCAGCTTTTCTGCCACATAACCACCCATGGCAATTTTTATTCTGTCAAGAAGCCAGTTTTTATTTCTCGAATAGGAATCTTTTTCCGGAAGACTCATTGCAAGCCCCAGGGCTTGTCCGTGCGGGATAACGGTAACCTTATGCAGCGGATCTGCGTGTTCCAGATAATAGTGAAGAAGCGCATGACCTGCTTCGTGGTAGGCTGTCATCAATTTGTCTTCAGGAGAGATAACCCGGGACTTTCTAGCAACTCCCAAAAGCAGTTTATCCCTGGCCTCTTCAAAGTCTTTCATGGTAACAGCACTAGAATTCTCTCTGGCAGCGAAAAGAGCAGCTTCGTTTACCAGATTGGCAAGGTCCGCTCCGGATGATCCGGGAGTCGCCCTGGCAATCCGGTTAATATCGACATCCTCCGCCAGGGGGACCTTTCGGGCATGAATTGTAAGAATGGATTCCCGCTCCTTTACGTCCGGCATGTCTACAACAACCTGCCGGTCAAACCGTCCCGGTCTCAGGAGCGCAGGGTCAAGAACGTCCGGCCGGTTGGTGGCAGCCAGAATTATAACACCGTCCTTGGTGTCAAATCCGTCCATCTCCACCAGCATCTGGTTAAGGGTTTGTTCCCGTTCATCGTGCCCGCCGCCGTAACCGGCGCCCCGGGTTCGGCCGACAGCATCGAGTTCATCGATGAAAAGAATACAGGGTGCATTGCGGCGTCCCTGCTCAAAGAGATCCCGTACCCTGCTCGCTCCTACACCAACGAACATCTCTACGAAATCGGACCCGGACATATGAAAGAATGGGACCCCGGCCTCTCCGGCGCAGGCTTTAGCAAGAAGGGTTTTGCCGGTTCCCGGCATACCGACCAGAAGCACTCCGGTAGGAATTCTCGCGCCTATCTTTGTGAACTTCTGCGGATTCTTCAGAAAACCCACGACCTCTTCCAATTCGTATTTTGCTTCATGCTGGCCTGCGACATCGTTAAAGGTTATCTTTGAATCATTTTCAAGGTATTGCTTGGCTTTGCTCTTACCAAAAGAAAAAGCTTTGTTCCCTCCTCCCTGGACCTGCCTGAACATGAACCAGATAAGGAAAAACCCGATCAGCCAGGGTAATGACTGCAAAATGATCATAAAAGGCGACGGAGATTTCCGCCCGCCCCGAATAATCACCCTGTGTTCCCGCAAGAGGGGCATCAACTCCTCATCCGGATAGGGAATCTTGGTTATAAAACCTCGGCTTGTACCGTATTCTCCGCCCTTGAGAGTACCCTGTATTTCGTTATAGTCAAGAATAGTAACCGTATCTACCTGTCCGTCGATCAGATACCGGAAAAAGGTAGAATACGGCAGTTCCATGCTGCTGTTTCCCGTGTCAAAAAGAAAAATGAGACTAAAAAACACAATGAGGCTTGCCACAAAAATAAGGGCAAAGCGGTTGTTGTTAAAGTTGAAAGGGAACCAGTCAGGTCCGCCCGGTTTCTTTTTATCGTCCAATCCTCATCTCCATCCGTCGTATCCGCAGCAGTACTGCCTTCTGCTGTTCATTTTCAGCGCGATAGCCTTTAGCCAGCATATCCCGGTAACCAAAAACCGATCCAAAGACAGCAGCGACTTCATCGCCTGCCTGTAATACCGGAATTCTGTCGCGAAACTCTTCAGTAATGCCAAATTCCCTGAACAGATCCTTGAGGCGCTTAGTCCCCCCCGAGGTCCGTATTGAATCGGACAGCCGTCTACTGCGCAAATAAAGCTCCCGCTCCCTGCACCTGAGCGGAAGAGCGATCGCTCCCCCGGGATTCGGCCCTGAACAGGAAGAGTTCCACGTGTAGGCAAGCTCACCGATGCCCCCGTCGATCCCCCAGAATATTCTCTTAACATAGCGTGTTTTAGCCTTAAATACAACAGAGGGAATAAAGATCAGCTGGTCGTTCTGTCTTTTAACAGTAAAACCATGCCCTTGCAGCAGGACTGCATCCTTCCTGGCCGGGGAGGTATCCTGTAATGAAAGAAAATCCCTGGGAACCCTTGATTTGCCTGGTATATAGTGATTGACAAGTGCCAGGAGGCTTCTGATCCGCAGTGCGTCAGGGGCGGAGAAAAAAAGATCAATCTCAATTTCGGCTTCATGTTCCCCAAGATTCCAGTGGATTCTGCGGTATGCTTCATCCTGAAGAAGTGCTTCTTCCTCCCGGAAAAACCTGGCCGATTTTTTCAGACTCTCCGCCATGGAGGGGAACTCCTCCAGGAGCAGGGGCATAATGGTTCTGCGAATACGGTTACGCAGATACCAGTCTTCCATGTTGCTGCTGTCTTCGCTGAAGGGCAGTCCAAAATCCTGAACAATCCGCTTCAGTTCCTCTTTGCTGATTTCAAGCAGCGGGCGAATCCTGCTGCCCATGACGGGAGGAATACCGTGCAGACCGGAGACACCGGAGCCCTGCAGGAAGCGCATCAGCATGGTCTCCACAAGGTCATCCAGCGTGTGGCCCAGGGCAATATAGCCAAACCGGAGTCTGTTCCGCCACTCCTCAAGGGCTTTGTATCTGGCACGACGGGCTGCGGATTCGATTCCCTCGTGTCGCGTTGCTGCGGATCTGGTTATTGAACCCTCCGGAAGATCAACTCGATGGAGCGGCACTGCGCAAATTTCTGCGGCCCGTGTCAGGCTCTTCCAGTCGTGTTCAATCTCTTCCATTGACCGAATATTGTGGTTTACGTAAAGCCCATGAAGATTAAATGACTGTCTGCGGGAGTCTCTGTAACGCGCCAAAAGTCCCATAAGGGCGGTACTGTCAATTCCTCCCGACACCGCGATGAGGATTCCCTGGTCGGGATCAATTTTCCACTGTTCAAAAAAGTCAGACACAGCTTTATTTTCTATAATCTGTTTATTTTTTCGCGCTTTCATTGAAATTATTCATAACCCGCTCCAAAGGAAGCCGGGTCATATCCAGCAGTGCGTCCGCCGCCTTTCGGACACCAAGCATAAAATCATGCACTTCCTCATCTCCGGGTACCGTGAGAACCCAATCAACCACCTCTTTATTATCTTCAGGTCTGCCGATGCCGACAACAATGCGCCTGATCCTCTCAGTTCCAAGCATAGATAATATCGATGCAAGTCCTCTTTGTCCGCCGGATGATCCCTTCCCTTTAATCCGGATTATACCAGGAGACAAATCGAGAGTATCGCAAATAATTACAAGTTTTTCTGGGCTTACAGAAAACTTGCACAGCAGATCGGGTAAGACAGTGCCTGAGGCGTTCATGTAGGTCAAGGGCTGCACCAGTACCAGCCGGCACGTTCCTCCTTCGGTTTGTATATCCGTGAGGGCACAACGCCATGGGTGGAAGAAAGGCTTTTTAAATTTGAGCGAGAACCGTTCTGCAAGCTCGTTCAGAACAAGAAACCCGGCATTGTGCCGGGTTTTCTCATATTCCCTTCCAGGATTTCCAAGTCCGATGACTAATAAGGTGTCCCGGAGACTATTCTTCACCCTCACCTTCTGCGGGAGCTGCTTCTTCACCTTCAGCTTCACCCTCTTCCTCTTCACCTTCTTCGGTCTCTGCGAGGCTGACTTTCATGGTTGTAATAACCACAAGTGACTGATCCTCCGGAGTCAGGATCTTGACCGACTCGCCGACAGGAATATCTGAAACATGCCGTGCATCTCCAATCTGCATCGCGGAAATATCCAGAGTAAAGGATTCGGGGATGTCCTTGGGAAGACACTCAATTTCCACTTCATGCAGCTGGTTTTCGACGATTCCTCCTTCCCGTACTCCCTGTGGTACTCCTTCAAGATGTACAGGGACATGGGTGCGAAGAACCTTACCGCGTTCAATCTCATAAAAATCGATGTGCACAATACGGTTCTTGATCATATCTTCCTGGTAGTCTTTGACCAATACGTCGTATTTCTTGTTTTTCTCTACATCGATATTGATGATTGTATTTTCACTTACACTGTGGAACTTTTTCTCGAACTCCCGTGCACTAATGCTTATGCTTACCGGTTCACTGTGTCCGTAAATTACCGCCGGAATCATGCCTTCGTTGCGCAGCCGCCGATTTTCAGTTTTTTTTGTGCTGGGCCGCTGGTGCGCGACCAGTGTTTTCTGTTCCATGGATCGTTCTCCTCATTGCTATCCGCCATTCTCGGCGTGCTGTTTCCAATATCTTTCTACCCCGGCAGATCGTCAATCATGGATCCGCACGGCGCAGACTTGTTGTCCTGGGACGGCAGGAATCGAACCTGCGAATGCCGGAACCAAAATCCGGTGCCTTACCGCTTGGCTACGTCCCAAATAGTTTTATTGTTAGAGACAGATAAGCAGCAGAATCAGCTGTCTTCGTCTTCATCATAGGCCGGGCTTCCTTCAGCCTGGGCCTTATATTCTTCCAGAATACGATCCTGCAGTTTACCCCGGAAATCCGAATTTATCGGATGCGCGACATCCTTGTACTCTCCGGTCTTCGTTTTCCTTGAAGGCATCGCAATAAAAGCACCGTTTTTCCCTTCGATTACCTTTACGTTGTGAACAACAAATGAGTCATCAAAGGTTACGGTTACATAGGCCTTAAGTTTGCCATCCGCTTCGACACGCCGAATCCGGATATCCGTGATTTCCATACTTTCCTCCACTCATGTTGCATAAATAATACGTCATTGTAATATGCTATCCGGAAATATAGCAAGTGTTTCTATTGTAAGCACTTGTTTTAGGCGTTTTTTACCTTTTAGAATTACTGCCGCCATGCTGGCAGCTTCTCTGCTGGCAAAAACACCAAAAATCGCGGAACCGGAACCGGAGACATCCGCACATAAGGCCCCTGCGGAACGCAGATCCTCAAGAACCTCACCAATCAAAGGGTGTCGGGAAAGCAGGATCGGGGTAAAAGAATTAAAAAAAGGCCATTCTTCTGGCGGCTGTTTATATAAAGAAGAAAAATCTTTACCACAGGAGACTGTTCGTTCGGTATTGCCCTGCTCAGCATCAAGCCAGCGATACGCATCTGCGGTTGAAACCGGGAAATCAGGTAAAACCAGAACTAATGGAATCCGCCGTGGGCTGTCCAGAGGAGTTACTTTCTCGCCGCGTCCTGAAACACATGCAAGAGGACTTCGGCAGAAGAAAGGGACATCACTCCCAAGATGCGCTGCCAGCCGTGAAAGCTCCTGATTATGTATCGGAACCGTAAAAAGATCACGAAGCCCCTTGAGCATGGATGCAGCATTGCTGGATCCGCCCCCGAGACCCGCTCCCTCGGGTATACGCTTTTCAACCACAACATCGATTGAGGTTTTCAGTTTATAGGTCTGAGAAAAAAGCCTGTAGGCTTTACATATCAGATTGTCCTCAGAATCACAGCTGAACGCGCCATGTATACTGCAGGTATTGTTAGAATCTTTCAAAGATCTCACTGTGATTGTATCCGCTAAAGAAACAATCTGAAAAAGAGAGCACAAATCGTGAAACCCGTCGTTCCGTTTACCTCCGATCTCAAGATGCAGATTCACTTTTGCCGGAGATTGAAGGGTTATGGCCCTCATCATAATGCTGATGTATTATACATATCTGCCGCCTTCTGTCAAACCCTAGCCCTGCAGATAATGACACCCTATGGACTGACCATTGTTGAGAGCAGAGCGGGTTACCACCAGAGCGCTTATTATCGCGTTGCGCAGTTCCACCACATCACGGCGTAAAAGGGCGGATCGATAAAAACGCTCAATACGATGATTCAGGTAATTCAGGTCCGCGAAGGCCCTGGAAAGCCGTTTCTTTGTCCGTATAATCCCTACATAATTCCACATGGTACTCTGTATCTGGTTAAGATCGCTGCGAATCAAAACCGGGTCAAAACTGGTTTCACCAAGGGGAGAAACCCAGGGGGGAATACTGCGGATCAGGCGGTCGGACAGATCATGAGGTTGCGACAGGATGGTTTCCGCTACGTGGACCCCGTAATACAGGCCTTCCAGCAGCGAGACCGAAGCCAGCCTGTTGGCCCCATGCACTCCAGTACAGGCAGTCTCGCCCACAGCATAAAGACCGTCCAGTGATGTCTTGCCGCCAGGATCGACCTTAATGCCTCCGCAGGAATAATGGGCGGCAGGCACAACGGGAATAAGATCTTTTCGAATATCGATATTGACAGCAGCACAGGCGGCAAAAATAGAAGGAAAGCGTTCTGTCAGATCATGGTCCTTTATACCCCGGGCATCCAGATAGACATATCCGGCTTTGTCCTTTTCTATCTGTCGGTAAATCCCCCGGGCCACTTCGTCCCTGGGGGCAAGATCCTTAAGCCTTGGAGAGTAGCGGGACATAAAGTACTCCCCTTCCCGATTCAGCAGCCGGGCGCCTTCCCCCCGCACGGATTCGGATATCAGAAAACGGTCTGAATCCCGGTGAAACAGAGTCGTTGGGTGGAACTGGACAAATTCGGCATTTATTATCTCCACATTGGCCCTGTAAGCCATGGCTATGCCGTCTCCGACTACACCCTTGGGGTTCGATGTATGCTGAAAGATATCTCCAAGCCCTCCGGTAGCAAGCAGTACCGCCGAGGCAAAAACCGGAATGACTTCGCCGTTCTCATTATTGAGCAGATACATTCCCAGAGCACGGCTTGGTTTGTAGCGGACCTGGTAATCCATTGAGTGGTGGGTTGAGGTTATAATATCGATTGCCGTGTAGTTTGATAGACGGCTGATCCGTTCCTCCGCCTCGGCGGCCTTAAACAGATGTTCCATAATAGAGCGTCCGGTATAATCGTGGACATGCAGGATTCGGCGCACAGAATGGGCAGCCTCGCGGGTCAGCAGATACCCCTTCTCGTCCCGGATAAACGGTACCTTGAGCTCATCCGCCAAGAAATCCATTACCAGGTCGGGCCCCTCGCAGGATAATTTTTCTACCGCTTCTACGGAATTAATACCGTCACCTGCTTCAAGGATATCGTGTTTAAGCAGATCAGGGCTGTCCTCTTCTCCCCGGGCAACAATACCGCCCTGAGCATAAAGGCTGTTGCATTCCAGCGGGTTGGCGCTTTTTGAGACAAGACAGACATGGGCTCCCTTTCGTGCCAGACGGATTGCAGCACTTAAACCAGCAATTCCAGCGCCTACGACCAGGGCATCAAAACGCATCATTTTTATGTTCCGCGATTTTCAGGGAAAAATCAAAATTCTTAACCGAATGCGTTAACTTTCCAACAGAGATATAGTCAAGACCTATTTCCATATATTCACCTATCTTCTCCAGAGACATATCCCCGGAAGCCTCAAAAGCGACATTCCCGCTGCCTGTTTTAAGGCATTCTGCCGCGGCCCCGGGACCCATATTATCAAGCATAATAATATCTGCACCGGCATCAAGGGCCTCCCTGACTTCCTCAGCATTGCGGCACTCGACCTCAATCCTATAACGGTTGCCCCATCGTTCCTTCACCAGGGAAACTGCCCTCTGAATAGAACCCGCGGCATCGATATGGTTGTCTTTAATCATAACCATATCATACAAACCCATTCTATGGTTTGTTCCCCCGCCCCGGGTAACCGCGTATTTCGCCAGCTCCCTGTAACCCGGCAAGGTTTTTCGGGTATCCAGAATCCTTGTTTTTCCCTGCTGCAAACGGGCAAAGCTGCGCGTAACCGTAGCGATGCCGGAAAGGTATCCCAGGAAATTGAGGGCGATTCTTTCCGCTGTAAGGATTGAAATAGTTTTTCCCCGCACTTCTGCTACAATGTCTCCAGGCTGAATTGCATCTCCGTCTGCAAAGAAGAATGTAAGCTCCGTTGAAGGATCAATCCGCGCGAAAACCTTCGCGAAATACTCTTTTCCCGCAAGGATGCCGCTGTCTTTGCTGTGCAGCCGCGCGGTGACAACATCATTCCCAAAAATGGCCTTTGAGGTAACATCCCCTTCTTCGGCGAGGTCCTCATTAATCGCAAGTTCCAGAAGAACCTCAAAGCTTGTCTGTTTCATGGCCGGAATAGTATGCTAAGTTGTTGCTATTTTCAACACTCATTTGACTTTTAAAGAATTACCATCCTATACTGCTCTTTATGAGCGATTATTTAGAACAGTTTACCGGTGCCCTGCGGGAAGTGGTCAGGGAAATCGGTTTTGATGAAACCAGCATCAGTGTTGATGCAATTGACCCCTCGACGGTTGAACTTGTCGCAAGTGTTGGTATAACCGGAGATCTTCATGGCTTTATGATGCTCCGTTCAGATATGACAAGCGCCTATAATTTTGTTTCCCGTATGCTTATCAATATGGGAATCGAACCTGAGGAAGAAAAAGGTTTCGGCCAGTTTCATAAAGAGGCCATCGGCGAGATTGTTAATCAGGTTTCCGGTCGCTCAACCATGATGCTTGCAGAACAGAATATTGACTGTAATATAACCCCGCCAACCATTATAGCAGGAAAAAGCATCTTTTCTGACATTGCGTCCTGCGAGGCTTCAATATCCCATATTCTTACCGGCAGCTTTGGTAGGATCGGCCTTTTTGTCGGGATAAAAAACAGTCATCTTTAAAAATAAAACTGTTGACATAGTAATCAACGCTATCTTAGATTAGCAGTATAACGCCAGAGAATTTAAGCGCGGAGAGGTTACCGGATGGAGTATTACGAGTTGGAGAACGATGATATCTATCCAATGTCAATGGATGACGCCGAAGACGAAGGAGAGGGGTTCTACAACGACAACTTTGATGATTACGATGACGAGTTCGATGATGATCTGGATGATTTTGACGATGACGAAGATCTTGATGATGATCTGGACGATGAAGACCTGGACGATGAACTCGAAGAAGATGACTTTGAAGACGATGACGACTATGACGACGACTATATCGAAGACGACTACGATTTTGACGATGGTTTAGATTACGAAGATTTCGACGATTGAAAAACTGTTTCACCGGAATACCACAGCTTCTCCAACTCGTAGAAATTCCGGGTATCTTCATCCATAAGATGGACAACCATAAAACCGCAATCAATAAGCACCCATCCTTCTTCATGAATCTTTTTATGCCGATGGAGGATGGGGATCTCGTTCTCATTAAGAAAAATCTGAATGTTCCGTACCAGACCTTTAAGATGTCCGGTGCTGCGCACGGTGGTTATAATAAAGTAATCCGTCCATGAACTAACCTGGGAAACATCCAGTACAAGGGTCTCGTTACCCTGATGGTCATTAATAAATTCCCCCAATTTCTTTGCCAGTTCACTCTTTACAGTAGCGTCCATCAAAATCCTTTCCTAGTATTATTAGTACATCTATCCGCGTGTCGAGTTCATTGTCAAACTCTTCAATACCTGTCTGAATAATTATATTTGAACATTCTATGACATCCGCGACCCTCTTAACAGCCTGCTGGTTCCCAATACGGTCAATAATAACTGTTTTATCATAACGTTCTTCCGCGTTTCCAACGCGCATAACATCGTAACCAAAGCTCTGATACAACTGAGACGTTCTGCCCGCAAGTCCGGTAACGGATGTTCCGTTTCTTATCTCAATCGATACCTGCAGGTCTCCTTCCGAAAGAATCTCCTCGCTTTTGAGGCTGTTCACCGTCTGGGTAATTGTTTCCCGCAGAAGCCGACCATCGGAATGAGGAAACAGCAGTACCTGTTCGTCAACCATGCGTGAGGTACCGCGTAACCTGAGATGCACCATGTTTTGGGCGTCAAGACGTTCCATAGCCCCGGTGAAGGTAATCAGACTTCGCTGAGAAAGATTTGTGGCAACAGAACCCTCCAGCACTTCAACAGCCTCAGTATGCTCAAGGCGCCTGTTAGCCCTTCCCAGGCCTTCGAGCATACTCCTGAGAAAGCTTTGACTCCTGGAAACCCGTTCTGATTCGCTCTCTCCCGGATCACCATAGCGAAGATAAACCGCCGCCTTGCTTCCATCCATAACAAAACTTCCGGAAGGCAGCAGCACGGTTTCTCCGTCTACCTCCGTGTCTACAGGATTAGGAATAAAGGTTTCTACTCCGCCGATAAGATCCACAACCCTGCTTAAGCCTTCCAGGTCCATTATCAGAAAGTATTCGATATCAAGACCGGAGAGCCTTCCGAGCATATCCATATAGTGCTGCGGTTCAACTGGATTGAAAAGGGTCTCAACACTGCCGATTTTTTCATATTCCGGCAGCAACGCTCCGGTATTCGCCGGTATATCGATAAGAGCAGCTTTTCTGGTAGAGTGTTGGTATAAAAATATTTGGGACGTCAGGATCCCGGCACCGTCTGTAACGGTCAGCATCAGGGGCACCGGGGCATCCTGGTTGAAGGCACTCTCCAGCTTGTTTACCCTGACCTTTCCGTAGAGAAAAACCCCGGCAACCGCCAGTATTATTATCATCACCAGCAGCAAAATAACACCAGGATCAAAGAAAGAACCCTTTTTCATGAGGATACCCCAGGTTGTATGGAATAAATATCCCGGGTTTGAATATATGAGGCAACCTCCGGAGGAACGAGAAATCGGTAGGGACGCCCGGAAGCAATCCGCGTGCGAATCTCGGTGGAGGAAACGGGAAAATCCGGGTTATCAAGCCGGGTATACTCAATATCCGCGCGATCTTTTCGCTCCTGCCCCCTGCGGGCCAGTAAAATATCGACCTCAGTTAACAGTTCCCGGTAGTTTCTCCATTTATGAAAGCCTTCAAGAAGATCTTCACCAATAATAAGACCTATTTTGCCAGCCGGATTGTAGTGATTTTTCAAAAACTTAATCGTATCGATGGTGTATGATATCCCTCCCCGCTGTATTTCACAGTTACAGACATCATAACCGTAGGCTTCGGCTGCCAGGCGGACCATGGCAAGACGCTCATCAGGGGAATTCCCCGGCACGGGATCCTTATGAGCCGCGATATGAGCAGGAACAAAGACTACCCTGTTGTAACCGGCGGCCATACATTCATCCGCAAGCTGTAGATGTCCTAAGTGAAGGGGATTGAAGCTTCCCCCAAGCATGGCTAATCTCATTTTTCCTGTATTACACGTATAAATTCATTTTTAAGCTCAGCAAGTCCGAATCCGGAATAGCTGGAAACAAATACGATGTTTTCCATGACGAGCTTCTTTTTAAAGGATTCATACTTTTCACCTGTCTCGTCAAGGTCTGCTTTGCTGGCTACAACTATGTGAGGCTTCTCAGTTAATCCTGTATCGTACTGCTGCAGTTCAGCTGCCAGAGTCTTGTACGCTGCTGCAGGATCTTCGTCCTCAATATCGATAACAAAAGCCAGTCCCTTTGTACGGGAAATATGCTTAAGAAAACGGAACCCAAGTCCGGCTCCGTTAGATGCGCCCTCAATAATTCCCGGTATATCCGCGAGAATGCAGTCGGTAAAACCGAGATCAGCTACTCCCAGGTTTGGAATTTTTGTGGTAAAAGGATAATCCGCAATCTTTGGATGAGCATTGGTAAGGGCGGCGAGAAGGCTCGATTTACCTGCATTCGGAAAACCAACGAAACCGATATCAGCGATGATATTCATCTCTACAACCAGTTCCCGTTCCTGTCCAGGTTCGCCCTCCTGGGCGTAACGCGGGGCCTGACGTACGGAACTGCGATAATGCCAGTTACCCTTCCCGCCGTGACCGCCTTTCAGAAACGTCCATTCACCTTCTGTTCCGAGATCTTTTATAGTATTTCCGCTTTCTTTATCCCGCAGGATGGTACCCGGGGGGACTTGAATGATGACATCGTCACCGTTCCGTCCATGTTTTCTTCGTCCCTCGCCGTTACGTCCATTCTCCGCCCGAAAAACCCTGGCGGATTTAATACGGGCGAGGGTTTTCAGATTTTCCTTTACTTTAAAAACGACATTCCCGCCGTTACCGCCGTCTCCCCCATCGGGTCCGCCTTTTGGGACATACTTTTCCCGCCGGAAAGAAACGCTTCCGTTTCCACCCTTTCCGGACGAGACGACTATTTCAGTTTCATCTACAAAGCCAGTCACCGAAGGCGATCTTACCTCTCCGTCTGAACTGCAATATATTTACGGCCCAGGCGTTCGGAAAATTCTACGACTCCACCTTCTTTGGCAAAAAGAGTATCGTCTCTGCCCTTACCCACGTTTGTACCAGGATGAAACTTGGTTCCCCGCTGACGGACCAGGATTTCACCTGCTTTTACATTCTGCCCGCCAAAGCGTTTTACACCCAGACGTTTGGACTCGGAGTCGCGTCCGTTTTTGGAACTGCCACCGCCTTTTTTATGCGCCATATCGATTTACTCCTTATAGGTTTCCCGCTGAATGGTCTTTTCGTTTTTTCGGATCTCCAGAAGAGATCTCAAGTACACACAGCCGCGGGCTTTCTCGGGCCACCGCTTCAAGCCCCCGGATCAGTGTATCCGATACACCCCGGGCACGCTCAATGGAAGCCCCTTTTCCATACACTACAGAAAAACGGAGCACTCCGGGCTGCGGAGCGCTTCCGTCGATTTCAAGATCATCAAGATCCTTTAAAGCCTGTGCTGCAGATCGGCATAACAGGCTCACCGCAGCACACACCGCCGCGTCGTTTTCGCCAGCATCCCTGGCATGACCTTCCGCGTCAAGATTACGCAGAAGCCCCGAAACGACAGTAAGCCGTACCCGGATCATACCAGGACCCTCAAATTACTTCGCTTTTCAGCCTAGGTGCTGACAATATCCTTAACCGTGATCACCGAATACTGCTGCCGGTGGCCCTGTTTTCGACGATAGCCTTTCCGCCGTTTGTATTTGATAATGAAGATCTTATCGCCCTTCGTATGATCCTCGATGGTGGCAGTAACCTTCGCATTCTTTACGTAGGGAGCGCCGACATTCACACCAGCCTCATCGCTGGTCATCAGCACCGAGTCGAACTCGACATCGGAACCGGCATCGCCTTCGAGTTTATCAACCTTAAGTACAGACCCTTTTTCAAGTTTGTACTGTTTTCCTTTAATCTCTACCAGTGCGTACATTACGACAACCTCAACTCAATCTAATAGAAAATTCGTAAGCGTCTATATACCATAGGGATACGGGTATCGTCAAGGGATCCAGCCGTCTTCCGGAGGATCAGGGAAGATAAGTTCTGCCCATCAGGTACCTGTCCAGCTCTCTTGCAGCCCCTCTACCCTCATTTATGGCCCACACAACCAGAGACTGCCCCCTGCGCATATCTCCGGCGGAAAAAACACCCTTTCTGGAGGTAGCAAATCGTCCATATTCGGCGGCTACCGCCCCAGTTGGGGAGGTAGCTACACCAAAACTGTCGAGTACCGGCTTCTCGGCTCCCACAAAACCCATAGCCAGCAGCACAAGATCTGCTTTGAAGATTTCTCCGGAGCCTGGTACTTCATGCATTTGGTAACGACCGTTTTCGTCTTTTCTCCATTCAACCCTGACAGTTTTTACCGCTTCAACCCTTCCGTCCCCGATAAACTCTTTAGTCAGAATATTATACTCCCGGGGATCCTTCCCAAAACGCTCGATTGCTTCTTCGTGACCATAATCGACCTTGAGAAGCTTCGGATACATGGGCCAGGGAAACTCGTCGGTTCGTTCCGTCGAAGGCTTGGGAAGCAGTTCAAAATTCGCCAGCCCTTCGCAGTTGTGGCGCAGACTGGTACCAATGCAGTCACAGCCGGTATCTCCGCCGCCAATTACTATAACATGCTTTCCTCCTGCGTGCACAGGTGCCTTGTCAGAGTTTCCTGTACTCATCAGGGTTTTGGTATTTCCGGACAGAAAATCCATGGCGAAATGAATGCCGTCAAGCTCTCTTCCCGGTACCTGCAGGTCCCGGGGAACTGTTGAACCGCAGGCAAGCAGGACAGCGTCAAATTCCGTCTCCAGCTGTTCTGCTGTAATATCAACTCCGACCTCGATACCGGTTCGAAACTCAACCCCCTCCTCCTCCATAAGGCCAATACGGCGGAGAACAACCTTCTTGTCCAGCTTCATGTTGGGAATACCGTACATTAAAAGTCCACCGGGACGGTCCGCCCGCTCATACACTACAACCCGGTGTCCAGCCTGATTCAGCTGGTCCGCGGCAGCAAGTCCGGCGGGTCCGGAACCAACAACCGCCACCCGTTTACCTGTGCGGACGACAGGAGGATTGGCGACAGCGTATCCCTCGGTAAAGGCCTTCTCTATGATAAAAAGCTCATTATTCTTTATAGTTACAGCCGGTTCATTTATTTCCAGAACACAGGCGGTTTCACAGGGGGCTGGACAGACCCTTCCAGTAAACTCGGGAAAATTATTGGTCTTCATCAGACGCTTAAAGGCGTCCTGGTCTTTTCCCCGGTACACCAGGTCATTCCATTCGGGAATAAGGTTGTCCACAGGGCAACCAAACGAGGAGTGGCAAAAGGGAACTCCGCAGTCCATGCAGCGGGCTCCCTGGTCCCTGCGTTCCCCGTCACCAAGAGGAACCAGAAACTCGTTATAATCGTTAAGACGCCTCTGTGCATCTGCATAAGGAACTGTCTGTCTTTTATAATCCATAAAACCGGTCGGTTTACCCATTTACAGCCTCCATTTGCTCGACTCTTTTTTGTACCTGCTGCGTTTGCTGCATAAGTACCCGTTTATAATCCCGGGGCATTACTTTCCGGAAACCCCTCATGCTTGTATCCCATTCTTCAAGCAGCTTTCCTGCTATGCCTGAACCGGTAAACTCATGATGCTGTCCCACCATGGCCCGTACATAGTCGATGTCCTCCACCATAAGGGGTTCCAGATCAACCAGTTCATGGTTTATCCGTTCATCAAGCTTCTGCCCCGGATCATACACATAGGCGATTCCGCCGCTCATACCAGCAGCGAAGTTTCGGCCTGCCGCGCCGAGGATTACCACCCGGCCTCCAGTCATATACTCACAGCCATGGTCTCCAACCCCTTCAATTACCACCTGTGCTCCGGAGTTCCTGACACAGAAACGCTCCGCCGCCCGTCCCCGTATAAATGCGCTGCCCCCGGTGGCCCCGTAGAAGGCTACATTACCAATGATTATGTTTTCTTCTGCAGAGAACGAACTCTCAACAGGTGGATGAACAATAAGGGTTCCGCCGGAAAGCCCCTTTCCGACATAGTCATTGGCGTCTCCTTCCAGGCGAAAGCTTACCCCCTTTGCGAGCCAGGCACCGAAGCTTTGACCGGCACTGCCGCGAAAATTGACGGTGAGTCTGGTTCCGGGAAGTCCCTCTCCGCCGTAACGACGGGCAATCGCGTTACTCAGTATCGTTCCCACAGTACGGTCGGTATTGGTAATCCTGTAACTGAGCTCCTGAGAAACCCGGCCGTCTACAGTATCTTCCGCATCCTCGAGGATGCGCCTGTCCAGGACAAAATCGAGCCCGTGGTCCTGCTTCATTGTGCAGTAGACACCGGCCTCGGGATAGGGCTTACGGGCCGGCATAAGAATGGGAGCGAGGTCCAGACCCTGGTCCTTCCAGTTCAGTACTTCAGGATCCGCTTCCAGCATATCGGTCCGTCCCACCATCTCCTCGATTCTGGTAAAACCCAGGGAAGCCATGACTTCCCTGACCTTTTCGGCCAGAAAGGTGAAGAAGGTGACAACGTCATCCGGGCTGCCTTTGAACTTGGCCCGCAGCCGGGGGTCCTGGGTAGCGATACCTACCGGACAGGTATTCTTGTGACATTTGCGCATCATGATGCAACCCATGGTAACCAGTGCAGCTGTAGCCACACCGAACTCTTCCGCCCCCAGCATGGCAGCGATTACTACATCCCGGCCGGTCTTGAGCTGTCCGTCGGTCTGAAGTACCACCCGGCTCCGTAAATCGTTCAGCACGAGGGTTTGGTGGGTCTCCGCCAGGCCAAGCTCCCAGGGAAGTCCTGCGTTTTTGATTCCCGTCAAAGGAGAAGCCCCGGTACCTCCGTCATGTCCAGATATAAGAATGTGGTCCGCGTGACCCTTGGCAACGCCGGCGGCGATGGTACCTACACCCACCTCCGACACCAGCTTGACGCTGATCCTGGCCTTTTCGTTGGTGTTCTTAAGGTCATAGATCAACTGCGCCAGGTCTTCGATGGAATAGATATCGTGATGAGGCGGAGGACTGATTAAGCCCACGCCGGGGGTTGAATGCCTGGTTTTCGCGATAAAATCAAACACCTTGTGTCCCGGCAGTTCTCCCCCCTCACCCGGCTTGGCCCCCTGGGCCATTTTTATCTGTATTTCGTCGGAGTTTGCCAGGTATTCAATAGTGACGCCAAAACGGCCCGAGGCCACCTGCTTTATGGCTGAACGCCTGGAATCGCCGTTGGGAAGAGGTGTAAAGCGTTCCGGATCCTCCCCTCCTTCGCCGGTATTGGACTTACCTCCGATACGGTTCATGGCAATAGCCAGGGTTTCATGGGCCTCCCGGGAGATGGAACCATAACTCATGGCTCCGGTTACAAAGCGCTTCATGATGTTTTCCGCGGGTTCAACATTTTCCAGTGGTACCGGGTTCGCCTTTTTGAAGCGCAGCATTCCCCGCAGGGTAGACTGCTCTGTTGAACGTCCGTCCAGACGTTCACAAAACCGGTTAAAAAGATCACGTCGTTTGTAGCGGGTAGCTATCTGCAGATTGGCGATGGATTCGGGGTCCCACATATGTTTTTCCCCGTCCTCGCGGTAGGAGTAGTCACCGTTGTTCAGAAACTCTTCCCAAACCGGAACGTTACCTGCAGGAAAAGCCTTATCGTGTCGAATCATCGTCTCTTTAGCCAGAATGCCGAAGTCCGCTCCCTCAATGCGTGATGCGGTCCCGGCAAAACAGCGGTCTATAACCGGCCCGGCAAGACCCACGGCTTCGAAAATCTGGGCTCCTTTGTAGCTCTTGAGGGTTGATATTCCCATCTTGCCAAAGACCTTCCGCATGCCCTTGGCGACGGCTTCCCGGTAGTTATCGACAAGATTCTCTTCAGAAACGCTGCTTTCCAGGTACCCCTCGTCCTTCAAATACGCAAGGCTTTCCAGTGCGAGGTAGGGATTTACCGCGTCGGCACCGTAGCCAACAAGAAGGCAAAAGTGATGGACTTCACGGGGTTCTCCGGACTCAAGGACTATGCCGATCTGCGCTCTTTTCGCGGTCCGCACCAGATGATGGTGTACTGCCCCCTGGGCCAATAGCATACTTACGGGGACCCGGTCCTGCGAAGCGGCCCTGTCCGAAAGAATGATCAGGGCATAGCCGTCGGCTATAGCCTTTTCCGCTTCCGCGGTAATGCGGTCCAGGGTAGAAACGAGTCCGGCTTCTCCCTCTTCCCTGGGATAGGTAATATCTATGGTCAGACTGCGCCAGCCGCGATAGTCCATCGTTTTGAGAGCCCCGAGTTCCCGGTTGCTTAAAATCGGCATGGGAACATGCAGCCGGTGAGCATTGGATTCCTCCAGAGAAAGCAGGTTACCCTCGGGACCGATAAATGAATCCAGGGACATGATAATCTCCTCCCGGATTGAATCGATGGGAGGATTGGTAACCTGGGCAAAAAGCTGCTTGAAATAATCATAGATCAGCCGTGATCGGGATGAGAGCACCGCCAGGGGAGAGTCATTCCCCATTGAACCCAGCGGCTCCTTGTGGTCCTCCACCATGGGTTTGAGGATCACCTGCAGGTGCTCGATTGTATAACCAAAGAGTTTGAGCCGCTGGGTAATGGTCTTCTTATCAAGTCCTGGGACTCTTTTGGAAGCAGGGATTTCGTTCAGCGAAATCTTCTGGGCATCAAGCCACTGCCGGTAGGAACGTTCTCCGGTAATTCCGGCTTTTACCTCTTCATCATCGACGATTCGTCCTTTATCAAAGTCCACCAGAAACATCCTGCCGGGCTCAAGCCGCCCCTTTTGCAGTACTGTCTCCGGGGGTACCGGCAGAACTCCTACCTCGCTGGCCATAATTACCAGATTATCCCGGGTAACATAGTAGCGGGATGGACGCAGACCGTTGCGGTCAAGTACAGCACCGATGACCCTGCCGTCGGTGAAGGATATGGATGCGGGGCCGTCCCAGGGTTCCATTATGCAGGAATTATACTCGTAAAAGGCCTTTTTCCGGTCCTCCATCTGACGGTGGTTCTCCCATGCCTCGGGAATCATCATCATGACCGTTTCCTCCAGGGCACGCCCGTCCAGATAGAGCAGCTCCAGGACGTTATCGAAGGTCCCGGAATCAGAGAGATCGGGTTCGATTACCGGGAAACTCTCCCTCAAGACAGGACCGAAACTGCTGCTGTGCAGGGTACCTTCTCGAGAGCGTATCTTGTTTATATTTCCCCGCAGGGTATTTATCTCGCCGTTATGGCTCATGTAACGCAGGGGCTGTGCCCTGTCCCAGCTTGGGAAGGTATTGGTAGAAAAGCGGGAATGGACCATAGCCAGATGACTTTTATAATCCGGGTCCCGCAGATCCGAAAAGTATTGGGGCAGTTGTTCAGGAGTGAGCATCCCCTTGTAAACCAGGATTTTCGTCGAAAGACTACAGACGTAGAGGTAATGGTCGGGATCATATTCTCCACCCCGCATTGTGTTTGTCAGTTTCTTGCGCAGAATGTACAGATCCCGGTCAAAGGACTCCTGATCGGAACCTTCTCTGCGGGCGATAAAGATCTGCTCCATCCAGGGCTCGCAGGCCAGGGCACTGGGGCCAATCATGCTGTTGTCCCTGGGGACCTTTCTCCATCCGATCAGTGTATGTCCAAGCTCTTCGCAAAGATCAGCGGCTTTTTGCCGTATCTGCTGACGGAAATCCTCCTTTTCGGGAAGAAACACAAGTCCCACTGCATAGGAGCCCCGCTGCGGAAGTACGGTTCCAAGCTCCTCCTCTGCAATCCGCTCCAGGAGTTCCCAGGGAACCGCGGTAAGTATACCGGCACCGTCACCGGTATTAACCTCGCTGCCAACCGCACCGCGGTGGGTCATATTTATCAGGATCTCTTCTGCATTGCTAATAATGGCATGACTGCGTTGACCTTTCATGTGGGCTACAAAGCCGACACCGCAGTTTTCATGTTCAAACTCGGGACGATAAAGGCCGAGTGGCCCGGGACGCTTTTTCAGGTGCATAGAACCTCCAGGAGAATATGGCAAAGAAAAAGATGCAATATTCGTGCCAGACTAATTCCGGGAGTCGGAGCAGAAAAAAGAGGAGTTTTTCACAGAAATGTACGACTTATAACTTCTTGTTTTATAACGAATTAATCTCTATATTTCCGGCCGCAGCTTCAACCGGCAAAAGAAAAATACGACTGGGATATTCTTGAAATCAACGATATCCTACATTTTCGTAGCCCCGGCTGAGATGAGCACTACGAAAAAGTAGGAAGCCCTCTTACATCTTGTCAACAAAGGGAATATTCAGCAGGTACATGCCGTTTTTCAGAACACACAGTACTGCCGAGGCCAGGGCCAGACGGCTTACGGCTGTCTTCTTGTCCTTACTGGTCAGGATGGGGGTTTCGTGGTAGTAGCGGGAAAAGGTCCTGGCCAGCTCGTATAAATAAGAAGCCAGAAGCGAGGGGTTGTACTGTTCCGCAGCAGAAGAAACTACTGAAGAAAAATCTGCACAGAGTTTAATCAGTTCCCGCTCTTCAGGGGTACTCAGGAGCTTTGCGTCGGTTTCGATTCCGGTAAACTCATCGTGCCGCTCCTGAAATTTCCTGCGCATGGAGGATATCCGGGCCCCCATATACTGCAGATAGGGTCCGGTGTTTCCATTAAAGGAGAGGGAATCCCTGGGATTGAATATCATGTCCTTATTGGGAGAAACCTGCAGCAGATAGTAATGCAGTGCAGCCAAAGCAACCTTGCGGGCCGTCTCCTGGACAGAGTCAACCTCCTCTTCCCGTTCCTTCTCCCGTATCTCCGCCTCGGCCATGGAGGTGAGTTCACGGATCAGGTCGTCAGCATCTACAACCGTCCCTTCCCGGGACTTCATCTTTCCTTCAGGCAGGTTTACCATACCGTAGGAGAGGTGATAGAGATTCTTTGCCCAGTCAAACCCGAGCTTGTCCAGCACATGAAACAGCACACGAAAATGGTACTGCTGCTCGCTTCCCACAACATATACCAGGCGCGTAAAATGCCAGTCCTTCTGACGCTGAATGGCAGTTCCGATATCCTGGGTCAAGTAAAGGGAGGTACCGTCGCTTCGCAGAAGGACTTTTTTATCCAGACCGAGTTCTTCAAGATCGACCCAGATTGAACCGTCATCTTCCCGGTAAAAGACTCCCTTCTCCAGTCCTTTTAAAATCTCGTCCTTGCCCAGGCTGTAGGTCCGGCTCTCGTAGTAGATTTGATCGAAGCTGATACCTGTAGCCTGATAGGTCTCTTCTATTCCCTCAATGGCCCAGCGGTTCATACGCTCCCAGAGCCTGGTGATCTCGGGATCACTCTTTTCCCAGGCTACCAGCATTGCCCGGGCCTGTTCTTCCGCTTCTGGATGTTCTTTGGCCCACTGGTTGAATTTTACATAATACTCGCCCACAAAGTGGTCGCTTTTTTTCCCCACCGATTCCGGCGTAGTTCCTTCGCCAAACTCTTTATACGCCAGCATGGATTTACATATATGAATACCCCGGTCGTTGATCAGGTTCACCTTGCGCACATCGGCACCGGCGGCCTTCAGAATCCTGGAAACACTCTCACCAATAGCATCGTTTCTGAGGTGTCCCAGGTGCAGCGGTTTATTGGTATTCGGGCAGGAGAACTCCATCATAACGGGAACACCCTTAAAGTAGTCGCTGGAACCATAACTGACAGAGAGATCCCTGGTCGCGGCGAGAATCTCCTCGGCTATGTCCTCCACCCCAATCACCACATTGACATAGGGACCGGCGGTCTTTACCTGGCCGGAGAGATCGTTTCGCTGTGCCAGGTTTTCGGCGACCTGCTGCGCAATTGCCTGGGGGGCCGTCTTCAGCACCCTGGCAAAAGGAAAAAGAGGAAACGCGATATCCCCCATATCACTCTTTGGAGGGACCCCCGGAACAAGGTCTTTTTCTGCAAGGGCTGAGGGGTCCTCTCCTTTTCGGCGGGCCAGATTGCAGAGCTCCTCAAAAACCGCCTTCTTCCAGCTTTCCCGTAGTACCTCAATTCCTGTCATGAAAACCCCTTATTAGCTACTGAATGGTTCAAAATCTATTGAAAATAGCCAAATAGTGCAAGCATGGAGCTAAACTTTTCCGGGCCCTGGCGACGGAAGGAACCGAAATCCGGATTGCAGCAGGTACAGGGGTTGTAATAATATGTATCCTCTACACCGCACTCCGCCGCAAGAGCCAGATTTGCGTGCAGGAGAGAGAGATAAAATCGACCCGCTTTGTTCCTTACGGCTCCTTCACCAAAGGAGGTACGGAAATAATCGTACCGCCGCCGGTCAACCTCGTAGCAGCAGCTGCCGATGGAGGGGCCAAGGAAAACAGCAAGGTCCTCTTTCCGTTCCCGGGCAGAATACCGCAGCAGGGCCGATTTGAAGATACCCGTCCCCTTCCATCCCGAATGAAGCAGGATCAGTTCGCCGGTTTTTCTGTGCCAAATGCAGATCGGCATACAATCGGCCACGGTAACTGAAATAAAGCCCGGCTTTCGGGAAAGGACAAGGCCGTCCCCGATCTGCAGAGGCGGACTCTGGGCAGAATCTGCAGGGGTCTTATGTATAAGCCGGGTATGTTGCTGCAAAAGCGCGTGGACCGGGCCCACTATTCCGAGGGCAGTATAGAGCTTCTTTCTACGTTCATTCCCCGCGGGATCTTTCCAGCTCATGGAGCCCGCCCCGATGGTACTGAGAATAAAAAAAGGAGCCTCTCCCCCATCCGCAGGCAGGCGGAATTCAATATATTTACTGCTGCGATGAATAGATGTTTCAGGCAGTTCGGGCATACTGTTCTTCCAGGGCTATCATGCTTTCCAGGATTCGTCGTCCTTCGGTGACAGCCTGTGATACGTCGCCCAGCTCCTTGAGAAATGCTTCGTTGTTGCGTCCGCCTATATACCCCAGATTTGACAGGGTATCAAAACGCCCGCCCTTTTCACCGTGCAAAATTCCTTCCAATACGGAAGATAACAGGGTTATAAGTTCAAGACCGTTATGTAACAGTCTCCGTGCCCGCATGTCTGCTTCGTCGGCAATTTTAGCCGCTTTTTTCTGGCGCAGGTTTTTTGCAGAAACGTCCGAAGCTATAGAGAAAAGCAGCTTGCCTCCTTCCCCGGAGGGAGACAAGAAATCACCAGGTTCGCCGATATTCTCCGCCAGCAGATGAAGACCGTTGTAGGCCTCGGAATAATCTTCACTGTTTTGCTCCTTGTAAAACTCGCCATCGATCAGCAGCTGTTTCAGGATCATATTTATTTTTAAAGAGAACAGAAAATCCAGAAAGCCTGACAGAAAAGCCATGGACCATTCATGTACGAGATTTATGGAGACAGGATGCCCGCCAGTCTGATAATGGGACAAAGGCTTCAAGTCTTTTCCTTCTAAAAGCAGTTTGGCTTGCTCGATGGTCATGTCGTATTCCCTGGAAAGCAAAAACCGACGGGCTTCTTTTTTTAGTTTCTGCTTCCAGAAGGACCGCAGCAGGGTCAGCCACTCCTCTCCGGCGGAGACCGGTTTAAAAAATATGTTGGCTTTCCCCGAAGCAAGACGTAAAATATCGTAAAGAGGAACAGACCGGTAAAAATTGCGTATTCCCCGTAATCCCTCGCTTGTCCGGGCTATATCACGTTTTAGCTCATCCAGGAGGACCCGGGGATCGGTATCTTCCTGTTCCAGACGAGTAAGAATAAACAGGGATTCAATTAAAGCCGGAGAGGCAGAACAGTTCATGCTGTGGAAAATAGACATTAATTGGGTCAGAGGATCCCGAATTTCGGAAGCAGGACATCTACCCTCATGACTTGAGCCGGCGTACTTATTCTTGATTTTATCATAGGGAAAATAGACGAGTTCACTCAGAATCTGCAGAAACCGGGAGTCCTGGGCAAGCTTTCCCTTCTCCTCGGGGGTCAATTCAAAAAGAATATCTTCAAACTGGTTGTACAGATACCGGGCCAGCTCTTTTTCTCCACCTTCGTCCAGTTCAGATACGAATTTTTCCGGAACACAGGCATCCCGAATCCGCTGATCGATATGCGGAAGGTCCTGGTTGACAATAAACGCGAAGAGTTCTTCCTTCTTCTGGATAGTCAGACGAGACAGGGGCAGCATAAATATTTGCACCGATTTACGCAGATTTTTTATTTCCTCGAGAAACACACTGCTCAATGTACCGGAAGAATAGTCATACAAACCGGGATACACAGAATCAAGCTCATGGTAAATTTGACGCATTATCGCGTCTTCAATTACTTCTATTCGTGTAAGGGGAGTAAACAAAATGCGGAAGAAGACGATGATCTTCTGAAAAAAGGAGAATCCGCTGTATTCGCTTTCCAGGTTTACAGGATGGGGTTCATCGTCCATGACGTGGACAGGTTCACTTTCACCTTCGAGCATTTTCGTTAAGCGAACCAGCATGTCGTGCCGCTCTTCGCGAGACAATTCAAGAACAAGTCGGTCGAAACCGGATGTACCCTGTTCACTATGCATGGAGGTATTCTAGGTGATCTGACAGAACAGGTCAAGTTCCGCTTTTTACTACCTTTTTCACATTTTTCCTTGACAAGAGCGTAATACTAGAGTATTTCATTAACAATGATCTTAGCCATAATAAGCCTTATTATTATTCTCCCCATTATTCTGATTATCGGCCCGCTGTCGCGGGAGAATATGCCTAGAGGCTTGTAGAGAGCCTATAACAGGCCGTTCTTCCTGCGGGAAGGACGGCCTTTTTTTATGTTTGCTGTATCAAGAAAAGGAGCGGTACTTGAAAGGCACAGAAGTTATTGTAGAAGCCTTAAAAAAGGAAAAAGTCGAGATGGTTTTCGGCTATCCCGGCGGCGCGGTGATTCCACTCTTTGATCAGTTGTACGAAGAGACCGCGATCCGGGTAGTTTTAACACGCCACGAGCAGGCTGCAGTGCATGCCGCCGACGGATACGCCCGTTCAACCGGAAAACCCGGTGTATGTATCGTAACCAGCGGGCCGGGCGCGACCAATACTGTAACCGGTCTGGCAACGGCAAATTTTGACAGTGTTCCAATTATCTGCATATCCGGACAGGTTCCCCGTCAAATGATCGGTAACGATGCTTTTCAGGAGGCGGACACTGTGGGGATTACCCGGCCGGTCACGAAGCACAATTACCTTGTCACAGACATAGACCGCCTGGCCATGATTGTGCGGGAAGGTTTTTATATTGCCTCCTCAGGGCGTCCCGGGCCGGTTGTAATAGACGTACCCAAGGATATTATGACTGCGGATACCAGCAACGGAATTCCCGATACGGTCAATATCAGAGGCTACAACCCGGTAACCGATGGACACACCGTACAGATTAAACGGGCTGCAGCAGCTTTGAACAAAGCCAAAAAACCATTGATCTTTGTCGGCGGCGGCGTACATATTGCCGATGCCGCCGGGGAATTGAATAAGCTCCTGAAAAAAAGCGGTATTCCCCTGGTTACCAGCCTGATGGGGATCGGAGCCGTAGCAGCGGACAATCCTCTGAACCTTGGAATGATCGGTATGCACGGCAGTTATGCCGCGAACATGGCAGTACAAAAGACAGACCTGCTTTTGGGGATCGGGGTCCGCTTTGATGACCGGGCCACCGGAGATCTCTCCCGCTTCGCACCTGAAGCCCGGATTATCCATATAGATATCGACCCGGCGGCGATTGCACGGAATGTACCCGTAGCCATACCCATCGTCGGGGATGCAAAGAAAACCCTTGCCGTACTTTTACCCCTCATTGAAAACTCGGTTCCCGGAGAATGGATTTCGGAGCTCCGGGGATACTCGGACTACTATCGCTCCATTGAGGAGAAAGAGCCTGATACTTCCGAAGAATTGACCGCCATGCGTATTATTCGTCTTCTTGGTAACAAATTCCCCGAGGCGATTGTCAGTACCGAAGTAGGCCAGAACCAGATGTGGGCTGCCCAGTATTTTCCTTTTACAAGCAGCAGAAGCTGGCTCACATCCGGAGGACTCGGCACCATGGGCTACGGATTCCCGGCAGCAATAGGAGCCCAGGCCGGTAATCCGGAGCGCCGGGTTCTTACCATAGCCGGTGACGGATCGATTCAGATGAATATCCAGGAACTCGCTACCGCTGTACTGGAAGGGTTTCCCGTCATTGTTGCGATTCTCAACAATGGCTATCTTGGAATGGTTCGACAATGGCAGGAGCTGTTTTATAACCGACGCTACTCCAAAACCTGTCTGGAAGCCGGTATTGGATGCCCTCCGGACTGCACCGAACCAGGCACTCATGGAGCCGGATGTCCGGCCTATGTACCCGACTTTGTCGCCCTGGCAAGGGCTTACGGGGCGGCGGGCATGCGGGCAGCCACTATTACCGAGGCAGCGGAAGTCATAGAGACGGCCTCTATAACACGGGACAGGCCGGTTATTATCGATTTTATCATTCCCCGGGAAGCGAATGTCTGGCCCATGGTTGCTCCCGGAGCAGCTCTGCACGAGATGCTGGGCAAAGGAGGCCCCCTGTGAAGCATACAATATCTCTGCTGGTAGAAAACCACGAAGGTGTTCTATCCAGGATCGCCGGACTCTTTTCCGGCCGAGGGTATAACCTGGAAAGTTTTACCGCCGGTCCGTCGGTTGATCCCAGCATGACCCGTATTACCCTGGTCTGCGGGGGGGATGATCAGATCATCGATCAGATAAAAAAACAGCTCAACAGACTGATCGATATCATCAAGGTAGTCGACCTGACTGACAACCCCACCATAGACCGGGAACTCGCCCTGGTACGGGTGAAGGCAAAGAGCGGGACCCGGGGAGAGATTTTTCAAATAGCCGACATATTCCGCGCCAAGGTTATGGATGTGGCCAGTGAGTCCATCATGCTGGAACTGACCGGTTCATCGGAGAAGATCGATGATTTTATTGCGTTGTTAGGTGATTTCTCGATCCTCGAGTTTGCCCGCAGCGGCATTGTATCCATGTCCCGGGGCAGGAAGGGTCAGCGGGAACCAACAGACAGAAGCTGATTATTTTCAGAACAGAATACTCAGGAGAATAAGAATGAGCAAAATTACAGTGTTCGACACAACCCTGCGTGACGGTATGCAGGGAATCGAGGTCAGTTTTACCCTGCAGGACAAACTGGCCATTGCCCATGCATTGGACGATATCGGTGTTGATTATATCGAAGGGGGCTTTCCTCTGGCCAACGAAAAGGAGGAAGCTTTTTTCAACCAGATCAGGAAGGAGAAATTTAAACACGCGAGGATTGTTGCCTTCGGATCTACCCGCCACGCCGCTAAAAAGGCCTCAGAAGACGCTCATATCCAGGCCCTGCTTAACGCGGAGACAGAAACAGTTGTCGTGGTCGGAAAAACATGGAAAGCCCACGTAGAGAAGGTCCTCAGAACCGACATCGAAGAAAACCTGGAGATGATTCGGGACTCTATCTCTTACCTGAAGTCCAGAGGCCGGGAGGTGTTTTTTGATCTTGAGCACTTCTTTGACGGCTATAAAAATGATCCGGCCTATGCACTGCGGGTCCTGGAAGCCGGTTCCGAGGCCGGGGCGGACTGCCTTATCATGTGCGACACCAACGGGGGTATTCTTCCCCACCAGGTTGACCAGTTTATCCGGGAATTACCACAGGACAAGCTTGCGCCCCTGGGTGTGCATTTTCATGACGACTCGGGAGTCGCCACCGCGAACAGTTTGACGGGTATCAGGGCCGGGGCCGTTCATATTCAGGGAACCGTTAACGGCTGGGGAGAACGCTGCGGAAACGCGAACCTGTGTGTCGTTGTACCGAATCTGGCACTCAAATGCGGGTACGATGTGACCATGAACGGAAACCTTGAACATCTTACGTCTCTTTCCCGTTTTGTTGCCGAGAAAGCCAATATCATTCCGGAAAAAAGGCAGCCCTACGTCGGCATTGCCGCCTTCAGTCATAAAGCCGGGCAGCATGCCGACGTTATAGCCAAGGCACCGGAGCTGATGGAGCACATCGACGGGGCCCGGGTTGGAAACGAGAGGCGCATTCTCCTCTCCGAACTGGCTGGAAAGTCCTCGGTACTGCCCAAATTAAAGAAGTACGGAAAGTACGACCGCAATTCAAAAGAGGTCCTCTCCATGACTAAACTGCTGAAAGAGAAGGAAAACGAAGGGTACGAGTATGAGGCCGCGGAAGCCTCCTTCGACCTCCTGGTTCGCAAACATCTGGGCCGTTACCGTTCCATGCTTGAGCTGGACAACTATCACCTGGAGAGCTACAAAACAGGTAATACCCCTTCCAAAACCGTAGGCAGAATCTTTCTGCGCATTAACAGGCGGCAGGTTATGGGAGCCGGAGTAGGTATCGGACCGGTGGAAACGTTGGACGCGGCCCTGCGGGATGCCCTGCTTCCCCTGTATCCCTTTATAGAGAAAATCAGTCTTATAGACTATAAGGTGCGGGTCTTAAATCCCCAGGAAGCGGCAGCTTCAAAGGTACGGGTATTTATTACCTCCACGGACCATAAAGAAAACAGCTGGGACACCGTGGGTGTTTCGGAAAACATTGTGGAAGCATCCTGGGATGCAATAGTGGAGAGCTTTGAGTATTATTACAATACATATATTGAATAATAAGATCCCGGTACCTGGATCTGACCTGAATACAAAAAGGAGCCGTCCATTCCGGATCGGCTCCTTTTTAGTCTTATTTTTTTGTAAAGCCCGCTGTTTCCAGGGGCCGTACCAGTACTTCTCCACCGGAAAGGTACTTTATTCCCTCTATTGCCGCCAGGGCTGCCGAGGTAGTGGTGGTATAGGGAACCTTGTGACGCACCGCCTGGATACGGATATCGTGGTCCCCGTACTGTGAGTTCCGACCCAGGGGTGTATTGATAATCAGGGAGAAACGTCCCGATTTTATATGATCGATCACATTGGGGTGTCCTTCGTGAATCTTCAGTACAACCTCTGCGAAGATGTCCTGGCTGAACAGGTAATCCGCGGTCCCCCTGGTGGCGGCTATCTCAAAACCGCAGGCCTTGAGTTCCCGCACTATGGGAAGAATGGTCTTTCGGTCGTTCTGGTGGACCGAAACCAGGGCCCGGCCCGTAATGGGGAGAACGCTTCCTACCGCAGCCTGGGCTTTGGCGAAGGCCTCGCCGAAGCTGGCTCCCGTCCCGATGACCTCTCCGGTGGACCTCATTTCCGGACCCAGCAGAGGGTCAACCAGGGCAAAACGGTCGAAGCTGAAAACCGCCTCCTTTACAGCCCATCCGGTTATGCAGTGCCCCTCACCGCTGCCGCCTTTGCACAGCCCCTGTTTTTCCAGGTCCCGCCCCTGCCACAGCCGCACCGCGGCTTTTACCAGATTCACCCCCGAAGCTTTGGAGAGAAACGGCACGGTTCTTGAGGCCCTGGGGTTAACCTCAAGCACATAGAGCAGGTCATCCTTGACGGCAAACTGAATATTTATAAAGCCCTTAACCTGGATCTCACGGGCAATCTTTGCCGTAGCATCCTTCATTTCAGACAGGATCTGCGGGCTTGACTTGTAGGGAGGAAAAACACAGGCCGAATCACCGGAGTGGACTCCCGCGGCCTCAATATGCTGCATGATCCCCGCGATGTAGACGTTGTTACCGTCCGAGAGGGCGTCCATATCGTACTCAAAAGCATCCTCCAGAAACTGGTCCACCAGTACCGGGCGCTCCCTGGACATGGGCAGATCCTGCTTCAGAAACTCCTCCAGTTCCTCTTCACTGTAGGCAATAAACATGCTCCTGCCCCCCAGCACGAAGGACGGCCGCAGCAATACTGGAAAACCTATTTCACGGGAAAATAGCTTAACCTCGTCCGCATCAGCGGCCATCCGGTTTTCCGGCTGCCGAAGATCAAGCTTTTTCATCAGAGCCGTAAAAAGTCCCCGGTCCTCGGCATCAAAGATGCTCATGACGCTGGTCCCGATAATATTAGCCCCTGCTGCTTCCAGCTCCTGTGCCAGATTAAGCGGGGTCTGACCTCCCAGCTGTACAAGCACGTCTTTTACCCCTTCTTTGCGCATAATTGAGGCAACATGCTCGGCATCCAGGGGTTCAATGTATAGACGGTCTGAGATATTGAAATCCGTGGATACCGTCTCCGGGTTGGAGTTTACGATTATTGATTTAACCCCCTCATCCCGATAAGCCAGAGAGGCCAGGGTACAGCAGGTATCAAACTCGAGGCCCTGGCCGATGCGGTTCGGCCCGGAAGCGAGAATTATGACACCCTTCCCTTCAACCGGTTCCCCCTCGTCGATTTCTCCATAGGTAGAGTAAAAATACGGGGTCTCCGCGGTAAACTCGCCGGCGCAGGTATCGACAAAGTGATAGCCCGCCACGATTCCTTCGGCTTCCCGCAGGCGGGATACTTCTGCCTCGTCCCGGTCGCTTATGGAAGCGATTCGTTTATCCGACAGCCCCATGCGCTTGGCCCTGAGAAGCAGCTCGCTTGTCAGCTGATCACCGGCCAGTTCATCCTCCAGTTCCACCTGTTTCAGCATATAGTGCAGAAACCAGGGATCGAACTTTGTGCGTTCCTGCAGGCTTTTCAAGGCCCTTTTTCCCTCCCGTTTAAGTACCGTGTAGGCTGCAAATATCCGGCGGGGGTGCAGGGTATCCAGCATTATATCCAGACCGTCATAGCCAATGGAGAGCTCCTGCAGGCCTTCAACCCCCAGTTCTGCGGAACGCAGGGCCTTGTTCAGGGCCTCCGGAAATGTCCTGCCCAGGGCAAGGGATTCTCCCACGGACTTCATCTGGGTTCCAAGCTGCTTGTATCCCAAAGGAAACTTTTCCAGCTCAAACCGGGGGACCTTGACGGCTACATAATCCAGAGCAGGCTCAAAACAGGAGACGGTTTTTCCGGTAATTTCGTTGGTTATCTCGTCCAGGGTATAACCGACGGCGAGCTTCGCGCTGCAGCGGGCTATGGGGAATCCTGTCGCCTTGCTGGCCAGGGCGGAGGAGCGGGATACCCGGGGGTTCATCTCGATAATCACCAGCCGCCCCGTATCAGGCTTGACGGCGAACTGTACGTTCGATCCGCCGCAATCCACCCCAACGGCCCGCAAGGTTTCGATGGAGGCGGTCCTCATTATCTGATATTCCCTGTCGGAGAGGGTCTGGATGGGGGCCACAGTGATGCTGTCGCCGGTATGGATGCCCATTGGATCCAGGTTCTCGATGGAACAGATAATTACCGCGTTATCCATTCTATCCCGCATTACCTCCATCTCGAACTCTTTCCAGCCCAGCAGGGACTCCTCCACCAGGGCCTCATGAACCGGACTCTCCTCCAGAGCCCGGGAGACCAGGTCGTCCAGCTCGTCCATCTCGTAAGCGATGCTTCCCCCCATTCCTCCCAGGGTGTAGCTGGGACGGATAATCAGGGGCAGCCCGACCTCTTCGGCCAGGGCCCTGGCACCAGCCAGGTCTCGGGTCATTACTGAACGGGGTGTATCCAGACCGATTCGGGTGGCGAGTTCTTTAAAGCGACCACGGTCCTCCGCCAGACGAATGGCCTCCACAGTCGCACCGATAAGCTCTACATTGTACGTGTCCAGGATTCCCCTGTCGAAGAGTTCCAGAGAGAGGTTCAGCCCCGTCTGACCGCCCATAGTGGGAAGCAGGGCATCGGGACGCTCTTTTGCTATGATCTTTTCAACGTACTGGGGCTTGAGAGGTTCGGTATAGATAACATCCGCGATGCCGGGAGTTGTCATTACGGTAGCGGGATTCGGGTTTACCAGAACAACCCTGTAACCCTCTTCCTTAAGGGCCGCCACAGCCTGGGTCCCGGAGTAATCAAATTCACAGGCCTGGCCGATTACAATGGGTCCCGAGCCTATTATCATGATTGTGGATAAATCTTTTCGTGCCGGCATCAGTTCTGTCCTCCCGTCTCTTTTTCGAAGCGCTGCATTTCTTCATAAAAGCGCCGGAAAATCCACAGAGAATCGTGGGGCCCCGGAGCGGCCTCCGGATGAAACTGGCTGGTATAGACCCGCTTACCGTCATCGATGATCCCCTCGATGGTTCTGTCGTTGGCGTTGCGGAACCAGACCCGGGTGTCTGAGGGCAGACTCTTTTCATCCACATCGAACCCATGATTCTGACTGGTTACAGCTACCCGCCCGGTCAGCTCGTCCCGTACCGGGTTATTGCAGCCGTGATGGCCGAACTTCATTTTTCTGGTTCTGGCTCCTAACGCGCTTGCTATCAGCTGGTGACCAAGGCAGATTCCGAAGAGGGGTACTTTTCCTGCAAGTTTTTTTATTTCATCAATAATATTGTCCAGAGTTGCAGGATCACCGGGACCGTTGGAGAAAAGTACTCCATGAGGAGATAACGCAAGAATCTGTTCCGCCGAGGCGCCGGAAGGCAGTACGGTAATACCCACACCGAACTTTTTCATTTCCCGCAAAATGTTTCCCTTTGTGCCGCAGTCAACAGCCACTATCCTGAGATCTCCGTCGCTTATATTGTTCTCTCCTCTAACCATTCCGACTTCGGAAATACAGTTGCGTCCCTCCATGGACGGGAAGGACTGGAGATAATCAAGGACCGTCCTGAGCTCCTCATCCTGTAATACTCCGCCTTCCGCAGGTTTTACTATAATTCCGTTGCGGCTTCCCGTATCCCGCAGATGTAAGGTAAGAGCTCGGGTATCTACCCCTGAGATTCCCGGGGTATCATATTTCTTCAGGAATTCCGCAAGGCTCAAACGGCCGGGAGGAACCGGTCCGTCATAGTACTCCCGCACCACGAAGCCCTGGCTTTTAACCCGCGGCAGAAGACGGTCTTCCGGACCATTTTCCGACCAGGTGTCATCAGTTCCGTAGTTGCCCATATGCGGATACGTCATTACTACAATCTGTCCGGTATATGACGGATCGGTTAGAATTTCATGATATCCGGTCATTCCGGTATTAAAGACGACTTCGCCGGGGCCCTTGGAAAACTCAGTTAACCCAGCAAGATCCTTTACCCCCGGTGGTCCAGCGCCAAACTGGACACCGCTGAAACACGAACCGTCATCAAGTATCAGGTAACACTGCACTACGACCCTCCCCGAAATGGTAAAATGGATACTTATACGTAGCAAACTGCATAAATATACATCGATATTTCTAAAAAAAGCCGGCACATTGCCGGCTTGATAGTCCCTAGGGGAATCGAACCCCTCTTTGAAGAATGAGAATCTCCTGTCCTAGCCGATAGACGAAGGGACCATTAAGCAGCCCGAGAAGGATTTGAACCCTCACTAACAGAACCAGAATCTGCGGTGCTACCGTTACACCATCGGGCTTCGATCTTGGGCGAAAAACTACTATATCTTTGTCTAACTGTCAATACTTATTCGCCCTGATAGTCTACAAGAGTAGTAATTTCCAGATCCGGGAGTTTTCCCGCGTACTTTAGAAACGGCAGCCCGACAACACCAAACAGATCACTCACCTGGCCTCCGGCTTTTCGTATGAGTGCCGCAGCACCGGAAAGTGTTCCGCCGGTAGCTATAAGGTCGTCAACCAGCAATACCCTGCCCCCCTGGGGAACATCGGTCAGATGTACATGCAGTTCGTCTTCTCCATATTCAAGACTGATTTTCTGGCTGATTGTTTCGCCGGGAAGCTTGCCGGCTTTTCGAATCAGTACCAATGGAAGTCCCCGGCGTACAGCAAAGGGCGAAGCAAAAACAAAGCCCCGGGCTTCTATAGCCGCGACTGCATCAAATTCGTCATTCAGATACCTCTGTTCCATTGAATCAATTACCAGCCTGAATGATTCAGGATCCGCAAGAATACTGGTAATATCGTAAAAAAGGACGCCCGGTTTCGGGAAATTTGGGACTCGGCGGATAACCGCATCCAGCTTCGCGGCAATTTCGGCTTTATACATGAGGATACTGCTCCTTCCCGTTCATTACTATCTGCCAATAACAGTTATACATTGCCAGAACAGGGATTTCAAGCGCAAATAATAACGAGCGTATAACGCTTACCTTGTCAAAGGATTACCTACTCTAGTATACTCTGCAACTTTGTCCGCTGATTGACTAAAATTCTCAGGATGATATAATGGATGAATTGATGGACGGCAACACACGGTACCGCTCCGGAGAGTTAAAAGAGTTGCTTTCCGCTGCTTATGCGCGAACCAGGAATGGGGATTTTACAGGCGCCGAACTGAACCTGGAAGAGGCGCTGGGGGCGGATTTTGAAGATGAGGAGGTTATCTCCTCCCTTAAATGTGTCCATTTCTGGAAAGAACGCTTCGACAGGGTTGATGAAGCGGCTAATGACTTTGAAAAAGGGGATCTGCTTCTGCGTGAGTGGAAGGCATTCCTGCTTTTTCTGAACCGCGTACCCGGAGCTGTGGAAGAGTGCCTGTATGCTCTTCGGCATTGTATTTTTGGCGCAGCCCTGGCTGCATACAGACGGTTTGCCCAGAATAACGATGGCAATGACCCCGAACTTCAGTATCGGATTGGTCTTTGCCTGAAACGGATGGGGGATTATCAGAACGCGGCAGAATACCTGGAACTCGCATCAGCTAAAGATGGAGAAAATGCCGGATATCTGGCAGAACTGGCGGATTGTTACGCATTCCTGAATGAAGTAAGAGTATCAAAGGTCTTCTTTAGGGAGGCCTTTTATATTAACCCTCAGGGGATTGACCTTCAGAGTCTTGAATCCCTTCTGATTCGCCGTCTTATTGATGAGGTCGGCAAAAAAAAATATCCGCCACCGGTGGCACAGGAGTGGATTCCAGTATTCGGCGTTATTTACGGAGTATTCTCGGTAAAACGGGAGCTTCGGCCCCTTGAACTGGGAAAACTTCGGCAGGGCATTTTCTCACTGGAAAAGCGTGTTATAGAGGAACCGGAAAACGAGTTTCTTGTTCCTCGGCTTATAAACCGCTATTTCTGGTTGATAGATCATTATGTTAATATCAGGGACTCCCGGTCTAAAATAGACGAAGTCCTTGAAAAAATTAGGGCATTAGACCAGCAAGTCTACGAATTATATGCAAACTAGAATGGAGTTTGAAAGATGTCTACCCAAAGCGTAAAGGCTGTTAGCGAGCTGTTAAATGAAGAGAAATGGACCAGAGCTACTCTAAACAGCTACGGAATAAATAACTTTCAGGAACTGGACGCTGTCATTGCCGATGTAATTGATGACGGCAGCGAAGACGAGATTCGTGAAATCTGCGATGAACATTTAAAACATACCAAGAACAGTATTATTGCCCTCTACATAGCAGGTATTCTGGCACTGCGCCGTCAGCTGGTTGATGATACCAATCTGGTAATGATTATCAATATTTTCACAGATAACCGGAAATGGAATATCGTTGAATACCTGTGCAAACGTATTCTTGAATTCGGAGAAAACAAGTTCGCCCTGAGGACCCTTGCTGATTGTTATGATAACAAAAACGAAGACGAAAACAAGATTGAAATTTGGGAACGACTCATAAAGGTCGATTACGAGGAAGCTGACATCGTCCGTCAACTCGCAGAATTCAAGGAAGAAGAAAAGGATATTGAGGGGGCCATCGATTACTATAAAAAGGCCATTCACCGGTATATCAACAAGAAGATGTTTACAAACATCAAGGAGATCTGGGATAAACTGGTCGAATACTGCCCTGACGAAACGGATTTCTTTTTCAATGTTGACAAAAAGATCGAGAAGATGATCAGCCCCGAAAGGGCTTCTCAACTCCTTGAAGATCTGTACGGATATTATAGAGAGGCGGAAGACTGGGATAAATCCATAGACATTCTCAAACGCATTCTCGATTACGATCCAAAAAATGTATGGGCCAGAAAGGAAATTACCGAGTGCTATCGTCACAAATACAAGGACCACAGCCAACTGGCAGAGTATATCCGCGTATCCAACCTTACGCAAAGCTGGCGTAATGTGCATGACGCCATAGCCGACTTTGAAAAACATATTTCCTTTGACGCTGGTAATTTTGTCTGCCACCGGTCCTGGGGTATTGGACGAATACGGGCCATTGACGGGGATGATATAACCATCGATTTTACCAGAAAGCGCGGCCATTCCATGTCTCTGAAAATGGCAGTAAACGCCCTCTCTTCACTGCAGAGAGACCATATCTGGGTCCTGAAGGTCACAAAAAGCAAGGAAGAGCTCAGAACCATGGTTAAGGAGGACCCTTCCAAGGCACTTCGAACAATAATCAAGAGCTTCGATAACGCAGCCAACATGAAACAGATAAAGGCAGAGCTTGTTCCATCAATCCTTACCCCCAGTGAATGGTCATCCTGGAGTACGAACGCCCGCAAGAAACTTAAGGAAGATACATCATTCGGAAATTTGCCGGACAAGATTGACGTTTTTGTCGTACGGGAACAGCCGATCTCCGTCGAGGAAAAGGCATTTAACCGCTTTAAAGCAGTAAAAAGCTTCTTTGGCAAGGTCGCGGCATTGCGGGATTTTATAGCAAGTGCAAAACCTGAATCTGAATATTTTTCCGAAATGTTTTCCTATTTCGTAAATATTCTCAAGGCCTATGCCAGTGTGAACGAGCAGGTTATCGGCAGCTTTCTGCTGGTTGAACAGATTGTTGAAGATTACCCCTACCTTAATCCTGGCCTGGGAATCCGTTTTGAAGACCTGGTCGAAGAGACCGAGGATATTATGTCTCTCTATTCCAGGATTGAAGACTCGGAACTTGCTAAAAGATTTCTCGCTGAACTGAAGGCACTTGATGAATGGCCGGAGTATTACGTAAAAATATTCCCCACCAGTCTTTCAAAATACATCATAGACGAATTATACGCAGCTGGTCATGATGACCTTGTTCAGTCTCTTTTGACCGATATCATGGAAAAATATAGAGACAACAGGGAAGCCTTTATCTGGCTGGCCAAATACTACGAAAATGATCCCAGGGTAGCCGGTTATGGTATTGATTATGAAAAAATCCTGATTAACATGATTCATTTGCTTGATATTACCTTTCGTGAAATTACCAACCGCAGGGATGTCAGCAACAACCGCAAGTTGAACCGTCAAGCTCAGAATTTCCTCTTCAAAGAAAAACGGCTGGAAAATTTTCTTATGCAGGCCGATGAGGACTCCATTCACCGTCTCTACACACTCGTTTCCGATGTAAAGGACCTGGATCCTTCCATATCCATTGAGCTCAAGCACAAGATTATTGAGCGTTTCCCGGATTTCAAGTTCTTCGGCGAACCGGCCCATACTGCCGCTGCTCCCGGCCGGGTCCGGATCAAAGGTCTTATTGTCACAGCCGCCAGTTACCAGAGAAAGCAGGAGGAATTACGCCATATCATCGATGTTGAGATTCCGGAAAACTCAAAAGAGATTGGAACCGCATCTGATCTTGGAGACCTGAGGGAAAACGCTGAATATAAAGCTGCCAAGGAAAAACAGGAACTCTTGAATCTGAATGTCAGCCGATTGAAAGATGATCTTGATAAGGCCCAGATTTTTGATAAAAACCAGGTAGATACTGAACAGGTTTCCTTTGGGACCAGGGTCGAACTGCTCGATAACAACACAGGTAAAATAGAAACCTACTCCTTCTTTGGTCCATGGGAATCTGACCCCAATAACAATGTCATCTCCTACCAGTCCCCCTTCGGTATGAAACTCTGGGGATTAAAGGTAGATGAGCACGTTGAATTCTCGATTAATGAAAACCATTATGATTATACGGTAAAAAGTATTACAAAAGGAGAGTTTTAGCCATATATGCTACAACGCACCGTCCTCATCGTTCTCATCCTCTTCGCCGCCTTCGGTTTAGCGGCGGAACCTATGGATATGATAGTCTTGTTGGACGTATCTCAAAGTATGTTTCCTTATTTTGATGATACCATTAACTTTCTATTAAAGGATATTATTGATGGACACCTGCAGACAGGGGACGGTTTTCATCTTCTAAGCTTTGCCGGTTCACCGGAAAGAGAAATTCATCGCGTTATTACCACAGAACGCGATATGGAGGCAGTGCTGGCACGTATCATGCTTCTTCATCCTCTGGGACGCCACACTGACTTTCTTTTTGCCCTTGATTACCTCTACGATTACGTATCCCGTCTACCCCTTCGTTCAAGTAAAAATATCCTTATCCTGACAGACGGAATCCATGATCCTCCGTCCGGCACTTCTTATCCCGCCGGAACTGCTGGCCAGAGGGAATCCAATCGTGAAGAGGTCATAAGTATCGCTACAGAAATGAAACGTGAGGGATGGCAGGTCCGTCTTGTCCAATTTCCTAGGGGCCCTGCCCCTGGATCTTCTCAGGAAGGAACAGGCATGGCAACCGGTGGATCAACCTCAGTAGCTTCTTCCCCTGCAGATGATGCTGCTGCCCCAGACTCCGACTCACCATCCGGATCATCAGCCGATACTGAACCAGACCTGTATGCTACGATTTCCGAGGCCCTTGGGGTTGATATCATCGAGTACGAAAATGGAAGGGAGATGAGCCATACCGCAACTGGTGCTCCCCACCTTGAGTTTCCCGACAATCTCGGCACAGTGGGCAGGAATTTTACTGTTCCTTTTAAAATTATCAATTACGTTGATACATCGATCCTGGTTAAACTGGACCAGATACGAACACGAGGCGTAAATATACTCGATACTCCGGCCCAGCTGAAACTTGGGGGTAAGGGATCGGGTACCCTGAATGCCCGAATAACTCTGCCGGAAAGCTTTGAACAAGGGGAATACCAGTTGGATGTTGAACTTCTGTTCTCAGATGACCTGCGTATATATCCCCGTAAAGGTGATCTGTTTTTTGAATTGAAGAACCCTGTTAATACCAGCTGGATCAAGATTGTTTTGCTGATAGTCATTGGACTGGGACTGCTCTATTTTCTTATCTTCTTTATTATCATTCCCTTGAGCAGGCATATTGAGCACAGTGCAGGTGCCGATACCAGGTATGTTGGCCTTCAGGACGGCCGCGGAACAGCAAAAGGCGGGAAAGCCGCTTTAACACATCCCGACTCTCATGCTGCGGGGACCCAGGGCAAAGTTCCGCTTCTGGAAGCTGCGTCATATAGTCCCGGTGGAAAAATCCCACTTTCACAGATCTCATCAACCCATGCCTATATCGATCAGCAGCAAAAACTTGGACATCGGCCAATAGAGTTTCGCCTTTCAGGTCAAAATCCGTATAATGGTGGTAGGAATATCCGCTGGGTGGGTAAAAACAAACGATCTGTCGGTGGCGCCGGTGCATACTTTTTAATATTTCTGATCAAGGTCCCTGAGCGTATAGCAGAAGTCACCTTTACCGAGGAAGGCTTACGTTTTACACCAATTCGTACCGAGTTTTTTCCCTCTCTTCAAGGACCAATCGAGAACTGTCTGAACCGTCCCATAGAAATACAGACTGATCAGGGCAGCTTTACCATGTTTTTCCGGGAATGGATATCTCCCCTGGAACGAATAAATCACCTGCTCCACCTTATAGACCAGCCGGGGACGGCTCCGGAGGATCTATACTAGCGCGTACGTAACAAAGCAGTACAGGCGGTTTCGGATTACAGCTCTTCCAGGGTCTCCGAAGCCGCTTTTTTTATTGAAGCGGAAGTCCTCCCTTCGCTTAAATTCCTTACCTTCTCTTTCAAGCCGCTGAAGCGATTTTCCTTTATTCCATTCAAGGCCATCAAAACAACTGAAACATCCCGGTGAGACAGGAAAACTTCAAAATATGAATCAAGTCTGGAACTCTTCTGGCGCGAAAGCACTTTTACCAGTTCTATAAATATACGGGAATTTGGCTGCTGCCCCTCCTTTTCTACTATCTCGTCTATCAGATCAAAAGAATTGCCCAGATCGTTATCCACTACCTGCTGAATAGCAACTATCCGTACAGTCTGGGAGTAGCTCTGATTCACTCCAATTTCCCGCAGGACGTCATAGCCTTTTCCGCCAATGTTTCCCAGGGCATGTATGGCGGCGATCCTGATCCGTTCTTCCGGATCACGGGTCGCCTTGTAGATAAGAATATCCAGGGCGTCTTTCTCTTTTCTCTCTCCAAGTGTTTCTGCTGCAGCCAGCCGGACCCTCCAGAAAGAGTCTCGTAAAGCCTCTATAAGATAATCAAGAACTTCGTCACTCTCAAACCTTGTAAGGGCCCGTACAGCATAGGTACGCAGCATGGTATCATCATCATTCAGCAAATCCGCGATGACAGGGAGAACCTCCGGAGTACCGATCTCGCCGAGAGCCTGACACGCGCGCCATCGATACGAACGTTCCCGACTCGTGTCTTGAACAATTTCTGTCAAAAACGGAATACTATTGCTGTCTTTTAACATTCCCAGAGCACTGAGCGCTGAAGCCCTCACATTCTGTCCTGACGAAGTATCATCATAGAGGTTTCGCAAATATTCGACATCATCAGCACTGCCCAGCCTTCCTATTCCTTCAACCGCTTTCATTGCAACGGCGGTTTGCAAAGAACCAGTAAAATCACGCAGGATTGCAACACTGTCTTTTTCTTCCAGCTCTATTAGATAATCTATTCCTGCAATTATCAGCTCCTCTTTTTCCGGATAATCTCGGAGGATTTCCTGAACATGCTCCAGTGCGGGCTTATACTTATTTACAGTAAAACTCCTGATAGCTGCTGCCTTAAGTTCCTGATTGCGCGAGTTTATAAGAAGGTCAAGTATTTCTTCATTATAGTCTTTTACATTCTCATCGCTTTCAAAACTCTTCAGCAAGGAAATTACCTCGCTGTCGATGCCGTACCGCAGTATTTGCAGTCGCTGTTCAGATTCACGATTCTTATGAGGGACCTCCCCTTCTTCGCATAATCCCTTCTGGTGGAATGTCGGCAGAAAAATGATAAGCAGCCCCAGCAATCCCGTTCGAATAATATTATTCAATGGGAACTCTCCTTTGTTTTCTTCGAAACAATAGATTTATTGCCTCTACCTTGAAAATTTTATACATACCAAGACTTACAACTGAAAATAAAAGTGCAGGAATCATAAGCCTGAACAGATTTCCTATTGTTGCGCCCTGATGCCACCAGTTCCCAGAGTAGTAGCGGTTGAGCATAAAAACAAGGGTTCCAGGCAGCATGGAAATCATTATCTTGCCAAGGGTTTTCAGATTGCGGAATAAAAGACCATATTCACTGTTTCGCAGACAGGGCAGGTATAAAATCAGGAAACCTAAAGTAAACGCGGCTGTATTCGCATATGCCAGTCCGGCTACACCCAGAAATGTTTCTTTAAGCCACAGGGATAAACCAATATCGGTAAGAGCAACAATGAACGCAGTAATGGTTACCCTGCGAAAGTTTCCTGCGGAAAAATAATATCTCTGCAGAAAGTTGAAAGCACCGACAGAGAAAAGCCCAAACGTATAGGCTTTGAGGACCTGATATGTATATATGGTATCGCTTATACCAAATTTGTTTCGCTGATACGCAACAGCAATAATCTCTTCTCCGAGAAAAAGCAGTACAAGCATGGAGGGAATCAGCAGGATCATCAGCAAATCAATGCCTAATCGTATTGTATCGTCCAGGGCTTCTGCTTCCCCCTGAGCGAACTGTCTGCTCATACGCGGGAACATAACAGTAGTCACAGACGCGGAAAAGATCCCCATCGGCAGCTGCCAGAAAATAATTGCGTTCTGAAGTCCGGCCACACCTTTTTCATCGATCCCCGAAGCAAAGCGGATCGCGATTATCTGTATTATTGAGAAAACCGAGGAGGCAGCAACTACCGGCCCCCAGCGCCTCATAACACGTTTAAAACCCGGACTGGTAAAAGTAAAGGAGGGAACAACTGAATACCCCTGTTTCAGCAAAAAGGGCAGTTGAAAAATAATTTGTCCAAGCCCGCCAAAAAGTACACCGACAGCCATGGCGAACACCCCAAGCCGGCTATAGAACAAAACAAGGCTGCTTATGACAGCAATAGAAAACAGAACCGGTGTAAAGGCCGGAACAAAAAACCGTCCATGACTATTTAAGACAGCCATCATCGTCGCATTGATGCTGATTAATAGTATATAAAATATAAACCAGCGAAAAAGGTCAACAGCAAGCCGTATTTCAGCAGGATCAGATAACTCCGAAAGCACATAGCGGATCAAAGGATCGGCAAAAATGACGGCAAAAACACACAAAGGAACCAGTACTGCTATCTGAAAACCGATCAGAAGCCGGGTCAAGTACCGTGCTTTGTTACCGTCTGGTTCCTCAACCAAGGCTCTGGATATTTCGGGGATAAAAGCAGAGGACAATGCTCCCTCCGCCATCAGGCGACGCAGATTATTTGGAACAGCAAATGTCAGATGCAGGATACTGGCTTCTCCGCCGGCGCCAAAGAGGGAGGCAATTAATGCATTCCTGACGAATCCCAGTAATCTGGAGAGAAAAGTACACCCCATAACGATAAAAGTAGCCAGGGTGCTGCGCGCGTTGCTTTTATGTGTGTTTTCCTCTGTACTCATCAAGAAAAGCCTCTTTATATTTTCGGAAACCGGAGTTCCTGATTGCAGTCCTGATATCCCTGGTCATATCCAGCAAGAATTGTATGTTATGTTCTGTAGTGAGCATCGGTCCGAGGATCTCCTTTGCCTTGAAAAGGTGCCTGATGTAAGCGCGGCTGTAACGTCGACATGCCAAACAGTTACAGTCTTCCATAATGGGTCGCGTATCCTTCTCAAATTCCGCTTTTTTCAATGCCATAACACCCTGGGGAGTAAAAACAGATCCGTTCCGGGCGATCCTGGTAGGGAAAACACAATCGAAAAGATCTATACTGTTCTCAACAGCAGCAAGTATATATTCCGGCGTACCAATTCCCATAAGATAATGGGGTTTTTCCGGCGGCAGCAGCTCCCCTGTGTGGTGGAGCATTTCCAGGAACAGCGGAAAGGGCTCTCCCACAGACAAGCCGCCTACAGCCACACCGGGAAAATCCAAAGCTAAGAGTTCTTCAGCGCTGCGCTGCCGCAGATCTTTATAGAAATTCCCCTGCAGAATAGGAAAAAGGGCCCTGCCGGGAGCGGGATCATGGATACGCCACTCCTTAAGACTCCGTTTGGCCCATGCTGTGGTAATCTTCAGGGCTTTTAGAGCCTCATTGTATTGAATTTCCGGCGGAGTGCAAACATCAAGCACCATCGATATATCACTGTTCAGGGAGTTCTGTATTCGGATTACTTTTTCCGGGCTAAGTTCATGATAACTGCCGTCGATGTGACTGCGAAAGCGTACACCCTGTTCTGTAATTTTTCGAAAAGGGGCAAGTGAGAAAACCTGAAACCCTCCGGAATCGGTCAGGATGTTTCCATTCCAGCTGGAGAACTGATGCAGTCCCCCGTAGGTATCGATCACTTCAATTCCTGGTCTGAGATAAAGATGGTAGGTGTTTCCCAGAATTATGGGAACTCTCATCTCCTCCAGTTTCTGGTGAGCAATAGCTTTAACGCTACCGTTAGTACCCACTGGCATAAAAGCGGGAGTCTCCACGTCCCCGTGGGCAAGAGACAAGATTCCGGTTCTTGCGAGGGTATCTTTATCCCTGGCGGTAACAGTAAACCACATACTCATAGAACCTCATGTACGGATAAATCTTAACATTGTTATTCCGATGCCAAGAAAAACAATCACTGGAATAAAGGAACCAGCCACCGGCGAAAGAATACCGATTGCGGCAAAGAGACTGGTCATCATCTGGAATACATAAAAAATAACCGATAGTGACAGGCTTAACAAGAGACTCATCAGAAGTATATTCTTTTTAAAGCGGCTGCCTATGGCCGAGGAGAGCATTACAACAATAAGCGGTGTAAAAGCAAAAGCAATCCTTTTATAATAGTCGGTTCGCGCCTGCCGGCTCTCTTGTCCCGCCCGCTGTAATTCTTCAATATAAATCACGGCCTCAGACAGGGTCATTTCTTCTATATCCTTCTGCCGTCTTTGAAAGTTTGCTGGGTTGTCTGCAAGAAACTCATTTTTGTATTCATTAAATTGCTCTTCTATAAGTACTGAATCTTCAAAATCATAAACCCGGGCATCCCGGAAAATCCAGAGAGAATCATCAAACTCTGCCCATGCCGCATCTATACGCTTTTTGAATCTTCCCTCATCTGTCATCATAAGGATTACAACATTAGACAAGGTCCGATCCGCGTTGTTGTAGTACTCAGCGAAATAAATCACTCCCGCTGCATCTCCTCGAATGGTAACATTCGTATTATTCAAATTTTCCCGCTGCCCTAATACCTGACTCATCAGTTTATTCTTTTTACTGTAACTATGGATTACAACTGCATCTTCAAATACCAGCAGAGCTATCCCCAGGAGCATACCAAACAGCAGCAGAGGGACTACCGCGTACCGAAGAGACACTCCCGATCCAAGCAACGCAATCAGCTCGTTATTGCTGTAGAGCTGTCCAAGGGTATAGGCTATTGAGAACAAAAGCGATATGGGCACAGCGTATGAAATACACTTTGGAACGTACAGAATCTGCAGCTCAATAATTACGGATATCGGAACATCCTGATTCAGATATCGCCAAAGGTTACCAAAAAGGTCCACCATTTGCAGCATAAGTACAAAAAAGAATAACGCAGTAATAAAAACTGGAAGGGCATCAAAAAGAAGTAATCGCCGTAGTATCTTCATCGACGACTCCTGACAATAAGAAGACTAATTCCGGCAATAAGAATTACTAAGTTTCCGGCCCAGATTGCAATCCATGGAGATAAGTTGGAACGTATCCCCAGGGTTTGGCCGGCAAAGAGTAATCCCCAGTACAGCATGCAGACAAAAAGGCCTATACCAAATCCAATAGACTTTCCGCCTTTACGCGCTAAAATACCCGCAGGAAAAGCGAAGAGAAGAAAAACTACGCATGCAGCGGGTAGAGCAATCTTTTTATGAAACTCCAAGCGGTGCATTTGCAATGACCTGTCCCGAATATCCCGCTCCCTGGCTGTTTTCAGCTGTTCAAGCTTTCCATTTATTCTATTTGTAACCTCTGTACCGCCGGATAAAAACTTTTCAAGATAGGCCCCGGCAATGTCGGTTTCCAGGTTCAAAATCTGCTGCTGATTATGGAGTTCCCTTTCCTTAAGCTGACCCTTTTTTTCATCTATCTCCGCTATAATAGCCCTGACACTTTTTTCTCTGGGGGTAAGGCTGTGAACTGCAAGACTTATATCCTTAAGGAGTATGTTATATTCCATTGTTTCTGCGCTTGAATATTCATAATAACCCCGCCGTTTCTGGTCGCTCACAATACTTACCACATCATGTAAACGGAGGCTTATTACTCCCGCGCTTCCGTAATTTTTATCCAGTACCGCCCGAGACGCATTGATGGTTCTTTGATTCTTTTTTTCATCACGGTCAAAAATAACAATATCTTCAATGCTGCCTGCTTGAACCTTTCCTGTTGCAATAACCCTGTCGCGGTAACGCTTTATTGAATAGGATTCAAGCTCAAGAGCAGGATTACTGTAGAGGATTTCCCGGTAGAGGGTGTTGAATTTCATGGTCCCTGCCGGCAGCAGCACATCATTGGAAAAATATGCCATACCGCCAAAAATCAGACCCAGGGAAAAGATCGGAAGAGCAATGGTCTTTAGAGGGATTCCCGCCGACTGCATTGCAAGAACCTCATTATCCCCTACAAGTCGTCCAACAGCCATGAGACCGCCAACGAGAGCCGAAAATGGAAAACTATAGGAGATTATATTTGGTACCGCGTAGATAATAAGGCGAAGAACATCACCGTAGGCGACATTCTTGGACAGGATTTCTTCAGCCATCAGAAGGATTTGATTAATAAAAAAAATAAAGAAGAAAAAAAGAAAAACTACAGCAAAGGATAGCACGAACTCCTCTGCCACGTACCTGAAAAGTATTGTCTTTCTTCTTACGTCAATAGAATCAAACACCGGTTGATCCGAACCCCCCACTTCCTCTTTCGGTAGAAGGCAGTTCGTCATGCTCTTCAAAAAGAGCCTGGATGACAGGAGCAAATATAATCTGAGCAATCCTCTCCCCTGGAAGAACAGTGACATCCCGGGCAGAAAGATTAACCAGGATAACCTTAATCTCTCCCCTGTAATCTGCATCTATTGTACCGGGGCTGTTAAGTACCGTCAGCCCTCTGCGAAGAGCCAAACCAGAACGGGGTCTCACCTGGGCTTCAAAGCCTGGAGGGATGGCAAGGAATAAACCTGTAGGAACAATGGCGCGTTCAAGGCTTTGCAGAACAAGCTCTTCCGTAATATCAGCCAGCAAATCTGCGCCTGAGGAAACTTTCGTTGCGTATTTAGGAGCTCCTGAAGCAGGGAGGAGTGCCGGAACTCGTATTGTGCCGAGAGATCCCATCAAAAGTCTCCTTCTAAAAAAGCGGATTGCCCTGGATAGGACAATCCGCTATAGATTCTTACATATCCACGGGAGTTACCTATTGACGTTTCTGTCCCTGATTCCCGCTTTTTCCACTGTCAGGATCGATAGCATCGATATAGCTTAAGTTTATTCGACCCATACGATCTATCTCTATCAATTTAACCGGTATTTCCTGTTCAACCTTCAGCACGTCAGATACAGCATTAACCCGCTCACGAGAGAGTTTGGATATGTGGACCAGACCTTCTTTGCCAGGAAGAATTTCTACAAAGGCGCCAAAATCCATAATCCGCTTAACGATACCCTTATAGATGGTACCAATCTCGGGTTCCTCGACAAGAGCCCGGACCATTGCTTCTCCCGCTTCTGCGCTGGCCTGATCTTTTCCGAAGATTACGACTCGTCCGGTATCATCAATATTTATTGTCGAACCGGATCGTTCGCTGATGCTCTTTATTGTCTTTCCTCCAGGACCGATTATAAGACCAATTTTATCTTCTTCAACCTTGAGAGTTAAGATCTTGGGAGCATATTCGGACATATTTCCATGGTGTGAACTAACTGTTTCGTTCATGATACCGAGAATATGCATTCGGCCCTTTTTAGCCTGATTCAGGGCTGTTGCCATAATCTCCTGGGAGACACCAGAAATCTTAATGTCCATCTGGAAGGCGGTGATCCCATCCTCGGTTCCAGCAACCTTGAAATCCATGTCCCCTAAATGGTCCTCTTCTCCAAGGATATCCGAAAGAACAACGGTCTTTTCCGGAGAGCTGATCAAGCCCATGGCGATTCCTGCTACCGGTTTCTTGATCGGTACACCGGCGCTTTGAAGAGACAATGAGCTGCCGCACACAGTAGCCATGGATGAGGATCCATTGGACTCAAGGATTTCCGAAACAACCCGAATGGTGTAGGGAAAATCTTCTTTTTTCGGAAGAACTCCTTCGATTGCTCGCTGCGCCAAATGTCCATGCCCGATTTCACGACGCCCGGTTCCCATACGACCCGTTTCGCCTACGGAGAAAGGAGGGAAATTATAGTGCAGCATAAAACTTTCGTAGCTCTTGTCTCCGTCAATATCGTCTACGATCTTTTCATCCGAGACGGTCCCCAGGGTTGTCACAGCCAGGGCCTGTGTCTCTCCGCGGGTAAAAAGCGCGCTGCCGTGCGTGCGGGGCAATACACGGATTTCACAGCTGATCGGCCGTATGTCCTCGACGCCGCGCCCATCTGTTCGTTTTCCGTTTTGTAATATAGAAGCACGAACAATATCATATTCTAATTTTTCAAAGATCTTATCGACCTTTTCATAATCGTCGTCGTCCAGTTTTTCTTCAAATGATGTGAGAGTCTCGTTTTTGACGGCTTTTATGGCTGCATAACGCTCGAATTTTCCTGGAACAAAACAGGCTTCTTCAAGCTTTGGTGCAGCAAAAGCTTTGATCTCATCTTCAAGAGAGAAGACCTCTTCTTCCTCTACAAGAGGGAGCTTTTCCTTGCCGGCCTTTTCGCGCAGTTCAAGCTGGGCGGCACAGATCTTCTTAATCTCGGACTCCGCCAAGGCAATAGCTTCGAGCATCCGTTCCTCGGAAACTTCCTTTGCCCCGCCCTCTACCATGGTTATGCCTTCGTTGGTACCGGAGACAATAATGTCAAGCTCGCTTCGCTCAATCTGGTCAAAAGTCGGATTTATAATCAGTTCTCCATCAATGGAACTGATACGTACTGCGCCGACGGGTCCTTCAAAAGGAATATCAGAGATAACAACCGCTGCGGATGCAGCGACCATGGCAATGATATCAGGAGGATTTATCTGATCCGCAGACACGACGGTCGGTACAACCTGTATGTCCCGTTGAAAGGATTTATGGAAAAGAGGACGCATAGGCCGGTCTATCAGCCGGCAAACAAGGATTTCCTTGTCTTTTGGGCGCCCTTCGCGTTTTAAGAATCCTCCGGGGATTTTTCCAGCGGCATAGTACTTTTCGTTATATTCAACTTGCAGGGGAACGTAATCCAGTCCTTCCACCGGTTTATCACTGCAACATACAGTTGCAAGTACTGCACTGCCTTCATAGCGGGCAAACACAGCACCGTTAGCCTGTTTGGCCATTTTTCCGGTTTCGAGGATTAGTTCGCCATTCCCCATCGGAATGGTAACTGAATGATTCATTTTAAGATTTCCTTATTTCTTATTTTCTCAGGTTCAACCGGCCAAGCAGAGAACGATACTTTTCCAGATCCTTTCTCTGAAGATACTTCAGCAGCCTGCGTCTTTGTCCAACCATCTTTAACAAACCCCGTCGGGAAGCATGGTCCTTTTTATTTGTCTTAAAGTGTTCGGTCAGGTCTTCTATTCTTTTTGTAAGCAACGCGATCTGAACCTCGGTGGATCCGCTGTCTTTGTCGGTTTTACCGAAATCTTTAATGACATCCTGTTTCGCTTCTTTAGCTAACATCATTTTCTCCTTTAAACTCTCTTGCTTCTTTGCATTTCTCTTTTATGAGCGAAACCTGCTCTTGATTTTCATCCGTATCTACGGTCTTTTTTTTAATTCTCTAATACAAACAGAATTAGTACTAAAATACCTGCCTAGATTGTACTTAAAATCCTTAAAAAGTCAATCTCTCAACGCCCCGTTGACCATACCGTATGACCATCTGTGCTCTTGATTTCTAATGACCCCGAGAAAGCGCCCCAGGCTGTCAAAACAGACATAATGTTCCTTATCGGCGGTTTCCGGAAGAAAACCCGGCGTATCAAGAGAACGCCCCAGCAAAAAATCATCTACAGCCGCGTCGGGTACGCTTATTCCCTCGAGTCCGAGCAGATTTTCCATTGAACTCCTGTCGTTGATAACGCCAGTCTCTTCACCGATGTCCTCTACCCTCGAGGAATCTTCCACAACGGCACTGCCGACCTTCATTCGCCGCAGAGAGCTTACAAAGGCGACAGTACCAAGTTCATATGCTATATCCCTTGCCAACGAACGAATGTAGGTTCCCTTTGAACAGGCAATCTGCAGAGAAAGAAGAGGGGCCTTATATCCGGTGATTTCAAGGTATTCAATCAAAATCCGGCGGGACGGCATATCAGGGCTTTCTCCCTTCAATGCCCGCTTGTAAGCCCTGGTACCGTCTATATGGACAGCTGAATAGACAGGAGGCTTCTGGGAAATTTCACCCCGGAATCCCTGAAGGACCGCTTCGATCTCAGATAATTCCGGTATGGGTCCCTCACCGCAGACCTCACCTTCGGGATCAAGTGTTTCAGTCTCCCTGCCAAACTCGATGGTCGCATCATACACCTTGTCCTGTTCAGTCAGGTACGATGAGAGTCTGGTAAATGAACCGACCAGGCAGAGCAGAAGTCCCGATGCAAACTTATCTAGAGTTCCGGTATGTCCTGTCTTCTTTGCTTTTAGTCTGCGGCCCACCAAACGCACGGTATCGCTGGAGGTGAAACCTTCGTTTTTATCGATAAGTATAATTCCGTTCTTTCTGATCATGGATTCTCGAGTTCATCCAGCTTTTGGACCATACGAACTCCCCGTTCGATGGAACTATCCTGGTAAAAAGTCAGTTTAGGAGTATTTCTCAAACGCAACTTTTTACCTAACCGTGCCTGGATAAACCCCGCAGCATGATTCAGTGCTTTTACCGCATTCTCCACAGACTGAGGATTTTCGAAACTCGATACATAGACCTTCGCATAACTTGTGTCCTTGGACACAACTACCTCGGTCACAGATATAAATGTAGAAACGCGGTGATCTTTGATTATTCCAGTAATGATCATCTCGCTTACCGCATGCTGGATAAGCGAGGCAACCCGTTTGAGTCGATATTCAGACATTATTTCTCGTTACTACTCAGCTTCTTGGCGATCTCTCTGACTTCGATTACCTCGAACTGGTCGCCGACTTTCACATCGAGATAATTCTCTATACCAATACCGCATTCATAGCCGGCAGCAACTTCCTTTACATCATCTTTAAAGCGTTTCAGTGAAGTAATCTTGCCGGTATGCAGCTCAATACCATCCCGCACAACATGGACAGTCGCACCCCGAATAACCTTGCCGGAGGTAACATAACAACCGGCGATAAGCCCGAGTTTCGGTACTTTGAACGTCTCTCTGACTTCCACTGTACCAATAGTCTCCTCTCGAAGTTCAGGTGCCAGCATCCCTTCCATGGCATCCCGAATATCGTCAACGGCATCGTATATTATTGTGTACTTACGAATTTCAACCTTTTCCTGTTCCGCGAGCAGCTGCGCCTTGGGTGTCGGCCGTACATGGAAAGCGATAATTATTGCATCCGAAGCAGCAGCAAGACTCACATTGGACTCTGTAACTGCACCGGCAGAGGCGTCTATAACGTTCAAGCGAATCTCCGGCGTACTCAGGCGCTCAAGTGCCATCTGCAGGGCCTCTACGGACCCGTGTACGTCGCCTTTGATAATTACCTTAAGCTCCTGCACTTCCCCCTGCTGGATAGAATCATACAGATTATCCAGGGTAATCTTCTTGACGTTCTTGGCTTCACCGGCTTTTTCGAGTTCCTGACGCTTGGCTCCTACCTGCCTGGCCAGCTTCTCCGATTCGGTTACCTGGAAGGGATCGCCGGAGCTGGGAGTTCCGGTAAATCCAAGTACCTCGACAGGAGTAGCCGGAGTAGCAGTGTCTACCTTATTCCCTTTGTCATCGAACATCGCCCGGACCTTTCCAGGGAATACTCCGGCGACAAAAGCATCGCCGACCGAAAGGGTACCCCGTTCAACAATAACGGTACCGACAATTCCCCTTCCATGGTCAACCTTGGATTCAATAATCCGGCCTTCGGCTCTGCAGTCATAATTTGATTTCAGCTCCATCAGCTCAGCCTGAAGATTAATAGTCTCCAGGAGTTCAGGGATACCATCACCAGTCATGGCGGAAACTTCACAGAACAGGTTCGTTCCACCCCAGCTTTCCGGCATTAAACCGTGTTCGGAGAGCTGCTGTTTTACCCTGTCCGGGTTGGCTTCGGGCAGATCTATCTTGTTAATCGCAATAATAATGGGGACCCCGGCCGCTTTTGCGTGATTGATGGCTTCAACTGTCTGAGGCATCACGCCATCATTGGCAGCAACGACAAGGACAACAATATCCGTAACCTGTGCCCCCCTGGCCCGCATCTGAGTGAATGCTTCGTGTCCGGGAGTGTCAAGAAACACGACGTCACCGGCTCCATCAGGCAGAGACACCTTATAAGCGCCTATATGCTGTGTAATACCGCCGAACTCTCCACCTACCACATCGGTAGTCCGGATGCTGTCGAGCAGTTTGGTTTTACCGTGATCAACGTGACCCATTATTGTCACAATGGGAGGCCGCGCTTTAAGATCGTCCTCTCCGCTCTTGTCGCTTTCAATAAGGGTTTCATCATAAAGACTGACGATATTTACCTTGGCACCATACTCTTCTGCCAGAAGCTGGGCGGTTTCTGAATCGATCTGCTGGTTTATCGTAACCATCATACCCATTCCCATGAGCTTGGATATAAGTTCCCCTGCTTTGAGATTCATCTTGCGTGCCAGCTCAGAGACGGTAATGACTTCCATAATATCTATCTCTTTCGGTACCGGATTGACTTTCTTGACCGGGCGTTTCTTTATATGGAAATCCCGCTCTTCGACTTCATTCTTCCGGCTTTTCTGATAGGCCGCTTTCTTCTTGGCTTTAAAGAATTTCTTACCGCTTTTATTCTTTCCCTCTTCCTGTGCAGGAGCAGAAGGTGCCCCGCCTCCGGCAGGCGGTCCCGGACGTCTGAAACCTCCGCCAGGCCGACCCGGTCCGCCCGGTCTTCCCTGTCCCGGACCGGAAGGTCCTCTTCTTGGAGGTCTGTCAGATGTCCGTTCGCGGCGGTCCTGGGTCTGAGGGCGTGTGGTCTTCTGGAACCGTGTTTCACCGGACCGCATGCGGGTATATCCACCGGTACGCCCTTTACTGGTCGGGCGAATCTCTTCGGTCCCGGCAGGAGGGGCTTCCTTTTTTACCGGCTTTTCCTTCTTGACAGGTTCCTCATCGCTGTGGGCAGCTTTTACTTCGGCTTTTTCCGATGCCCCTTCAGAAGGAGCTGCAGCCTGTGTTTCAGGTTTTTTCTCCTTGGCGGGTTCAACAGCAGGACTCTCCTGGGATTTCTCCTGGACAGGCTGTTCCTGCCCGGATTCTACCGCAGGCGCTTCTTCTTTTTTCGCGACCACTCGAGGAACGGGCTTCTTTTTCTTCTTTACGACTACAACCCGTTTCTTTTCATGTTTCGCGTCGGATGAGGTTTCCTCTGATTTCTTGTGCTTTATAAGGGTTGCCTTCGGTTTCTTCTTGTTTTCCTGTTCTTCAGCCATAGTTCCTCGGTTGATCTTATGGATTCCTTATCAAGAATCCATTACTCTTCTTCCTCTGATATTTCAAAGCTCAAACCAACACCGCAATTAGGACACGTTGCCATGTCTACGGTTATCGGATGTCCGCACTCAGGACACTCATAGGATTCATCCTCTTCAGATTCGAAGAAGTCTTCTGTGTCGTCATTTTCTTCTTCTTCCTCGATAATGTCAACATTGTCGTTAATAATAGCGGTTATGGTTTCCACATCATTCGAGTTAAGTCCGGAAATTTCGGCCATTTCTTCAGAACTCAGGTTAATCAGTTCCTCAATCAACTCGATATTGTTTTCTTTCAGGACGGAGACAATGTGTTCAGGAATATCCGGAAGTTCTGCAATACTGGTAATCTCTTCCTCTTCTTCCACATCACTGAAGAGGGCTTCCATTGCTTTTTTGCTCTCCGCGGCAATATCCATCTCCTCAAACTGGGAGACTGTCTTGACATCGATATTCCAGTCTACAAGACGGTTCGCCAGGCGAACATTGAGCCCCTGCTTGCCAATAGCCAGGGAGAGCTGGTTTTCATCTACAACAGCCAAAGCCTGCCGCTTTGCCTCATCAAGGATAACCACAGTATCCACATCGGCAGGAGAAAGGGCATTTTTAATGAAATCCCGCGGGTTATTATCAAACTTGAGAATATCAATCTTTTCCCCTTCCAGCTCCCGGACAATTGCCTGAATACGAACACCCTTCATGCCTACACATGCCCCGACCGGATCGACATCTTCCCTGTTGGAGTAAACAGCAAGCTTGGTTCTGTAACCAGGCTCCCGGACGATTTTAAAAATTTCTACGGTTTTATCATAGACCTCGGGTACTTCAAGCTCAAAAATCCTTCGAACAAAATCGGTATGAGTCCTGGAAAGTACGATCTGAAGACCGGAGGTTGTCTTGTTAACCTCGTAAATAAGAGCTTTTATTCTGTCGTTGGGACGGTAGATCTCCCGGGGAGACTGATACCTCTTGGGCAGGATGCCCTCGACACGGCCCAGATCGACAAAAATATTTCCGTTCCGTTCCCGCTGGTAGTAGCCGATGATCATTTCACCAACTTTTTCCTGAAACTCTGAGTAAAGAGTATCCTTCTGGATATCCCTGAGGGTCTGCTTGGCTTTTTGTTTGGCACTTTGAACAGCAACTCGATCAAATTCCAGAGGATTTATTTCGATCAACAGTTCATCACCAAGTTCGCACTCTTCGTTCAGCTCCAATGCTTCTTCCAGGGCAATCTCGGTTACTTCGTCATATACATCCTCAACAATCTGTTTACTGGCAAAAAGGGCGACTTCTTCACCTTCTTCATCAAAGCGTACGACTGCGTTGTCGCACTGTCCGAATTTCTTTTTGTACGCTGCAAGCAGGAAGTCTTCTATAGTCTTTTTAACCAGGTCTTCCGATATTCCCCTGTCCTGTACAATCGATCGAATTGCGTCTGCTAATCCAGAGGCCATAAATACTACCCCCTACCCTTCAGATATTTTCGCTTTAACAATGTCTGTTCTCCCGTATCGTCTCTCCCCGTCACCGACAGCGAGTACTATTTCTTCGTCATCTGCGCGAAGGAGTTCTCCTTGAGCCCATTCGCTCGAACCTTCCGTTAAAACCTTTATTCTGCGTCCGGAAAAAAGGACGAATTCACGAAAAAACTTGATATTGCGACTGATCCCCGGAGAAGAGACTTCCAGGCTTATATCCCGTGAATCCATTGCTACCTCCAGCCGTGGCATTACGGTTCGGTAGACCTTTGTACAATCGTCAAGAGACACTCCTTCTGGGCGGTATATGTAAATAACAACCTGAAGGGTGCCTTTGACCGGACGGCATTGAGCCTCTACAACGGAAAAACCCATTCCCTGGATTATGTCAACCGTTGACTCGAGTTCAGGACTGATTCCTGTTCCTTCTTTCATACTATCCGGCGGAGGATCCGCCTTTTCCTTTTTTCAAAGTAAAACTATAAAAAAAAGAGTCGCCGGCGACTCTTTTCTACTTCAATTCAATTCAACTGTCGTGCATAGATAGTATCAATGTTAGAAAGACTAGTCAATAGCAAAGACTATCCAGCTTTTAACATGAGTCCCTCCGGCTTCAAGAGCCGCGCAGGCCGCCCGGATACTTGCGCCGGTGGTACGCACATCATCAATGAGCACAACCGCTTCGCTGCTGCTTTTACCCGACGATCGGAACACAAAACGGCTGTTCTCCTCTCTGCCTTTCCGGTCCAGTTTCTTTTGTTCCTTTCCGGCGCGGCGAACAAGAAGATCCTGACGGACACGTATGCCCCTTCGTGAAAGACATGCTGCCACCTGCTCCATATGCCCCCACCCGTTGCGTCGCCGGGAGTTGTTTCCTGAAGGGATGGGGACTATTACAGCCTTTGCCTCTTCTTCCGTGAGTTCCCGTAACAGTTCTTCTGCAATAATCCCGGAGAGCCCCCTGACTCCTTCAAATTTATATCGCTGCAGCAGCACTCTGGCTGTTCCGTGGTAAAAAAAAAGAGCCCGCCCGGCAGGACCGGGTTCTTCAAGTTCACGGCATCGAAGGCATAACTGCTCTTCACTTGTTAAGGGTAATCCACATTGCCTGCAGCATTCTCCTGAGATCATACTTTGCCGAAGCTCCTTAAGACACCCGGAACATACATAACTTCTGCAAGTCCCTGACAATACCAGCCCGCAGATAGAACATACAGGAGGAAAGAAAAATCCCGACAACCGGTGTAAAAATTGTACTGTCACGTAATAATAAACCACGACAGGGGTACTGCGCTTTTCAGGATTGCAGAGATTTCTGTATTCTGGCAAGAAAATTCAGTGCATCCAGCGGAGTTGTTGAATCAATCTTCAGGTTTTTCAGTTCCTGAATGACCATTTCATCTACTCCAAAAAGTTCTGCCTGACTGGTCGTATTTTCAACAGTCCGGGGCGGCAACGGCGCCGACGCTGCACCGTCAAGACCTTTGAGAATTTCTGCTGCCCTGCAGATAACCTGTTCAGGGATACCCGCTAACCGGGCCACATGTATTCCGTAGGAACCGGCTGCGGCACCCTCTTTTAAGCGTTTCAGGAATATAATCTCCCCTTCCTTTTCCAGAACCTCCATGTGGAGGTTTCGCAGTCCTTCGTTCTCAATGGAGGTAAGCTCATGGTAGTGGGTTGCAAAGAGGGTAGACACCTTTTTTCCCAGAATGTATTCAGAAACTGCCCAGGCAATAGAAAGTCCATCGTTTGTACTGGTCCCCCGCCCCACTTCATCCATGATAACCAGGCTGGAATCACTCATATAACGCAGGATATTTGCGGTCTCATTCATCTCTACAAGGAAGGTAGACTCTCCACGGGCAAGGTTATCCGAGGCACCTACACGGCAGAAAACTCTGTCAACCAGGCCAATCTCGGCACGGGAGGCGGGGACAAAAGAACCGATCTGGGCCATAAGAACAATCAGGGCAGTCTGACGCAGCACCGTTGATTTTCCCGCCATATTAGGACCGGTAATTAGGGCGAAGGGCGGATTATCTCCTCCCAGATACAGGGAGTTGGGAACAAACTCCCCGGGGGGGAGATGCTTTTCCACCACGGGATGCCTGCCCTCCTCGATAATAATCCCCCTGGACGGCTGGAGACCTGGACGAACAAAGCCGTGGACGGTAGCTGTATAGGCGAAACTGGCGACAGCATCCAGCTCTGCAAGATACTCGGCGCATGCGTACAGATCTTCAAGTGAGGTCCGTACCCTTTCACGAAGTTCCAGAAAGACATCACGTTCCAGATCTAATGCCCGTTCCGCCGCGCTGTTAACCTCAGTCTCAATCTGGATCAGCTCATCCGTGGTAAAACGCTCACTTCCTACCAGAGACTGCCTGCGAATAAAATGCTCAGGGACCGATTTAAGATTGGATTTAGTGATCTCGAAAAAGTAACCTATGATCTTGTTGTATTTAATCCTCAGATTGGCGATTCCCGATGTTTCACGCTCACGTTCAAGATACTCATCAAGAACCCGTTTACGGTCCCTGCGGGCATTTCGTAACCTGTCAAGTTCCTGATGGTACCCCTCCGCAATTAAACGTCCTTCTGTCAGCAGAATTGAGGGATCTTCATGAAGAGCTCCGGACAACAGGTTTTTAATCGTGTCGATCCGATCCTCTTGTTCCGCTTTAAGCCGGGGCAGTTCATTTTTACGCCCGTATCCCTGCAGCAGTTCAGGAATCCTTCTGGCACAATCCAGGGTATTACGAATTGAAAGGAGATCCTTGGCGTGGGCCTTCTGTAAAGCGACCCGGGTGGCGAGCCGCTGAAGGTCCAACGCTCCTTTTAGTTCTTCCCGTATAGAACCAAGCAGAATTTGATTGCGATACAGGGCCTCAACGGCATCGAGCCTGTGGTTTATCTGTTCAATATTGCGAAGGGGATGCAGCAGACGGCTCCGGATTCTCCTCGCGCCCAGGGATGTCCGGCTGTAATCGAGTACTTCCAGCAGAGTATACTGTTCACTGCCGTCATTCAGGTTTCGTACCAGCTCCAGGTTCCTCTGAGTGGCGGTATCGAGTCCCACGTAACTCTTGTCTGTATAGCGCTCGATGGATCGTATATGGTCCAGCAGGGTTTTGGATGTCTCTCCAACGTATTCAAGCACCGCTGCGGCAGTCATTACAACAGGATCGTCCTGATCAATGCCAAAGCCCTTCAGGTTCGCCGTACCAAACTGTCGACACAGACGCTGGAAAGCGTCAGTCTGATCAAAATGCCAGTCAGGTATGCGGTTTACAACCATGGATGTTCTGTCGCCGATTATCTGCCGCAGTACCTGATCTTCATCGTAGAGAGACTCCTGCAGAAGGATTTCTTTTGGGTCGAGGCGGTTGATCTCTAAAGAAAGGTATTCGTGGAGACGCTCCTTCTTAACGGAGCTTGCCTTGAAATCGCCGGTTGAAAGATCAAGATAGGCGAAACAGGCATCATTTCCGTATAAACCAAGGGAAAAAAGATAATTATTCCGCCGGTTGTCAAGATAGTCCTCTTCCAGTACCGTGCCGGGGGTTATTATCTCTACAACCTCTCGCTCAGCGATTCCCTTGCCCCCCTTCGGCAGAGCGGTCTGTTCGCAGACAGCAATCTTTTTTCCCGCTTTTAACAAGCGTCCGATGTAGGCCGAGGCGGCGTGATACGGGATGCCGCACATCGGGATGTTATGGCGTTTTGTCAAGGTAATATTGAGTATGCCGGAAACTTCCCTGGCATCCTGTTCAAACATTTCGTAAAAATCACCAAGACGGAAAAAGAGGATCGCGTCGTGGTGTTCCTGTTTGATGCGCCGGTATTGGCGCATCATGGGGGTAGTATCGGGCATTGCTGGGGTGGATCAGCCTCCGGCGTTTCTCATCAGCCGTTGAATAACCAGATCTGTTATATCCGCGTCTTTTGAAAAGAAGAGGATATTCGGGTCCTGTGCTTTATAGATAACGGCATATCCTTCCTGTTCGGCGACATAGCCAATGGCTTGCAGGATCTCGGAAGAAAGGGATGACGAAGCCTGCATACTTTCCTTTAAACGGTTGATGCGGTTTGTCATTACACTGTGGTAGTCCTTCAGATACTCCTGCTTTTCATCTATCTGCTTTTCAATCCTCAAGACCAGGGACTGGTTATTGTTCCGCTGTGCATCGAGCTTGTCTTCGTTGAGTTTATCTATCTGATTGATGATATTCCGCCGTTCTTCCTCGTAGGTAGTCTGCAGCTCTTCGATCTTCCTGAACGAGACGGATTCCCGAAAATACTGACTAAAAATCTTTGAGAGATCAACAACCCCGACTCTGGAGATAACCTGTCCGTAGCCGGAGCTGAGAGCGACGGTCATCAACAGGGCAGCTATAATTCGTTTCATCTATCCTTTCCTTTGCCTGGATAAATCATTGTGTTCCCTTCCAGCGCTCATACTATACCCGGACTACATGGTCATGGTAAAGGCAATTATAAAATCAAGACCCGAATCCGGATCATCCTCATCCTTGAAGAGCGCCCCGGGCTGCCATTCGACACCGTCATCCAGAATCTTGAAGCGTTTGGCAAAGTAGAATCCCAGCGGGATTCCGGGGATTGTCAATTTGAGTCCGCTCCCAAGGGTAAATTTGAAATCTTCGAGCTTCATGTCCTGAAATTCTTCCAACCCAAGATGAGGATCGTTCTCGTCACGGAGATACATTACTGTCGCGCTCGCAAAGTTGTCGAACCAGAGGAACTGTTCAAATATGGGGAAGGTAAGATTGACCCGGCTGTCCCATCTGCTCTGCCCCCCCAGAACCCGGGACCAGCCCAGGGCCACGGTCATACCGTCAATATAGAGAAGATCCGAATCTGTAGCGGACAGATCACCGTTAAACTGAGGAAAAATAAAGGCGAACTCGGTGTGAAAACCAAGAATCGACCGGAAACGGTAGCTTTTACCAATCACCTTATCCAGCAGGGTAAAATAGATATCCCCTGTGGTTGTTGAGCGCAGATAATCCCGGGTGGAGGGCAGAAAACCGCCGGTATAGGTAAAGCGCTGGTTCAGATAGTATCCCCTGGACGGGTTATAGGTCAGGTCACGGGTATCAAAGGAAGCTGAGGTCCACCAGCGGGTTATCGGCAGCCACTCCTCCAGATTATCCCGTACATCCGAACTGTAGGGGCGATACACCTCGTCGTCGTACCAGATATAGTTAAGGGAGCCAGAAAGACCTGTGCCAACGCCAAGACGTCCAAGCCAGGTATTCCAGGAATAGCCGGTACTGACCCCCAGAGAAAGCTCATAGGAATCATAATCCATCAGATAATCGGAGGAGACTCCCTCTCCATTATCAACGGCCCATTCATACTCTTCATAGCTTTCATAGGGATCCGGTGCCCCGATATTATTCGGCGGCATCAGGTCCTGATACGCGCCGTCGATCAGCATGTGTTCAAATCCAAGATTGACGCCGCCATACCAGCGGTGTCCAAAGAGCCAGTTCTCCTTAAAAGCCAGGTCGATGCTCTGACTCTGGGTAGAAACTTCGGCTCCTATGGATATCTCCTGTCCCCGGCCAAGAAAGTTCTTGTCCGCAAGATTTATGAATCCGACCATGGGAAATCCGGTAATTCCTCCAGTAAAGGAGACACCGAAGTTTAAATCAATAGTTTTGCCCTCTTCCACGTTGATAACCAGATCCATCAGGTTATCAACACTGCCGGCGGGGGTCTCAGGATTAACTGCAGAAAAGTATTGAGTATTATACAGGTTCTGCAATCCCCGAACTATCTTTTCCCGGGAAAAAACATCGCCCACTTCCAGGGGTATTTCCCGTTCGATTACATAATCCTTTGTTTTAGTATTGCCCTTTATAATGATGTTTTCGATGTGGGCCCGGCCTCGTTCGACGATTTCGACAACATAGGAGATACTTCGTTCCTGCTCGTTCCGGACTTCCCTCCGGTCAATCTGGTTAAATATATAGCCGTCGTCAAAATAGAGGTTAGCCACCCGCGTAAAATCCGACTGCAGGGCAGTTTTGTTTAGAATGGTCCCCTCTTCCTGCCGGATAAGCTTCATAAGCTCTTCGTCGCTGAAAAGGCTGTTCCCCCGAAAATCGATACCACCGTAGGTGTACTGGGCACCCTCTTCAATATAAAAGGTGATATCCACATAGTTTCTCCTCTCATCTTCCTGTTCGGGAGTGGGAGTCTGTCTGACTTCTACTATTTTGGCATCCACATAGCCCCGTTCCCAGTAATAGGAGAGAATAATCCGTTTGTCTTCTTCAATAGTGCTTTCCTGGTAGATTCCGCTGGAAAAGAGACCCTGTTCCTTTGTTTCGAGTCTGCGCTTCAGGGTGTTGTCGGAAACAAAGCTGTTGCCGGAGAAATAGATGTTCTTTATTCTGGTCTGGGCTCCCTCATTAATGTCAAAATAGACAACAGCCCGACCCTCATCGTTCTTTTCAAAGCGTCCGCTCACATCAGCATCTGGATAGCCCTTTTCAATATAGAGGGTATGTATGGCCTCAGCATCAAGTCGCACCTTGTTGCGGGTAACCATATCGTCCCGTTTAAGGAGCACCGTGTTGAGTATCTCGGAATCCCGCAGGTTCTTATTTCCGTTAATGACAATCTCGTCGACGAGTGGCCGTTCCTTGACGGTAAACTCAATTACCACTGAATCGGTCCCCTGACTCCCCTCAACCGCTTCGATGGAATAGCTTTCAAAGTAATCCAGGGCGAAGATCTTGCTCTGCAGCTCCCAGGAGAGGGTATCGGTAAAGGGTTCACCGATATACTGATTGGTTATACCTTCAAGATCATATTCACTAACGGACAAGAGACCCTTGAAACGGATATCCTCGATAGGTTTTCCTACCCACCAGTTATTTTCCTGGGTCCAGGCGCTAAGACTTAATAACAGTAGTACGAAAACAAGCAGCGTCTTACGCATACAGGCTCCTTTAGAATGATAACGACCACGAGAGCCCCACCTTGGCGGTAGTAATACTGGAAACTATATCACGAAAATCCGGATACACCCCTATATCGAGCAGGAAAAAAGGTGTTTTCCATTCCAAAGATATTTCCGTTTCCAGAGAATAAACATCCTCTCCGCTATAGGTGGAAAAAAACTGCTCGTTCGACTGAACTTGAAGCATTGCTTCAAGAAAAACATTGTCGCCAAAGTACTTTCCCAAAAATAGGGTTGTATTGTCAAGATAGCGTCCCAACTGATTCGAGGTTGCAGCGCCTTGCTGGCTGGCCTGCTCTTCGACAACCATCCTGTCCAATAAAATGTTCTGCAGAATCTGTGTTCTTATGCTGAAGAGGTCCAGACTGAAGATCTCTTTCATGGACTGCTCGAAGGAGCGTACAATCCCGAGCTGCCCTAGCAGCAGGTCGCTGGTCTGTATCAGCGCATCCGAGGGTGTTATGGGTTCTCCCGTAGAGCCACCGAAGATGGAGTAACCCAGCAGCGCCGCGATTTCGGCATCTGTTTTACTGGGTATCGACTCAAAACGGGGAGAAAACTGGCTGAAGGGCCGTTCATCCAGAACCAGAAAGATCTGCACGCTCTCGCCCTCTTCATCAATCTCCCGCAACTCCGCCCTGGCAGAAAGCAAAGGATCAAATTTCAGTTCGTTTTCGTTGAACTGAACCGCTCCCTCCTTTATAAAAAAGTTTCGCTGGAAATAGAGAATAATGCCTCCCTGGATCTCGATATTCCCTTTGACCGCCAGAGTTTCGTTTCCGCTGTCATACTGAACAGTCATCTCCTGACCTGTCTTGGCAAAACTGCGCAGTATCGGCAGATTTGCAGAAGGCCAGAGGAATTCCACACTGCGGCCGGTAACAAAGGTAAAATCGGTGCGCAGCGAGTGTGGCGACGGGGAGGGCGGAGGAGGAAGCTTTTCACTGGTCAAGGTAAGCACTGCAGAACTCAATGTTAATCTACCGCTCAATTCCGTGCCGCTGCGGTCGCCAATAATATTAAAATTCCCCAGGGCGTAGCCGTCAAGCTTCAACTGACCTATATCTGTTTTAACATGTACTCCCCGGTTTAAACCGGTCCTGATCCGAATATCATAGGTAGCCGGCAGCCAATGTTCCAGGACAAAGGAGAGGTCTGCGCTGACGTTTCCTGTCCCTACCGCAAAAGAGAGGTTATCAATCGACAAGGTCTTTTCTTCCAGTGCAAGCTGCCCGTCAAAGGGGCCTATTGCCTCCGGAATTACCGGCGATTCCGCGGAGATATTACGAGCGGATAAAAGCCCGTTAAAATCCGGATCATTCATGGGACCGGAAACCTTGATGTTCTGTCCGCTGACAACTCCGCTCTTTAGATAGAAAAAGGGGAAACGGAGACCTCCCTGCAAAGGCTCAACTTCAAGCCTTATCTGTTCCAATTCCGCCTCAATATCTCCTTCCTTCAGTATGCCGCTCAAGCGCAGTTGAAGGGGAAAAGGATCAGATAAAGCCAGGGAGAATTCCCTGTTTTGATTAATGGTACCTGAAACAGAGTTACCAGGGCCTCCATAGAAGGCGAACAATTCTCCATCATAACCGAATCCGATATCCCATGGGTCCTTTTCTTCTGAGCCCAATTGTATATCCTTTACCGACAATCTGCCGTCAAAGGGATTCAGAAGAAATTCATTTAAGCGAGAACGTTTTAAAATCTCGGCAGTGTCCATTGTAAGCTCAAGAGTGCTTCGGAGAATCTCTTCCTGAAAAGGCAAACGCAGCTCGGCCGTAAAATCTGCTGCTCCTTCCTGAAAAAGGTATTTTCCTCTTCCCTGCTGTATATTAATTCCAAGATAATCCAGTTCGAGTTCCCGTATTTCCATACGATCGGATTCCAGGGAAAAGACACTTACAAAGGTAAAAGGGTCCTGGTTAAGTTCTCCATCCTCTAATTCAAAACGAACGAAAATATCCGGTCGCTTCCGCGCCCCCGTAAGGGTAATATCACCCGAAAAATCACCCCGCAGTGGAATATTCTCAAATCGCCTGAGAGGCGCGTTTCGAAAGGAAATGTCTGATTCAATCTGGTCGTCTTGGAGAGACAGGATCATCTGATAATGTTCTTCACTATCCCCGGAAAAAAGCTGCAGCCATCCATCCCCCTGAATAGTAAAGAAATCGGCAGTTCTGAATCTGTCCATGGCGAAATAGCCGTTTCCCTGTATTGTCGAAGTATCATCGCCATACTCAATCCGGTATAGATTAATCCGGTTTGAGTTGGCGACAAAAGAAAGATGCAGCGAGTCTTCGCTCCGGGTAAAGGGCAAATTACGGAGGGTAAAATCCTCAGTTCTGAAGGTCCAGTGCTCAAAATCCCTGAAATTCCCCCGGGATGTCAGATCAAAATAGGATACTTTGTCGGGAAGCGGAACAGGAAAGTCTTTTGCTTTTACATAGAAGCGTATATTGTTCCGCAGGTCAACAATGAAAGTATCTATATATTCTCCCCTCAGAACCAACTGACCGTTTCCATAGCTTCCATGGATTTCATAGGGGATATCCTGAACATCCGCGGAGGCACTGAACTTCACACCCCGTTCTCTATCAGACTGCAGACTCATTACGCCCTGCGCCTTGTACTGGTTAAAAAGCAGGGAGTCCATGTTCAGGTTAAATCCATCGTTTCCGCCGCTGAATTGAAAGCTTATCCTCTTGTCCGGATCCTGTGGGTGGTCAACCAGTGCATCAGGAAGATAAAATGTATAGTCTTTTTCATCCATGTAGAGAAAAAATGAACTGCTCCAGCGCAGGTTCTGTTCTTTCAGCATTTCCGGAGCCTCACGACCGGAAGCCAGATCAAACGAAGCTGCCAGCGGCATATCCTGAACCCGTCCGGCGGTCTGCAGAAACCCGGTCCCGATGTAGTATCCTCCCTCCAGACTGATATAGCCCCGGCCGGCGTTTCCTGACTCGACTGGAACCAGAAGCTCGTATTCCCAGTCCCCCGTTCTTCCTGTTTATCCGGCCCGCGAGATCGGGAAAAAGAACATCTCCAATTCTGAGTCCCCCTGCAGCGGCAACGGAAGTCCCGGAACGCCGGAAACTCAGGTCTCCGTTCAGAAAATCTCCTGTTGGAAGGACCACATCCCTCATTCGTAAGTTTCCCGAGGGAAGCAGCGAATCCAGCAGGATATCGCCCCGATAGCTGAATCTCCCGCGATCGGACTCAAGATAGAGAGGATCGACTTCCACGCGCCGGGTATTTCCGGTAAAATTAATTCTTCCGCCAAAAGGCAGGGGCAGGTTACTCCGGGTTAGCTCAAAAGAAAGGTCTCCCTGATAATCAACATCCGTGAAATCAAGATCAAACTCTGCTTGTCCGTCGCCGCTCACAACGGCATAGAACCAGGAGCTGTAGGTGGAGAGGCTGCCCCGGGGAACGATAAAATCAGAAGGACGAAAATCCTCACCAATGAAATTTACTTTAGCCTTTCCGGCTGCCGAATCGAAACGCAGAGAAAGATCAAAGGGTTCACGATCCTGAATTTTTCGTACATGCAATATATCGGGTGAATAATCAACAAAGAAGGTAATCCGGGATAAATCAAACAGACTGCTGTTGATATCTCGCATTAAAAGAGAAAACTCTCCCCGGGTTCCGGATAAATTGATTCCTCCCGATGCTTCCAGATAGGAACTGAATTCAGCAAAGGGAACTGTTGGCTGTTTGTTGGAATAATCGGCATCACCCCGGATTTCAAATCCGAAGCCTTCATTTTCGCGGGTAAGGTCAAAGAAGATGTGATCAAACCCGATATTCTGCTGCCCATCACTATAGTAGAATGCAAGGTTTCGACCGCTGACAATCAGACCTTCATACAACTCCTCTCCGAAAACTTCCTGCGACGGCGTATCTGCAAGCTCTGTAAAAAGACGATACAGGTCCTCATCCTGCTGCATAGAAAAATTGATCGAGGAGTTTTCAAAACGGATTTCCCGCAGCGCTTTTAATGGTTCTTCAGTAAAGAGGCCGAATATACTGTAGCTGATTCTAAGCTTTCGTATGGTCAGCAGGGCTTCACCTGCATTCCCGGGATCAAATATTTCCAGATCCCGAATTTCGAGGTGCCTGAATACCGCCGGAGAAATGCTCCGGTAGGTGATGGTTCTACACAGCCTGCCCTCCAGGTATTCAATCAGCTGTTGCCGGAACTCAAGCATACTCCGATCCAGGGCCTGCTGAAAAGGCCAGAGAATGACAACGGTCAAAGCGATGAGAAAGAGGAGCAACAGCACCTGTACTATATGTATATTCCGCCGGGATAATGCCATTATAAGAACCTGGCCCGCCGGGTCTGGACTGAACTCATCATACTATTGTACCAATATACTACACCATTGTTGGGGTTTGCTTCTATTCCACGGAGGAACTGATGGACAAAATAGAAAACTTCTATGTCATTGAAGGCCTGGACGGCTCCGGCACCACAACGCAGCTGCATCGCATTACCCGCAAAGCCGAGGGGCTGTCTCCGCGGCTTTACCCAACCTTCGAACCAACGGACAACCCCATCGGCACGCTGATAAGAAGAATTCTACATAAGGAACTGACTGTTCCACCGGATACCCTGATGCGTCTCTTTTCTGCTGACCGTTCTCTTCATTTGTTCGAGAACATTAATGGAATTCTTGACCATGTCGCTTCGGGGGAAACTGTTATCTCAGATCGTTATCTGTTTTCCAGTGTAGCTTATCAGTCTCTGCACGCCTCCATGGATGATGTACTAAAACTCAACACCTTCCCCCTGCCCCACCGGCTCTTCTTTATAGAGCTCTCACCGGAAGAGTGTGCCTCCCGCAGAAAAACCCGTTCCACAGCGGAGCTGTTTGATGAAACAGAGATGCAGCGAAAGATCCGGGAAAACTATTACCGCGCCTTTGAACGTTTCCCGGAACTCGATATTGAAATTATCGACGGAAGCGCCCCAATAGATGAGATTGCCCGGATTATCTGGAGATCCCTGCCCTATCCGCCGATAGATAAATTGTGAGGACTTTTGGTTTTTTTCTCATATTCATTATGCTTCTGCCCTATACAGCCTTCGGCTATCCAGTCCAGTACGCCGAGCAGTTCTACAAATTATTTCATACCCAGCTGTACCGCTATCCGGAAAACTACGAAGAGAACATCTGGTACCTGGAGCGAGCCCTGAAATCCGATTTCTGTAATCCTCTCTACGCCCTTGGACGTCCTATAAATGACTCCACAGACTGGGCAAAATACAGGGCCCTTTTTAGAATGCATGTCAACCTGAAGATTATTGAGCAGTACAGAGGATTGGCCGGTAAGTTCAACCGGGAAAAAGCCTATTTTTTTAATGCCCCATGGAAAGAAGAAAACCTGGAAAGCCTTGAGATCGCGGAGCATTTTTTCAAAACGGCTCTTTACTACTGGCCGGAAGCCCGGCGCTGGGCGAAAGCTGCTTCAACAAAACCCTGGGACCATTACGAGGGAATAGAGGCATGGAAGACGAGCGCCACCGCATTATGCAGGGGGAACTGGATTACGGAGAAATCATCCGTATGGATATGGAACACCTGCTTAAGGTCAGGGCCGAATTTGAGGCAATGGACGAAACTACCTACTGAACAAACATGGCATCTCCATAGGAGAAAAACCTGTAATCCTTCCGCACCGCCTCTTTATAAACCTGTAAGATTCTCTCCCGTCCGGCAAAAGCAGAGACCATTACCAGCAGACTCGAACCCGGGGTATGAAAATTGGTAAACATGTGGTCCACAACCTTGAACTGGTATCCCGGCGAAATAAACAGGTTCGTGGTATTTCTCCCGGGAACCATATTTCCGCCGATAAAGGCGGACTCCAGGGTCCGTACCGTGGTGGTTCCAACGGCAATGATATGACGTCCCTCTTTTTTAGCCCTGTTAACCGCTTCTGCGGTTTCCCCGGGGACATCATACTCTTCGCTGTGCATACGATGGTCCTCGAGGCGTTCACTGCGAATGGGTGTAAAGGTCCCGATTCCAACATGAAGGGTAACAAATCGCACATCCCCCCGATTTTTGATCCTGTCAAGAATTTCCGGAGTAAAGTGGAGCCCGGCGGTAGGCGCGGCTACAGAACCCTGTTCCCGGGAAAAAACGGTCTGATAGCGCTCGCTGTCGCTCTCATCGGCCATTCGCCGAATATAGGGAGGCAGCGGTATTGCGGCATTCCGTTCCAGATACTGCTTGTCAACGGGTGGATCAAAGCGCAGAATCCCATGGTCTTCAGGCTTATCTACCAGGAGAGCCGTCACTCCCTCGGGAAAGTTGTAGCGGCGTCCCACCTTTTGCCGCTTCCGCCGCTGCACTACGGCCTTCCAGAGCCCGGGCTCAAGCTCCTTTACAAGCAGGAACTCCACACTGCCGCCGTTTTCAGTTGTTCCGAAGATCCTGGATTTTCTCACCCGGGTATTATTGAATATGACGAGACTTCCCTGCGGCAGCATTTCCGGAAAATCGTGCATACTATGATCGGAGGTTTGTCCTGTCTTTCTGTCGAGCCGCAGTAAACGTGACGCTCCCCTGCTCTCAGGGGGATACTGGGCTATGAGTCTTTCCGGCAGATCAAAAGAGAAATCCCTGGTCAGCACTGCGCTCTCCCGCTTCAATTTTCAGGTGTTCATACGCCAGGTCAGTAACCATGCGGCCCCGGGGAGTCCTTTGCAGAAAACCCCGCTGGATTAAATAGGGCTCATAAAAATCTTCCAGGGATTCAATGGCCTCTCCGACAGATATGGCAAGAGTTTCCGCACCAACGGGGCCCCCATTATAGCGGCTGATAATGGTGGCAAGAATCTGACGATCCAGGCGCTCCAGTCCGTAGCCATCAATCTCAAGTCGGCCGAGTCCTTCATCCACAATCTTTTCGGTTACGGTTCCATCAGCAGAATCTCCCAGAATCTGCGCAAAGTCCCGCATACGTTTCAGCAGCCGGTTTGCCACACGCGGCGTTCCCCTGGCGCTTAGAGCCAGCCGGGCAACCGCTCCTTTGGTAATCGGAGTATCAAGTATGCCCGCGGTCCGGCGGATAATCTTTTCCAGGTCACGAGTCTCGTAAAAATTCATCCTGAAGGAGATCCCGAAACGGCTGTAGAGGGGCCCGGCTACCTGTCCTGCCTTGGTGGTGGCCCCAATCAGGGTAAAATGGGGAATCTGGATACGAATAGTCCTGGCCGCCGGTCCCTGCCCGATTACCCAGTCGATCTCGTTGTCTTCCATGGCAATATAGAGCATTTCCTCTACCACGGGTTTTAGACGATGGATCTCGTCGATAAAGAAAACGGAGTTTTCCGTAAGGGAAGTGAGAATGCCGGCCAGGTCCTTGGGTTTATCCAGGGCGGGAGCTGAGGTCGCCTTAAACTCGGCCTGCATCTCTGCGGCTACGATGCCGGCAAGGGTCGTCTTGCCCAGGCCCGGAGGTCCTGCCAGGAACAAATGGTCCAGGGCTTCACCCCTTTCACGGGCAGCACGGATAAATACCGACAAGTTCTCCTTCAGTGACGGCTGTCCTAAAAATTCCCGCAATGTAGCCGGACGCAGGGAGAGTTCTTTTTCATCATCCTCCGTGTAATCGCCCCGCAGAAAACTCTCGTTCTCCATTCTATCCTCCGGCTCCTCTGCTCAGCAGCACTATGGCATCCCGCATAAGCCGCTCTTCCGCTTCGGTTTCGCTTATGTTATCAGGAAGCTTGCTGCATAAAGACCGGACCGCTTCAGCAGCTGCGCTCCGGTCAAAACCCATCTCTGCCAGGGCAGAAATAAGATCTCCATGAGGCCCTGCCCCCTCCCCCTCCATAGAGACGATGGTTCCCTGCAGAGCGAGTATGATCTTCTGGGCGGTCTTTTTACCAAGCCCTGGGATGGAACTCAAGGAAGCAATGTCTCCGTCCTCGATAGCGCTGGCAAGCCGACGGGAAGGCAGCCCGGAAAGAATCTTTATTGCAAGACTGGGCCCCACCCCGGAAACCTTCAGGAGCTTGAAAAACACCGACCGCTCCATTTCATCGGCGAACCCGTAGAGCTTCATCAGATCTTCTTTATGATACAGATAAACAATAATACGGTGGCGCTGACCTGTATGCAGCTGCTGCAGAGCTCCACTGGTGACCGTCAGGATATATTCAACCCCGCCAACATCGAGGCAGCATTCGGAAACGCTCGCTTCTGTTACTGTTCCGGTAAGACTGTTGTACATTACATCCCTGCCTTTTTTGCATCCTCTCCCGGAGAAAGATAGTTATAACGGCAAACCGCAGCAGCAAGGGCGTCAGCGGCATGGTCCGGCCGGGGGGGCTCTTTTAATCCCAGAATCAGACGCAGCAGTTCCTGCATCTGCTCTTTGTCGGCCCGGCCAACCCCCACAACGGCCTGCTTTATCCTGGGAGGCGAGAAGGACTCCACCCGCAAGTCCAGCTCTTCGCAAGTAACAAGCACAACCCCCATGGCCTGGGCAACCGGAATAGCAGAAGTCTGGTTCCTGGAAAAATAGATGCTTTCTATCCCCGCGATATCTGGTTTGTACGTTCTTACAATTTCGATCAGTTCGTTGCGAATAGCCAGAAGACGACGGCCGTTCATCTCCTGCGATGAGGTCGTAATAGTACCGTGGGAAACATGGCGAAGCTTGCCGCCCCCCGCGTCAATAATACCCCAGCCGGTGTTAGCCAATCCCGGATCAATGCCGAGGACCCTCATTAATCTTCTGGCATTTCGAAATCATCGGGAATATCAATATTCGTTGAAACAGACTGAATATCGTCATGGTCATCGATTCTTTCAATCAGCCGCATAACCTTGGCAGTTGAATCGGGATCCAGGCTGACATAGGCTTCAGGGACGAGACTTATCTCTGCCATCTCTTCGGTAAAACCTGCTGCCTGCAGGGCCGTAAGGACCTCTCCGAAACTTTCGGGATCAGTGGTGACTTCGATGCTCTCCCCCTCATGGCTCACATCCTCGGCGCCTGCCTCAAGGGCTGCCTCGAAGATTGCATCCTCTGAATACTCGGCTTCGTTATATGCGATAATTCCTTTGCGCTTGAAGAGGTAGGAAACACAACCGGTCTCACCAAGGCTTCCGCCGCCTTTGGTCAGGATGCTCCTGATATCCGCTGCGGTTCTATTCTTATTATCAGTAAGGGCCTCAATCATAATAGCCACTCCGCCGGGTCCATAGGCTTCATAAGTCAGTTCAATATAATCAACGCCCTCTAATTCGCCGGTTCCTTTTTTAATTGCCCGTGCAATATTGTCTTTGGGCATGTTGGCTGCTTTTGCCTTGAGCACCGCAGTCCGCAGTCTGGGGTTGGCTTCTTCGTCACCACCGCCCATTCTGGCTGCAACGGTAATCTCCTTTATGATCTTGGAAAAAACCTTTCCCCGTTTAGCGTCCGCTGCGCCTTTTTTATGTTTTATCGATGCCCATTTACTATGGCCGGACATACTGTCTCCTTATTTGATCACGAGTGGGATAATTGTAACACAGAACAGTAGCACAGACAAAAAATTGCTGTCAAGCAAAGGGCAAAGCTGCATCTATCTCTTTCCAGGCATCAAGGAAAAAGCGGTCCTGTATCCAGAAGGCAGCACCTGTTAGAGCAAGCCTGTCGCCGGCAGAATCCAAGGAGAGATTATCCGCCCAGCAAGACAGAGTTTCAGGGATGATATCGGATAGTTCCTGTGCAAAACGTTCCTGCACTCTATTCAGAGAAAGGCCTTTAACCTGGCGAAAACCCATAAGCAGGTGATCGATAAAGAACTCGGCCGCGGATGGACTTTCTGTTTCAATACACTCCCCGGGGCTCCTGCGTAAAAAGTAATCCAGGTTCCGCCGCACACTGTGCTGCATCCAGAGACCGTTCCTGCGAATCAGCGAAACAGCACCGGGCCCGATACCAAGGTAAGGCTCCATATCCCAGTATGACTGGTTATGACGGCTCTCTTTTCCAGGACGCGCGTAGTTACTGACTTCGTAGTGCTGAAATCCACTGGACTTAAGAGACTGGGGAAGGTTGTCCAGCCGCGGATCAGATTTCCGTACACGATACGATAAGGGGGTGCCCTTTTCCACCGTCAGGTCGTAGAGAGAAAGATGCTGGATAGAGGAAAGAGGAAGCCGCGAAAGCTCATCCTCCAAAGAAAGGGATGCATTGTCCGACAGCCCGCGGATCAGATCGATACTGAGCGCTCCTTTCCAGTAATCGTGCAGCAAATCAAAAGCCTTTAAGACTGCTTTTATGCTGCCCCTTCTTCCAATAAACTTTCTTGACGGCTCATAAAGACTCTGTACACCCATGCTGATTCTTGAAACAGGAAAAGAAGAAAACAGGGAAAGGTGGTCCCGGGTAAGGGATTCAGGATTTACCTCAAGGGTCCATTCAATCGGAGAGTTTTTTGAGCATGCATCTATTGCCGCAAAAAGCGGTTCCAGCAGTTTCGACGACAGAGAAGTTGGCGTACCGCCGCCAATATAGACGGTGGGGAATTCATCGATCTGAAACTCTTCACAGAAAAAGGCCAGGTGATCAATCAGTACCCGTATAAAGTCCCGTTTTTGATACCCGCTGCCGGAACCCAGAGAATAGAAATCACAGTAATCGCACTTTTCGTCACAGAAAGGTATATGAACATATAAGCTGGTTCTCATACTTTTCCAGTGGTATGGTGTCAGTCAAAGAAACTGAGCGGCCAGTAGGTATACTCTATTCTTCCAAGCACGGCACCTAAGGGAATAGTACCCCATAAGCGTGAATCATCCATAACAATACGGTTGTCGCACAGCAGAAAATACTCGTCTTCTCCCAGCACGGTAAGAGGAAATGCCGCAGGTCCCGTATACCTGGGACCCCATCCAGGAATTTCCGGCGGCGGACTGATATCGTACGCCTGTGCCGCAAGCTGCTCCTCCTGCAGAAATTCGTCCTTTCCAGCAGGTTTTAAAAAAACCTTCCCCTCTTCCATGTACAGGATATCCCCCGGAACACCGACAACCCGCCGAACAAGAAGAGAATCGCCCCGGTAATCTCCCAGAACAGATTCAAGATTAAGCTGCTGAAAACTTAATATACCTAGGATTCTGTCCAGAGCGACAAACCAGCGGGAAGGTACAGGGTTGTATCCGGGACGAGCGAGAACAACATCTCCTCTTTTGGGTAAAGTTGAAGCAAAGTATCGTTTATCCGAGAAACCAATCTGCAAACCATACGGGAGCCCCATACTGAGGACCCGGTCTCCATTACTAAAGTTCGGGCTCATTGAAGCCCCGCTTATCCGCAGGGTACTGACACCCAAAACGCTAACAAGGCTCAAAATCGCTAAAAGACTTGCTGTTACAAGGAGTACCTTTTTTATACGGGTTCGCTGTTTCTTACCCCGCATATATGCTGAATAGCGGGAAAACCCGCCGCTTTGCTGAAACATGATAGGACAGACGCTACCAGATTTTTCCTGTCCCTTCAACTGCTCCCGGCGTAGTGCTCTTGCGTAAACCCGATAATTTACCGTAAACTCAATGATCTATATGGAAGGCAAAAAAATGCTGGCGGATAACAGAAAGGCCCGCTTTAACTTTTTAGTACTCGATTCTCTTGAATGCGGCATAGCCCTTCACGGCACGGAAGTTAAATCCATGCGATCGGGAAAATTCTCCTTCACCGACGCCTATGCCCGCATTAAAAATGGAGAACTGTGGCTGGTAGGATTTCACATTACTCCATACGAGTTCGGCAATATACACAATCATATTCCCGATAGGGAGCGCCGCCTTCTGGCCCACAAGGACGAGATAAAACGTCTGCAGCGCAAGGTTGACGAGAAAGGACTGACCCTGGTTCCCCTGAAATTCTATCTGAAAGGAGGAATCGTCAAACTCGAACTGGGCGTCTGCCAGGGAAAGAAGCTTCACGACAAACGTCAGAGCATAAAAGAGCGGGATGACAAACGCGACGCAGACCGGGAGTTCAAGCAACGACTTTAATCTTCTGTTAGTGTCCCGAACCGTGGGGATATTTTACGAATACGCATAGGCCGGAAGATACTCTGCCGTAATCTTCATGGGAGTCACAATGCTGCGCAGCCATATCATTCTGTCGCTGGAAGACATCCGACACATTCTGCTGAAGAACCGCCGCCGGGTGAACAGTGTTTTCATCTCACTTTTGATCCGCTGTGCAAGAATCCCCGCTCGTTCTGCGTGGGTTATGGTGTTGTCTCCCTGCTTCGCTATCCGATAAGGTTTGCAGTAGTTGTGGTACAAGCGGTAGATGGCAAGCCGCTCCATGCAGTTGGACGCATTGCGGGCAAACCGGACTGTCTCCCGGGTATGATCTGCACTGTCCTTTCGTATTTCCCGGTCAAGATAATTGACACTGAATAGATCATTCCGCAGTGTCCGGGGTAATTTTGAGCTGATTCGCCGGTGGTGTATGCGCTTTTGGTCTTCGGCAGTAAGATCACGATACACTTTAGCATACTGCAGATGCTCATCAGTAAAGAGCTGAACACTGGAACAGGCACTTTGCTCCTGCAAATCGAGACATACACGCACTAACTCCTGGAATGATCGATAAATACTTCTCCGATGCAGGTTGAACCTGGCCTGCATTTGTATGTTTCGTTTTTTCTGATACTCGGTCATGCGTCCCTTTCTCCGCAAATGGGCATAGTCCAAGGAGAACCAGAACTGGGAGTCCTTTCCAACCAGAAGGTTTATATTATTGGGAAAGTACTGGGACAGAACAAAGCTTTCAAATCCGTCGGCTGCCAGATCTTCGGTTAAATGGAGTTCTGCAGACAAGGAGGCGTGGATGGCGATTGCCTGCCGTGCAAGCCTGCTGATGCGGTTGGTGATTGTTGTCGGCGAGACCTTCAGAATGCGCGCGGTATCCCGGATTCCGGAGGAGGTAAAGAGATGGGAGAAGATTGTTCGGTAGGGAAGTTTTCTCTTTGCAAAAAAATCGATGCTGAAGGTTTGGGAAGAGAAGCCTGCACCGCAGTGTTTGCAGTGGAAACGCTGGATTTTTCCAAAGAGGCGGGATTGGTAGCTGCCGTTTTTTACATACCAACCGGTGACAGATTGGTCGGAAGGGTGATTCTGACAGTCCCTGTTGGGACAAAATGGGGGACGAAACATGCTTGCAACTCCTTTTTTTCGCGGATCTACTGGTAAATACCAGCGATACAAGGAGTTTGCTTCAAATCATCCCCACGGTTTGGGACACTAGTTATTCTTCTTGATACTTCACCGCTAATCAAGTATATTGTTATTGAATCCTGAACTGTGAAGACAGTCACCATAGGGGGGTGTCAAGGTTTCGACTGTGAGATGCAGAGTCATGGGTTGCAGGTGGAGCGGCTAACTCCTTAAACTGCCACAACCAATAACTGCTGATAATAACGAAGCAGACTACGCAATCGCAGCTTAATTAGGCTGCGTCGGGTACCCGGGATGCCGCCTTGAAGCCCGGTGTGCTTGTAATAAACCATGGCTTACCTGTGCAGAGGCCTGTGCTGCCTGGGGACACATTTAAGCAGGCTTTGGTATCGGGAAGGGCCGCCGGCTCCCCTCACCCGGTCCGAGATTAAAGAGATGGCTAAACCTGTAGAGATCTATGGCATGCCTCGTAGGACGTGGGTTCGACTCCCACCACCTCCAGTATTTTGAAAATGATAACCCGTCTCTCCAGAGTGATTCTCTGGGTAGACGGGTTTTCTTTTTCCCCTTATATTCAAAGGGTTTCGGCCGTTTTGACATCTTTCCGGAACCTCTCTCCAGCCACCTGATTCTCTCCATTCTCCCCACGTTCATTCTCTGTTTGGGCCGGTATTCTCTGTTTTCTTCGGACAGGGTCCGACCGCGTCCGGTTACAGATATCCTTTCAGATTAAGCATTTAGCCGAATGACGGTATTTTGCGGTTGTGTTAAGACATCAAATGGTCGGGGCAAACCACCCGTTTTCACAAACCAAAAGTCTCTCGCAGGTTTCGGGAAGTGATATTTATTCGGATTTCCAGCGGTCAGTATTGCTTGGGAAAGTATTCTTTGCCCGCCTGCCAGAGGTACTTAGCGACCTCTTTCAGGGTGAAGTCTTCCAGCCCATAGAACCTGCTGAACTCCATCAGAACCGCGTGATATGTCGGATAGTGCTTCAGGTCGTCTTTTTTGAATTTATGGAATTTGTCCACCCGCTTGAAGTGCATGAGCATTTTTTCCACAAAGCTGTCATAGATCGGATAATCCTCCGGGAAATGGTGGCTGCAGTACTTGGTGGCAAATGAATAAAAATTGATGGTCTTCTGACCGTTAACCTTAACCACGGAAATATCGTTCACCAGAGTCAGATCCCGATTTGCGAGGCGGTGGTCGATATCCAAATCAACTATGTGCTTGGCAACGGTGAATGGTGAAAAGATGTTCGTGCTGTAAAAATCGTTCAGCGAGCAGACCTTGATCAGGACATCATCCATATCGACATTTCGGGGATAGGTCTCAGCGAACAGTTTTCTGAGGCTGCTCTCCTGCAGTACATAATTGTCCAACGAATCCCACCGCTCCAGATACATGGACACCTGCTCCGCCGACGGCCTGACTTTATTCATAGAGCGCATCCTCGTTGATATAGGTTGAGTCGTCATCCCCTTCAGGCTTTATCGTGAAAAGGCAGCGGTAACATCCTTCTTCCTTCAGGTATTATCTTCCTTCAGGTATTCAATCGGGTCGTCTTTCAGCCGGAAAAACTCACGCAGCTTTTTTGAGAGGCGCGGTTTCTGGTCCTTGACTTTGGAGGACGCATGTTGACTCTGCCAATCAATCTGACCGCGTGAATCAGCAAAGGCTCTGCGGAGCTCCCAAGGGATGGTGGGGTTCCCGTTTCTGGTATTGGGCATTCCCATCTGGGTGTAATTGTACTGGCCGTGTGATTTGGTTGTGCGGATGGAAACGGTATAGCCGTCAATAAACTTGATGGTGATGCCGTTCCAGTTAATACCGGCAGGCGTATCGAAATAGACCATGCCACCGGAATCCGGCTCTGGTATATCAGCCTGAAATGATGCAAATGCATCAGCTGCCGATCTGAGAGCTTTCAGGCTGCCATTGGCTTGAATGGAAAATTCCTCGCTCAGTACGATACATATTGAACCACTCCGGCTCAGCAGATCCTCGGTCCGGGGTGTCAGTTGTTTGTGGGTTGGAATGATCAGCGCATAAGGGTCCGACCCAAGCAGACTGATATTCCTGACGATTTCAAGAAGTTCATCCGGGTCACTCTTGAAGGTCAGGTAAACCGAAAAATTGAAACCGGCGGTCGGTGTGTAATCCCCCAGACGGAAAACACCGGGAATGCCGTCCAGCGAATTTTCATTCCGTGTGATTCCAAGCCCGGCACAGATGCTTTTGTGGAACGATGACCGGTTCAATGTATAGACCAGCACATCCCTCTTGTTCAGGCTGTAAGTCTTCTCTTCCTGCTCAGGGCAAACCGCAGCAATATCATCGGCGGCAAGCTCAACAATTTTTCGTGGGCAGCCCAGTCCACAGTCGGTGCGGCAATTGACCGAAGACGCACGCTGATTGGTCAGCTGCAGGAACTTCGTTTCAAATCCACTGAAGGAATCCCAGCCGCCAAAAGCCTCCTGCCATTCACACCATGGCGCATTCTGCTTCGGGTGCTCTTCCAAGAATTGCCACAGCCGGGTTTCACCCACCATTGTCCTCCGAGTCGGAAATAACAAACCCACGGCGAATCAACCATTTTTCGAGAACTTCCGCATCATCATCCCGTTTGAACTGAGCCCGATTTACGGAGCTGAGGGTAACGGTTCTTGGAGTTTTGGAATCGGAAAATCTGATCTGGAAGCTGGCCTTGCTCAGTCGTCCGCCGTTGGGAATGCTCCGGTCACGCTCTGCCAGTGAGGCAAAGATATCCTCGGCTTTCCGGATCTCTATTTCTTTATGTGTTCCGCCACGGAAGATCTGGAACTACTTAAGGCGCACCCAATCGATTCCGTCAATATCATCACACAGAATGGATGCGGCTCCGGATTCCCTCAGCGGCTCCAACGTAAATTTACTCTTCCCATCGAAAAACTCGACATCACCAAAAAGGTGGAACCCAAATTTGGTACGGTACAGCTCCTTTTCACCTTTGGAGCGTGCATTCATCCGGATGTCACCGTTTTCCGGGTTGTAAACAATCACGTCATATTTTTCCGGCCGATAGAACAGGCTGGCGGATTCACCATCCTTAATAATGGACCCCGAGTAAAAGGCTCTCCATGACGGACAAGGAACCAGACAAAATCCTCTTTCACATAGATGAATACCTTTGAAGCCCGGCCCCGGCGCTTCTTGGCAAACCATTCATCCAGATCCGCTACGAGGGCGGCAATGGTTTCTTCGCTCGGTTCTTCAAAACCCGGGATGGTTTCTCGAGCGCATTTGAAATATTCAAAGGATCGTGGGCGGAACAGGAACTGCTCGGCATGGAGACGCTCGATGATATTGCGGTCCTGAACCAAGACCTGCAGATCCAGGTCTCCGTAAGCGGCATCTTCGGAGATACTGACATCGATCTCGGTATAGGCAATGGCCTCCTGTATCAGTTCGAAGCCCTCAGGAGTCGACATCTCGTTAATGTAATAAAGAGCTTCCGACATCTCAGGCGGTGTGCTGGTGTTCGGGTTCAGCAGCACGTTACTCATGACTGTATAGTCCAGTCCGTTTTCTGCGGCTGCCGATGGCAACTCTATCCCTCGCCCGGATATATATTCGGTGTAGGGCTCAGAAAATGTGATCAGATGGCTCCGGTCGATCTTCCGGAGCATTTCCGGCTTCGAAAAGCGGCGAAGGTTTAAAGTTGCCATTGATTACTCCTTGATATTATTATCTAATAATTCTAATCTCTCATCTGTATGTCATTTTGATAAGACTGGATAGCAAAGTAGAATGCTCATTTTGATAACCAGCCCCCAATAGAACCTCAAACCATATCCCATCGGCCGCATATCTGAGAACTTGCAGCATTTGGTCTGAATCCGTGTCATAATGCAGTCTTTGTTTTTCTTCTATCCATTCATTCCACATGGATTTCAATTCAGGCTCAGTGATAGAGTAGATGGCCAAAGCTATCCACTGCTCGTTCTGAGCGGATGCGAGATCTTGCGAAATTGCATTGATGTAAGCCCTGGTAAATCGCCCATATTCGACTGAATCCTGAGACATCAGCTGGTCAATTTCTGCATCGATCTGAGATAGAAGATATTTTGATATAGCTTTGCTAAGTTGATTCTTATCTTGAAAATGATGAAGTAAACCACCTTTCGTGACACCTGCGGCATCCGCGACAGCCTGAATTGTGACAGCATTAGGTCCTTGCTCTACGATGATGCGCACGGCGCACTCGATTAGCTTGCTGCGAACTTTTTCAGGTTCCTTTTTTCGTTTATGCGCTTTTGACATAGAATACCTCCACATTTTTCTTAAGCATAGTCAGTTGGAATCCAGAGCAGTGATTAGCCATGTGTACTAAAAAACCTATCTAAATTTGCTTTCCACGGTTAACATACGCTTAACCGGCAAGCCTGTCCCGCGAAGCGAGTAGCAAACTCCGTATTTGCCTTTTACATTTTCTTTTCAAATTTGAACATTTCATCCTCAAAATCATTATCAGGTTTGTGATTTGGATCAGGATGATATTTATTAAAAAATTCAACTATTTTAAATCTACACTTATTTACATAAAAATGGATATTTCTTTTCTCGAAATACGGCGTAACAGTTTCCCATACTTTTGTTTCTGGATGTTTTTCCTCGATTGTCTTCCAAGCCTTGTATCCAACACCTCGATCATGGCAACTAGTTAATATAAAAAACAATAACAGCTTGTTGTGTTGAGTTACTTCATCAATAGATACAATAGCACCACCAACAATATTATCATTTAAAAGAACTTGATATACAATGGCACCAGCAGATTTAACTGACTCCTGGATATCTGAATCAGAAAGAATTGGCTCATCTAATGTATGACCGAATTCCTTTTCTGCTGATATCCTAAAGGCTTCTTGTAAATCAGTCTTAAATTTCTCAAGTTCCGATTCATCTGCAATTCTAAGAATAACATTTGATTTGTTAACATCATTTCCCATAGTTTACTTCCTATTCTTGAGTTCTTTGCGCCGAAGGCGTCCACCTACCCCTGTTGTTGTGCATATATCTATGCATGCCAAAACAATTTTTTGTGTGTCCTGTGAATCAGTAAGAGTGCCGCTCCTAGTGCCAGCAACTCCGCCAGCGGGATTGCCGCCCAGACACCATTAACACCGATAAATATTGGTAAAACAGTGACTCCCATCAGCAAGAACACCAAACCACGCAACACTGCAATGATGAATGAATTTTTAGCTTCGCCCAGTGCAGTGAAATAGGCGATAATCAGTACGTTAAGTCCGTTTACTAAAAACACGAAAGCGAAGAGGTGTAAGCCATCAGCAGCGATCTGGAACGCTTGGTTTTCGCTGCTATCGAAGAACAACAGCATTGCATGACTTCCGAGTAACTGCAACACGATAAACACCATGACACCGATGCTCATATTGACCACTGCGGCAAAGCGAAATAATCGCTTAACCCGCTCGTAGTTTCCTGCTCCGTAGTTGTAGCTCAGCACCGGGATCAGGCCATCCGAAATACCGAGGAACAACAAAACACCTATGAAGTTAACGTAGTTGATAGCAGTGAACGCAGCCACACCGTCAGCCCCCAAGAGGCGAACGACGGTGAGATTGATGATCAGAATACTGACCGCAGCCGCCATTTCCGACACACCTTCGGATGAGCCGTTGAAAGCGGCGCGGCGCAGGAGCAGCATGTGAAAACGACCCTTCAGCATCGACAACCGTTGTTTGGGATTAAAGGTGATACTCCCGGAAATCAGCAATCCGATGGTGAAAGCTATACCAGTGGCCACGCTCGCCCCAGTCGTGCCCCAGTCCAATCCCGTCACAAAATAGAAAGTCAGTAACACATTGATCACCACGCTTAGTGACATGATAATCATCGAAAACTTGGGATGCCCCAATGCCTTCAGCATGGCGTCGGAATAAAAGCATAAAGTCAGTGGCAATATGAACGGTGCCAGCCCTTTAAGGTAGGCAAGCGAGAACGGGAGCAACCGCTCGTCGCCCCCCATCAGTGTGGTCAGCGATTCAGCGAACAGCAGCAGAAAAGCCGTTGCCATCAGACCGACCGCTACCAGCGCCCAAAAGCCAGTAGACATCGCGTCCTGCGCCTTTTCTGTGTTTTTGCAACCCAGTTCCATACTGACCAGAGTCTGGCTTCCGATGCCGACGATCAGAGCCAACACCATAATAAAGCTGAAAAACGGCATGATGATGTTGATCCCGCCCAAAGCGTCTGACCCCAAATGGTTTCCCACTACGATGCCGTCTACCAGACTCTGCACGCCAAAAAACACCATCGTGACGACGCTTGGTAGCGAGTACTTCAGAAAAACCCTGCTGATCGGGCCACGCTCTAATAGATACCTGTTATCTAAATTGCTTTTCATGGAAAATTTTGCCCCTTAACCCTTCGGATTAGTGGCGCGAGGCACGAGCGTCCGCCAGCTGAAACCGGTGTTAGGTTTCTGTAAACTTTTGTTGTAATGAATAGCTATGTATACATTAGACTACTTCATTGCTTTCCATCCACCGCCCATTGCCTTAAAAAGCCGGACTGCGTTTTGGCCTACGCTGTCTTCGCTTACATAGATCCTATCTATTGCAGCATGTAAAAAAGGCCGCTGTCAGGCAGAGTTAACGCTCTGTCTGTACCGGCTACAGGCAGCCAAACATAAAATATTAACATACCGTCTGGATGGTTTGTAGTCAAGTTTTTTTGGAAATCCATTAAAAAATATTTCCGACGGTTTGAACTCCCTCCCGGTAAGTAACCTCCGAAAGTTCCGAGGGTTCGCTTCGGACATGAGTTAGAAACCAGACAATTGGCCGGATGCCAGGCAGAGGCGGTTGTGGGTGCTGAAAAACGCGCATCCCAACCGCCTGTTGTTTTGGTACCCGCAGCTTTCCTCATCGGCACCGGCCCAACGGAGGCCCTTATGCTTGATGTGGAATTAGCACCAGAAAACCCTTACTCAAACCAGTTGACCGACGCCCAATTGCCGGATGTTGAAGGCATTACACCGGAGCAGCGACTGGATGCCATAGCGGCCATTCTTGCCATTGCCGCCCTCAGGAGTCGGTATCGTAAGACCAATAATGCCAATAACTTAAAGAATGTTGCAGATTCTTCAGGAACCTTCGGAGAAGGACTTGATTCTTCTGCGAGAAAGAGCGTCATTCATGACAACCGAGTCCTGCAATCGAATATAAGGAGGTGAAAATGAATGACTTGAAAAACAAAAAAACGGAGCCGACCAAGACCTCGGTGTTGAGGCAACTGGCAACGCTACAGAGTATGAGCCTTGATCAGCTCAGAGAGAAATGGCTGGACCTTTATGGAACCGAGCCACCCCAGTACAAGAAGCAGTTTCTGGTTAAACGGCTGGCGCACCGGATTCAGGAGCTCTTTTACGGCGGCCTGTCGGAACAGGCCAAATCCCACCTGAAGAAAGTTGCCGAGACCGATCCGGTGGCAACGGTCATCCGCAAGATCCCGGAAGAGCGAAAATCACAGGCACTCGCTGGAACGGCAAGATCTTTTTCGGCCTGAAGAACAGTCACAGAAAAAAGGAAGGTGATCCGAATGCTTAACAATAACAACACTCAAAACGGTCAGCGAAAAACCCTCCGCTGTGCCAGCTATACCCGAAAAAGCCACGAGGAAGGTCTGGATCAGGAATTCAATTCACTCGACGCCCAGAAGGAGGCCGCTGAAGCCTACATCGAAAGCCAGAAGCTGCAGGGATGGAAAGCCATCCCTTACCGATACGATGACGGGGGCATTTCCGGCGGAACCATGGAACGTCCGGCACTGCAGAGACTGCTGGCGGACATCGATGCCGGTAAGATCGATGTTATCGTCGTTTACAAGATCGACCGGCTATCCCGCTCTTTGCTGGACTTCATGAAGATGATCGAGCTCTTCAACGAGAAGGAAGTGAGCTTTGTTTCCGTCACCCAGCACTTCAGCACCACCGACTCGACGGGCCGCATGTTTCTGGGAATCCTGATCACCTTTGCCCAACACGAGCGAGAGGTCATCGGGGAACGTATCCGGGACAAGGTCGCTGCCGCAAAACGCCGAGGTAAATACTGCGGTGGACCTGCGGCACTCGGTTACGACGTGGATCGGGAAAACAAAAAGCTGCTGTTCAACCAGAGCGAGGCCCCGCTGGTGAAACTCATCTTCAGGCGATACACGCAGGTGGGATCGGTATTGATTCGGCCGGGAGCTTTGCCGAATATGTCTGTATCGCCGAGCAGATTCTCTTTCCGGTTCCGGATAATATTCCCGACATAGAGGCCGCCATACTGGAACCTCTGACTACAGCGGTACGGGCTTTTCGTACGAATCCCCTGGAACCCGGAAGCTTCGTGGTAGTGATCGGTCCGGGTCCCTTCGGTCTTTTCATTCTACAAGCGGCCCGGGCAGCAGGGGCTGACCGGATAGCAATAATCGGACTCAGCCAGAACGAGAAACGCCTGAAGCTGGCACAGGAACTCGGTGCCTCGGAGATAATCTATGCCGATCAAACCGACGCAGTAGCCCGGATAAAATCGATGACAGCCGGCATGGGCGCAGACAGAACAATAGAAGCAACAGGAAGTGTCGAAGCCGTTACCGCGGCAATAGAAATGACCGCTCCGGGAAGCCTCTTTTTAATGGGGGGCAGCGGTTTCCGGGGAGAGCCGGTCTGTTTCAAACCCTGGAATGTCGTCAGGGACGAAAAGCAGATCAAAGGGCTGCAAGGTTTCTCCATGGATGATTATCTTACGGTGCTTGATCTGTACAAAAGCGGAAGAATCGCAATTCGCCCGCTTATCAGCGACATAATGCCCCTGGAAAAAATAAATGAAGCCTGCGACTTAATGGAACAGAAAAAGGTGCTCAAAATTGTTTTGACCCCTTAAAGGTTCTGTAGTGTCCCGAACCGTGGGGATGGATAATCTTCAGTCCGCTAAAATACCGGGAAATTGGATAAAATTCCGACAGGACAATAGATTTGAATGTAATTCCTGGATATTCAAAGGTTTATCGTAACTCTATCCCCACGGTTCTGAACACTACTTAAAGGTTCCTGATTAACGGGAAATCATCTGGCCGTTGACGATATCGCTGTTTTTTCCGCTCAGCTTGGCCTTGTACATGGCCATGTTCACCTTTTCTATACCACACTGAAGTCCGTCAGTAATGTTCAGTACAAAAACCTTAGTTTCATTAAAAGAATAACAGATTTTTCGTTGGTTTCGATTACTGAATCTGCAACTGCTGCAGGGACTGTTCCTGCAGCCTGCCGTACAGCAGTATTACGGCTCTTTTTCTAAACCGTTCTGTTGTTCGAAGACTTCCATTCCCTGAGACCGCAGATACAATGTTTGGGTCGGATATGCGAACTCAATACCCCGTTCCTCGAAAGCGCGAAAGAGGTCAAGGTTTATCCGTTGCTGAACATCCATATAAATCAGGTAATCAGGACTCAAAACATAATATACCGTTTCGAAGGTAAGGGCAAAATCGCCGTAACCCTGAAAATGGGACCTGTCAAACTGGGTACCATCAACTTCTTCGATAATCCCTTTAATAATTCCCGGGATTTCAACCAGCTGGGACGCAGGAGTCTGATAGGTAACCCCGATCCGGAAAACAATTCTTCTGCGCTCCATCCGTTTGTAGTTGTGGAGCCGGGCGTTAACCAGATTGGAATTGGAGACAACCAGCTGTTCCCCCGACAGGGTCCGGACACGGGTGGTCTTAATCCCGATCTTCTCTATTATCCCCATTTTGTCGTCAAAGATAATAAAATCTCCCAGCTCGAAGGGCCGGTCAAAAAAGATAACAAAATAGTTGAAAAGGTCGCCCAGAATCCCCTGGGCAGCAATTGCGACGGCAATACCGGAAACACCAAGTCCGGCTACCAGCGTGGAAATATTAAATCCGAGATTATCGAGGAGAAAAATGAAGGCTGTTACCCAGAGGATAAAAGAAATAAAGGATAAAAGCGGTTTTATTCGCTTTTCATCTTCTTCGTGCCCGGTCTTCTGGGCATATTTGCGTAGAGATGTCTCCAGTAAAAAGATCGCCGCCCTGACTGCAAGGACCGCAATTATTGCCGATACTATTCCCTGCATAACCTTATTGAGCATTTCGTTTACTACCAAACCGGCAATGGAAAGCCTGATAACAGCAATATACAGAAGAGGAACGATGATTCTGTTGAAAGCTGTACTCGCTATCCACCAGCGATTTCCCTCCTCCCCGCTCTTGCTGCGGCGTTTAAGCCGGTGTCCGATAATAGCATGGAGCAAAGAGACAACAATTAAGCCGCAAAGCAGTATTATAATCGCCCGAAGGTATACAAACAGAGAGTTACCCAGAAAAGAATATTCGTTTAGTTGATCCAACATATATATAGTATATTCATCCTGGACTTTATTCGCAACAGAAAGAATCAGGGCACTCCGCTATTCACAATCTGAGGCTGTTAATTATGGTGATTTGTTTCCATCATTTCATTATTATAAAATTATACATATTTACGTGATAACGGAGTCGTAATGACAACAGCAATTATTGCGGTCCTTTCCGGGGGAGTATTGCTTTTCTGGAGCGCAGACCGTTTTGTGGATGGTGCAGCAGCAACAGCCCGACATCTCGGCATGGCCCCTCTTTTAATAGGGATGATCATAGTCGGCTTCGGGACTTCGGCACCGGAGATGCTGGTTTCCGCTATGGCTTCATGGCAGAATACCTCCGGGATAGCCCTTGGAAACGTCTTTGGTTCCAATATAGCGAATCTTGGTCTTATCCTGGGTCTTACTTCTCTTATAAGTCCGATTACCGTTAATTCCCGGGTATTGCGCCGGGAGCTCCCTTTATTAACGCTTGTGACGGGACTGGTCATTTTTCTGTTTACCGACCTCGTTATCGGCCGGGGAAACGCGCTGGTACTGCTGGCATTCTTCTTTCTGATACTGATATGGACAGCACGGCAGGGTAAACGGACAGAGGAAGACCCGTTGAAAACCGAGCTCTCCCGGGAGATGGACAAGCGGGAGAGGCCCTTTAAGCAGGCCCTGTTCTGGCTTCTTGCCGGCTTTATTTTTTTAATTCTCAGCTCCAGGATCCTTGTATGGGGTGCTGTAAAAATCGCCCTTGCTCTGGGAATTTCCGATCTGATAATCGGACTGACGATTGTCGCAATCGGAACCTCTCTTCCAGAGCTGGCTTCCTCCCTTGCCGCCGTCATGAAGAATGAACACGATATCGCCCTGGGAAATATAATCGGGTCCAACCTGTTCAACACCCTGGCGGTAACAGGAATTGCCGGCCTCATTCGTCCTTTACACGGCGGTCCGGAACTGTTGTTCAGGGATATGCTTCTTATGGGAATACTAACAGTCTCTATTTTCCTGCTTGGATACGGTAACCGGCGTCCGGGACGCATTAACAGGGTCGAAGGGGGAATACTCCTTTGTGTTTACATTGCGTATTTATATATACTAATAACAGGCGTAATCTGAGAGGATTGCCTGAGGTTTTTTTATTTGGGAGAAGTACATGGAATACAGAGTTCTTGGACGCACCGGAGTGATGGTTTCATCCCTCTGTTTTGGAACAATGTCTTTTGGAGGAATTGCTGACAAGGATGAGTCCGTAAAAATGTACGCCGCCTGCCGCGATTCTGGGGTAAATTTCTTTGATTGCGCGAATTCATACAATATGGGTGCCTCAGAAGAGATTCTTGGCGGTCTTATACAGCCGGAACGGGACAAGGTTATTATTACAAGCAAATATTCTGTTCGAACCGGACCGGATATTAATGCGATTGGTTCCTCCCGGCGTAACGCGATGCTGGAAGTCGAAAAGAGTCTGAAACGTTTGAAAACCGATTACCTGGACCTTTATTTTGTGCATAATTTTGACCCCTACACTGCGATTGAAGAGGTCATCAGAGCACTGGATGATCTCGTACGCCAGGGAAAGGTGCTGTATCTTGGAGTCAGCAATTGGGCAGCATGGCAAATTGCAAAAGCCCTGGGGTTCTCGTTCCATTACGGATGGAACCGTTTTGAATGCATCCAGCCGATGTATAATCTGCTTAAACGCCAGGCGGAAACAGAGATTCTGCCTCTGGCGAAGGCGGAGGGCATGGGGGTAATCTCCTACAGCCCCTTGGCCGGTGGTCTTTTATCCGGTAAGTACAAAACCGGAGAAAAACCGAAAAGCGGACGTTTCGCAGAACAGGAAATGTATGTGCAGCGATATGGACGGGAGGAATTTCATCTCGCCGCGACAGAGTTTGCCTCCTATGCAAAAAAACACGGTATCGATCCGGTAACCCTGATGATCGCCTGGGTCAAGTCCCATCCGGCCCTGACTGCTCCGATTATCGGAGCCCGGAATACTGAACAGCTTCAATACTCCCTGGCCGCGGCGGACTACAGTCTTTCTCCTAAAATGAGGGATGAAATAAGCTCCATCTTTCCCGGGCCGCCGCCGGCACATGACAGGCTGGAGGAGACTATGGATGATAAATACAAGTTCAGGAGCTGAAGCTTTAACGCATCCGGTATAGCAAAGCCAGGATCGCCGTCCAGTCAAATGAGTCACCCCGAAACAGGGGTGACTTGGCGGCAGGTCCAACGTAGTCCTCGACTTCGCAGCTTAAACTGACAAGCCAGTTGTCCCCAATACTGCGGGAAATCCTTCCGCCATAACTGACTTTCTCAATCATCAGTCCTGAGTCCGGAGAATCCGGGGAATAATATAAATCATTTATATATCCTGCATCAGCAAACTGTACCCCTGTATACAGCCTGGATTCCACACCAAAGAGAGGTATTTCTCTCAGGACAGCGATTTCGGTATAAAATCGGAATCCGGAATAGATCCTGCTGGAAGGATCGGCAGCTATCTCAGCGATACCCCAGAAAGGACCGATGAGACGGGATCTGCCCCGTAATCCCGTCTCGAAAGCCAGGGGCAGAAAAAGAATATCTTTTTTTTCCTCTTCCGGATCAAAAGGATTACCTCTTTCAAACAGAGCTGCAACCTTTACCGCGAGGGATGCAAAAAGCGGGCTTCCTCTTCGCAAAGTAACATATTCAAACTCCGGAAAGCGTATGTAAAAACGCTGCAGTATTTCTACCTCAAAGTGAGGTATGACTGTGTTCTCATATTCTTCAAATCCGCTGATCCGTGGTAGAAAAGTACCTATTCCCCCCATCTCCATCTGCGACAACACCGGAGCAGGAATTATATTTCCCGTTTCAGGATAAAAAGTTCCAAGAGGCTGGGCCGTGCCGGAAATCCTTCCTCCTGGTCTTTTTTCCACAGGATTCCTGGCTTCAACATCCCTTAGTACAAGGGTGCCCCCGTTTTCCACTATGCCCCGATCAGTGATTCTTGAGTCAAAGGCACGAACCATCCCGCCAAAGGATACAACAAGAGGAACATCTAGGGTTGAATGCTGAATAAAACATGAACTGCCGAGGCTGACCGAGAAATAACCGTCCTGTCCGCTGCACTCGCTGTTTATTATTGTAAGAGTAGAATCTCTACCGGAAACTTGAGCGGAAGAAAAAAGAGAGTTCCGAAGCACCAGGGAAGATCCATTTTCGGCAACGAAATTCCATGCGCCGATTCTTACCAGACTACCGAATTCTATATTATAGCCTTCCTCCAGCAGTTCTCCCGCAGGTGGAGGTTTTGCGTTTCGTACGCCGTTAAGATCGGCCTCCTCTCCTTCTCTGAGTATAATCTCCACACCCTCAAGATGCCCTCTGCTCAGACGGCCGGCGGCTCCCTTAAATAGCCTCAACCCCCAGGCTACGGATGTGCAGTTTTCTATCTCCACAGGGAACAGATCATTGCCGTCCCACCTTCTGACCCGGCTGAAAGAAGGCAGGGACCATTCTTCGCCGGTATCCCGCGGGCTGTTCAGCCAGATCGTGAAACCTTTTGACCGCCGAATGCGGAGAGTCGAATCCTGATCATAGCGGAAATCACCAATTGAGCGGCAATCTTCAACAAAGATCGAACTGGATTCTTCCGCACTAAAAGAAAAGGTTCCATCCGAGCTTGTGTTTTTCAGCCCTAACACGGATTCTCCGGAAACAGTCATCTCCAAGGGAAAAACAGAAACGAGCCGGGCGTCCGCTATGGAGAGTTGACCGCCATCATTAATAGTAATCCCGTGTTCGAGGCTGCGGTTCTGCATAAAGTCAATGCGGGAATTTTCTATCTGGACTATCCCGTTAAACGAGATGATTCTCCCGGCTATCCGAAGATCCGTATTCATTATACGCAGTGTTGCTCCGGGCTCTACTATTATATCGCCGTCAATCTCCCAGGGATCCTGTATTTCAAGCTCGTCCCGTACCCGAAGGAGTCCTCTTCGAATCGGCATCTCAGGAAGCTGAACATGCAGATCGTGTATTACAATCCTGTTACGCCGGGGAATAAAAGCATTAGCAGTCCCGACATCGTACACACTGATAGTCGTCCCCGCCTCATCCGGGCAAAGTGGCTTCAGCCGGTAAAACTGTTCCGGATCTGATAAGAAGTCCGAAGGTTTAAGATGAAGAACAGTTACTACCTGCCCGCCCACCTTTCTGACCGCACGGTAGGTCCGCTGCCGGTTGTCCTGTATGGAAATTTCAAGGCGGGTGTCTGTTTCCGTAAACACCTCAAGCCGGATTAGATCGAAGCCTTTAAGACCGAGACGTCCGTGTACATAATAAGGGACAGAAGTACTTGTGTAGGGCAGGAAAAGAAACTGGGGAGACAGGCGTCTTCCGGCAGCATCAAGAAGATGCCAACCTCCTGACCATTGCTTACTGTCGTTGGCCCATAAACAAGTAACCCCTCCCATAAGCAGGATAAACAGGAAGGGTATAAGCTGCTTGAAGATAAAACACCGGGATGAAGAAGTCACACCCCATTATAAACGCACTTTATAATCTTTACTAAGCGCCTTTTATACTAACTTTTAATTTCGTCTATTCCCATTCTATTGTAGCAGGCGGCTTTGAAGAAATATCGTAAACAACCCTGCCGATCTCGCGTACCGAATTGGTAATAAGACTGGAAATTTCAAGCAGGTCCTTCGATTCAAAGGGATACACATCGGCAGTCATTCCATCCCTGCTGATAATGGCCCTCAGAGCAAGCACGTACCCGTATTCCCTGGCATCTCCGGTCACTCCAACCGAACGAACTGGAAGCAGAATACTGAATGCCTGCCAGATTTCATCGTAAAGTCTCCGCTTTTTCAATTCGTCTATGAAAATGGAATCGGCTTCCCGCAGAATCACGCACTTTTCCGCGGTAACATCTCCCAGAATACGCACAGCAAGTCCGGGGCCGGGAAACGGATGGCGTTTGATTATCTGATCACCAATACCGATGGTCACCCCAAGACGACGGACTTCGTCCTTGTACAGCTTGTCCAGGGGCTCTATTATCCGCCCGGCCTCGCGTTTGGCTTCAACCAGAGGAGAACGCACGTTATGGTGGGACTTAATAACCTTTGCCTTTTTTCCAACACCCTTACCTGATTCGATCATGTCGGTGTAGAGGGTCCCCTGGGCAAGAAAAGCATCGCCAATGGCAAGTTTCTCGACCTCCCGGGTCTGCACGGTAATAAAAAGATCCCCAATGATTCTCCGCTTCTCCTCGGGATCGTCGATTCCCGCAAGGGCGGAAAGAAACTCATCTTCCGCATGTATTATTGAGAGGTTTTTTGCTCCAAGAGAGCGCAGGGTACGCTCCACCTCTACCGACTCATCCTTCCGCATAAGGCCGGTATCAATATACATTAAATACACCTGATCATGGGGGAGGGCCTGGAGCAGCAGTCCACCAACAACGGTGGAGTCTACCCCGCCGGAAATCAACAGCAGAACCCGCTCATCCCCCACCCGGCGCCGGATCTCTTCAGACACCTGTTCCAGGTAGGCGGCCATGGACCAGGCGGCCTCGGCACCGCAGATTTCCAGGGAAAAATTGCGCAGGATATCGTTACCGAATTCGCAGTGACTTACCTCCGGATGAAACTGGATTCCAAAAAGTTTTTTTTCCCGGTTCCAGGCCGCAGCAATGTGATGCTCCGATTGGGCGACCAGTTCGAATCCCTTACCTGGATTTTCAATACTGTCACCATGGCTCATCCAGGAGGCAAACCCATCAGGAATATTACGGAACAAGGGGCATGCAAGACGGTACTCAATCCTGGAGCGCCCGAATTCACGTTTTTCCAGAAGAGCGACCCTGCCGGCATTGTCTGCGGTCATTCTCTGAAAGCCGTAGCATATTCCCAGAATCGGCAGTCCCAGAGAGTAGACTTTTACGTCTACTTCCGGGGCCTCTTTTTCGTATACGGAAAAAGGGCTTCCAGAAAATATAAGCCCTGTTACCCCTTCAAGGGGCATGTCAGCCACCGGAGTATCCCCGGGTACGATATCCGTATAGACGCCTATCTCCCGGATCCTCCGGGCGATCAGCTGCGTTGTCTGACTTCCGAAATCAAGAATCAGGATTGAATCCATGGGTCCTCGCGCAGAATGGTCTGGGTCCGCTCATAGCCCACAGAGACAATAGACACAGGGGTTTCCGTATATTCCTCAATGAAGCGGATGTATTCCCTGGCCTCCCAGGGCAGTGCCTGATACTCTTTTATCGCTCCCAGGCTCTGCTGCCATCCTGGAAACGCCTTGGTAACGGGAACGGCCTTTTCCAGATCCTCAATACGGCTCGGAAAATCCCTTACCTCTTTACCGTCTATATTATAGGCCGTGCAGAGGGTAACGGTGGGCAGGGTGTCATACACATCAAGATGAGTCAGAACAAGGGCATCGATAGAGTTGGTTCTACAGGCGTACTTCAGGGCCACCAGATCAAGATACCCGCAGCGCCGCGGCCGACCGGTGGTAACGCCGTATTCGCGTCCGGTCTCCCGCACCAGGTCGATAAGTCCGCCGTGTTCCTCCGGAGCGAACTCGCTTGGAAAGGGCCCGTTGCCTACGCGGGTCGAATATGCCTTGAACACACCGAGTATCTTATCCAGGTTCCGGGGACCGATACCTCCTCCCAGGGCGGCGCCGGCGGCATTAGAATAGCCGGAGGAAACAAAAGGGTAAGTCCCGGTATCCAGGTCCAGCAGGATACCCTGGGCCCCTTCAAACAGGGTATTGGATAGCCTGCGTTCTGCCATGAACGCGGATATGTTAATCACCATACCCTCCAAACGTTTCTTGAATGGTTCCAGAAACTCGCGGTCCTCCGGCAGCAGACTCCCCCATACCCGGGAATCCCACAAATCACCGGCCCGAACCCCCTCTCTCTGGGCTTTCTCGGCATAGGCAATACCGATTCCCCGGCCTGTGGTGCCTATAGGTAAACGCCGGTTCTGCTCCATATCAAGATCCATTTTCTTGTAGCGCGGCAGCACAAGGTGTGCCCTGTCGGAAATAAGGACCCTGCCTTTCCAGTCAACTCCCTGAGACTCGATCATTTTCAGCTCACTGAAAAGGGCCTCAGGATCAATTACCATACCTGTACCAAGAACAGCGATCTTTTCTTCGCTGATTACACCGGAAGGAATCAGATGCAGCTTATAGGTAGTATCGCCGATTACAATGGTATGCCCGGCATTAGCCCCGCCGGAAAAACGAACCACCACCTCGGCGTTCCCCGCCATATAATCAACAATTTTCCCTTTTCCTTCATCACCCCATTGAGCACCAATAACGACCAGATTCATTATTTCCCCTAATTGCGTGAATAGTTGGGGGCTTCCTGCGTGATGGATACATCATGAGCATGACTCTCCTGAAGCCCAGCGCTGGAGATCTTAACAAAATTCTTGTATAAACGCAATTGATCAACGGTTTTGCAGCCACAGTAGCCCATCCCCTTTCTAAGCCCCGTTACCAGCTGATGGATAAAATTCTTGAGTTCTCCCTTGTAGGGTACCTTTCCCTCAATGCCTTCGGGTACAGGCGTCTCTCCATCCTTCATCTGATACCTGTCTCCAGAGCCCTGCTGTATGGAGGAGATGCTCCCCATACCGCGGTACTCCTTGAACATTCGTCCATCGTAGATGATTTCCCGTCCCGGAGCTTCTTTGAGTCCAGCAAAGAGGTTTCCGATCATCACGGCTCCGGCTCCGGCACAAATCGCCTTGGTTATATCGCCGGAAAACTTGATACCTCCGTCGGCAATTATTGGAATGCCCGACTTTTTTGCCTCTTCGGCACATTCAAGGACCGCAGTAAACTGCGGAACCCCTATACCGGCGACAATTCTGGTGGTACAGATTGATCCGGGACCGACTCCAACCTTCACGGCATCGGCTCCTGCCTCGATTAAACGCCGTGTGCCCTCTGGAGTAGCCACATTCCCCCCGATGACCGCGGCGTTAAAATTCTCTTTTATAGCCTTAACCGCATCTATTACGCTCTTACTGTCTCCATGGGCTGTATCGAGAACAACAAAGTCTACATTCGCCGCCTGCAGCAGGGGCATCCGTATCCTCCAGTCATTGGGAGAAACAGCAGCCCCTACTATCAGCCTTCCCCTGGAATCAACAGCGGCATTTGGATAATCCTGATGCTTCTCGATATCCTTTACCGTAACCAGTCCTGTCAGTTTTCCGACCTTGTCGACTACCGGCAGTTTCTCAATTTTATGAGTATCAAACTTTTCCTGGGCGCTTTCATGCGTCGGATCTCCGATTTCCACGACAGGATCAACGGTCATGATCTCTGACACCTTTCTGCTGTTATCCCGGCAGAAGCGCAGATCCCGGCTTGTTATGATCCCTTTCAAATAGCCGTCTTTATCGACAACCGGCAAACCGGAAACCTGATTACTGATAGTCTTGCGCTTAACCTCTGCTATGGAGTCATCCGGATGCACCGTTATTGGATTCTCGATGACCCAGTTTAGATAGCGCTTTACACTACCCACGTGCGCAGCCTGATCTTCAGGGCTCAGATTCCGATGTATAACCCCTGCTCCTCCGTTCAGAGCCATGGCGATCGCCATCCCTTTTTCGGTTACCGTGTCCATGGCTGCGGAAATTATGGGAGCCTTCAGGGTGATATCCGCACACAGGCGGGTAGTTACCGATGCCTCGCTGGGCAGGAAATCAGCATATGCCGGGATAAGAAGAACATCGTCATAACTCAGAGATTCACGAAATTCCATTATATTTCCTCCTTTAAAAGAGCCTCTATACCGCTGTAGCGCTCTGCAATTTTCCGGGATTTTTGAACAGCTATTCCCCGGTATTGTTCCTGCCGGGAGAAAAAATCCACAGCCTCGGGTAACCCCACAGCTTTGAGAGACCGGGTAACAAGATCACTTACCTTACTGTTCGCCTTAATAGCATCGGCCAGACTGATACCTTCCTGCTCACAGCGCAGAGTCAGCTGTTTAATAATTTCGTGGGCTTCGGATTCCCCTGCTGCGGCCAGCAGAATATAGGCGGCTTCTGCGAGGACAAGGTCTCCTGAGGATTGAATATTTTTCATCATCTGGGGGGCATTTACATGGAGGCTTTTCAAGACCTTGATACTTCGGGCAGCAGCAGCGGTAAATCCCGCCAGATAATCGGAGATAAAACGCATGGAAGCGGAATTGCTCAGGTCTCGCTGGTGTTCGGAAATCTGGTCCATGAAAAAGGTCATTACCCGGGGAGCAAAGGCCTTCCAGAGGCTCTTTACATGCTCGGAGTTCCAGGGATTCCGTTTCTGCGGCATGGTGGAGGATCCAACCTGGTCGCTTTTAAAAAGTTCCCGTACCTCATTGATTTCCGAGCGTTGCAGATGTCGAAGATCATCCGCCATATTGGCCAGAATACCAAAGGCAACATTTACCTCAAGGAGCAGCCGCAGCAGGTATTCAGGTTCCACCATCTGCGTCGATGTTTCGGAAGACTGTAATCCAAGGGATTCAAGGATTTCCGCTTCAAAACTCTCGGGATCGGAGGTCAGCAGCGCGGTAGAATTATACGACCCCACGGCACCGGCGATCTTTCCTCGCAGGTTAGAAGACAACCGGTTAATCTGGATTATCGATTTACCCAGCCGGGAAGCGTATTCTGCCATGGCAAACCCAAAGGTGATCGGTACAGCGTGCTGGCCGTGGGTCCGTCCGACCTGGGGGACTTCGGCGTTCTCGCTGCACAGACGGACAAGTTCCTCTTCGGCTTTAAGCAGTGTCGGAAGAATAACCTTTTTTACAGCGTCCCGTATGCGCATTGACTGGGCGGTATCCAGGATATCCACCGATGTTGCTCCAAGATGCACATAAGGAGCAGTCTCCGGTGGAACCTTACGCTTGAGTACATTCACAAGAGCCCGAATATTATGCTGGGTTTTCTCCTCTTCGGCATAAACTTCAGCAGGACTAATATCGGCCTCAACAGTATCAAGAGCCGCCAAAAGGTCGGAACGTCCTTGCAGGCTCAAGTTTACATGACTTTTCAGGAGGGCGATTTCTACCTTAATACAGTATTGTATGGAGGCTTCCTCGCTCAGATAGGCAGTTAGCTGATCAAACAGATCACGGTTTGCCAGATAATAACGGTGATCCAGGGGGGACAGACAGTGAAAAATGCTTCTCTCTTCCATACGCTACTATGCCGTAAAAGGGTGCTTTTTGTCAAAGCCCGGGCAGGGCCAGCGCACATAGTTATGCACAAGCAGTGGGCTCGAAGAGCGATTATTGAATTTTTATGCAGCCATACATGAATTTTTATACGTTCTAGACTTTTTCTCCATGATATAGCAGACTCTTTGCATCAATTAGTGAGAGGGCATAAGATGGGCAAGAGTCAGTCAATGAATATTATTGAACATTTTCAAGCAATTGAAGATCCGCGGATAGATCGGCATAAGCGACATCTCATCCTGGACATCATAGTAATCACCATCTGTGCAGTTGTTTGCCATTGTGAAACCTGGGAGGAAATTGAGACCTACGGAAAGGAGAAGGAGCACTGGCTTAAGAAGTTCCTGGCCCTTCCGAATGGGATTCCTTCTCATGATACGATTCGGCGCTTGTTTATTCGCCTCAATCCTGAACAACTCCAGCAATGCTTTCTCAGTTGGGTGAATGCCATCCGTGAACAAACCCAAGGAGAAATCGTCGCGATTGATGGAAAGACAGCCCGTCGCAGCCATGATCATTATAGCGGGAAGTCTGCACTCCATATGGTAAGCGCCTGGGCGTCAGAGAACCGCATGGTTCTCGGTCAGGTGAAGACTGACGAGAAATCAAATGAAATCACCGCTATCCCAGAGCTTCTTAAGCTGCTTGAACTAAAGGGATGCATCGTGACTATAGACGCTATGGGTTGCCAGACAGATATCGCCAACCTCATTAAAGAGAAACAAGCCAACTATGTGCTTGCGGTGAAGGGAAATAGACCTCATCTGCACGATGAATTGAAGTTTTGCTTCGATGAAATCAAACCCGGGACTGAGAAAACAGAAGAGTGGATTGATTATCACAGGGACTTCAACAAGGAACACGGTCGATGTGAAGTCCGTGAATGTGTGGCGACTGATGAGATCGACTGGCTGAAGCCGCATATCAAAGATTGGAAAGGGGTACAGAGTATCGCCATGGTCAGAGCACAGCGTACCATCGGTGATAAAGAAAGTGTGGAAACTCGCTACTACATTAGCTCGCTCCCTGCGAATGCAGAGCTTCTGAACTCAGCGATACGAGCCCATTGGGGGGTAGAGAACTCCGTTCACTGGGTGTTGGACATGGTCTTCCGGGAAGATGAAAGTCGCATGCGAAAAGGCTATTCCCCTGAAAACTTTGCAATTTTACGTCGCATAGCTATGAATCTCGTCCGCCGTGATAAGAATAGCAAGGGAAGCTTAAAGGGGCGGCGCAAAGCGGCTGGTTGGAATAACCGCTATTTGGAAGAATTGCTATTCGCTCCAGACGAAGCATTCAAGCCAACTGCCTGAGCTATTTTAATGCGCTGGCCCTGAAAGCCCGGGTAGTGTCCCGGGGCAGTTTATGAGTACAATGGGGCTATGCAAAAATATGAGGAGCTGCTTAAAAAGGCTATCGCCGCAGGAAAACAGCGGGACTACAACGAGTCCGTACGACTGCTAACCAAAATCATAACTGAATTTGATGATCTTCCTGACGCTTACCTGTATCTGGGGCGGAGTTACCATGCTCTCAAAGACTACAATAAAGCGGTTATTTTTCTCACCTACTATCGACGCAAAAAACCCAGGTCCTCTGCAGCAGATTTCTTCCTGGGTCGTGCCTACCTGGCCGCTGGTGCTTTTTCCCGGGCAGTTCCTTTTCTGAAGAGAGCCAGCAGGTATTCAAGCAATATAAAACCGATAATCCTGCTGGGCCTGGCGTACCTCAAAACCAGAAATTTCGAAGAAGCTGTTCATTATCTTGGTCAGGCCGTAGAACAGGCTCCTGAAAACCGAAGACTGTATACAGGATACCTTAACGCCCTGCTTGTCTACGGATTACGGCGTTTTAATGCCGAGGATTTGGATACCGCCCGGCAGGTTCTAGAATTTCTTGAGACACTGGACCTGGGGTCCGTTACCGTTCATCTCTACCTGGCAAAGATACTGCGGGAACAGGGGGAACATGCCAAAGCGGTGGAGTATTACCGCAAAGCTTCGGAAACAGAGAAGGATGACGAACTTATCCGACTGCAGCTGGCTGATTCTCTTTTTGCCTGCGGCAGGATTGACGAAGCACGAAGAATCATACAGGAGATCCGGCACATCCTGCCGGATGGTGAGGGTTTTTCTTTAGGTACTGAAAACGTTGAACCCCTGTTGGCGGTGAAGAACTTCCAGAATCAGGATTTTCGCAAAGCACTTTTTCATGGCTGCCGGGCACTGAAAAGCCGACGAGATGCGGATATGCATCTTCTTGTAGGCGAATCCTACCGTAATATCGGGAATCTTGATCTCGCCGAAAACCACTTTAACCAGGTGCTTAAGGGTAACCCGAATTCCAGTGAAGCGCGCATGGGGCTCGCGATGATAGCCTGGCAGCGCAGCAATTGGGAACGGGTAATTCAACTTCTTGAAGGACTGACCGTCAGCAGCGGGTATGACAATATCGCCGGATACTACATAACCTTAAGCCGCTGCCGTCTTGAATATCCTGCAGAGGAGCTTCTGGATCAGGTCAGAGAAGAAGTTCGCCGAAGCGGCCCGGATCCTCATATTCTTTCGGCCCTGGCTGAACAGTATCGTCGCATCGGCTACGATGATCTTGCGGTAAAGTGGTATCGTAAAGCCCTGCTTTTGAACGGTAATCATACCCCGGCCAGGGAAGGCCTGCTCGCCTGCTACGAGAAATCTGAAAACATTAGCGAATTGATTAATCTGTACCGGGAAATGCTTGATCGGGAGCCCGAAAACAAAGGAGTACGGGTAAAACTCGTTGACGCCCTTTATACGGATAAGCAGTATACCGACGCATCGAAGGAGGCGGAAATACTTCTCGGAACCTCCGAGCTTGACATACGCCTTCAACGCCTCCTGGCAATCTGCTACCGGAAAACAAAACGCTACCGGGATGCTGCAATTATCTACAGGGAGCTTCTAAAAGAGGAACCTGATAACGAAGTATACCTCAGATCTCTTCTTTTTTCCCTGGACAAGTGCAGACGGCGTAAACAGGCAATATCGCTTCTTGAAGGTGCCCTTTCGTATCTCAAGAAACCCAGTTCATCCTTAAAACTTATTCACGGGGTGCTTCTCCACAAAGAAGGAGACACAGAAACAGCGATGGCCGCTTTCCGATCTGCAATGGAATTGGATCCCCGTGATTGGCGACCATACCATAATATCGGTAAAATCTACAAAGACAAGGGTCTCAGCTCCTTCGCAGACAAATTCCTCAGAAAAGCGGAGGAGCTGAAAGATTTATAAAAATCGACTTGATATTTTTCCGGCCATATTTATACTGACTTAAGGAGGACCACATGTCGACAAAAGCTCTAGATCTCTTCCAGGCATATGCTGAAGACAAACTACCCAGGGATGGGGGATATATTGTCTCTTCGTTCTTCGACCGGAATTCAGCCTATTCAAAATACGAGGTTGTCGCCTACAGCGGCGTTAAGAACATCTACCTCACAGAAGAGGGACTCACCTTCCAGACAGACGGAAACAAGATTTTTGTCCTGGTGGAACCAATGAACTACCCGGAAAAGCACGTTGAGCCCTATGTTCGAAAATCAGCATACCAGATTCCCCACCGCTTCAATGAACTGGAAATATTTACTGCGAAGAATCAGACAAAGGTAATGGTCAGTAAGGCCCCTACTATGACTTACTCATCCTTTACCATTCTTAAACCTACTGGCATCAATTTTTCCTTACTGATCTTCAATACTCCGGATGTTCTTACTACGATGGAATACTTTTTTACCGAAACTATCAACAAAGAAGCGGGTGTACCAAAATCCGACGCCAAAAAAGCTTCAGCCTATATTATTGAGGGCATAGAAAAGTTCTCTATCTTCTAGTCGACAGTTTGTTTTTCCATAATAGAGCAGGAGTCTTTCCCCCTGAAGCAGGTGCGCCCTGCCGGGCGCACGAATAAAAAAGCTGCCGTTTTCACGGCAGCTTTTTGTGTGATTATCCTGTTTCCTATATCATCCGGCAGCAGCTTCTTTTCGCTCCAGTTCAAACTGGACAACCGCCAGCATGGCAATTGGGACCGAATAAACCGAACAGGATACATAATCAAGCCCCGCCTCCATACAGAAACTTATGTTTTCCGGTACTGCGCCGTGTTCACCGCAAAGACCTGTGCTCAATTTTGGTCGGGTCATGAGTCCGCGGCGGACCGCCGTCTGAATCAGTTCCTTTACATTCTTGTCCAGCTGCTGAAACGGGTTCCCGTTCAGGATGTCGAACTGGGTATAATCAGGCATGAAGGAGTTAAAATCATCCCGGGAAAGTCCCAGTGAAGTCTGGGTAAGGTCGTTTGTACCAAAAGAGAAGAACTCGGCATATCGGGCGATCTCACCGGCACTTAAAGCCGCTGCCGGCAGCTCGATCATTGTACCGATTTTATACGGCAGCTCTTTTCCACCCTTCTCCTTACGGATTGCTTCGGCGACCGAGGTAAGACCTTCGTAATAATCACCCTCGATCTTTTTACCATATACAATAAGCTTAAGCTCATCTGCATTCATTATGAGAGGTATCATGATCTCCGGTAAAACCTTGATTTTTTCATCCCGCAGTGTATACGCGGCTTCAAAAATTGCTTCAATCTGCATGCGGTAAATCTCGGGATAAGAAACAGCAATACGGCAGCCCCGGTGTCCCAACATAGGATTAAACTCCCGCAGGGAATCACAGCGGTATTTTATCTCTTTTCGGGTCAGTTTCTGATATTTCTTCTGGCCTTTTAGATGTTCCAGGAAGAAGTCCATTTCCCCATCGTTATGGGGCAGGAACTCATGAAGAGGAGCATCCAGGAGCCGGATAGTTACCTCTTTCCCATCCATGGCACGGAAGATGCCGGAGAAATCCTGGACCTGCATCTTCTTTAACTTTTTCAGGGCCCCTTCACGATCAGACTTGTTATCGGAGATTATCAGTTCACGAAATACATTTATGCGCTTTTCGTCAAAAAACATGTGTTCTGTTCGACAGAGTCCGATTCCCTGCGCACCGAAGCGAACTGCTAACTCAGCATCATGAGGATTATCAGCATTAACACGAACGTGGAAATCCTTCATAACCTTCTTAACAATGTCTATGTATTCCAAAAGTCCCGAGCCCTCAGGTGATGGCTCAATAAGGGAGGCTTTTCCAATAAAGATCTGAGGATCACCATAGTGGGGAACGTTCATGGTAATGTAGTCTCCCTCTTTTATGGTAACATTACCTATAACTGCCTTTTTAGCGCTGATTCTCATATCCGTTTTTACGAGCGAGACCTTTCCGTATTGCCGGGCAACTACTGATGCGTGGGCAGAATATCCCCCTTCGCAGGAAAGCACTCCCGTGGCAACTTCTATGGCTTTTACGTCTTCGGCGAAAGTAGCGGGCATACACAGTACGAACTTTGTGTCCGTTCCTTCAAGCTGAGCGTTTTTGTAGGCTTCCAAAAGGCTTTCAGTAGTGAAGTAAACCTTTCCCACTGCAGCACCGGGAGCACCGGAAATTCCGCCGCTTATCTCTTCGAAATCCTTAGTGGATTTAATATCCACCACCGGATGAAGAATCTCATTCAGTTGTGCCGGTTTTATATTTTTAATCAGGTATTCCTGATCAACTACTTTTCGGTTATACAGATCCAGCAGGGTTTTTATGTCAGCCTGTGTAGACTTTGTCATTACCGGCCGTTGTTCAATCAGCCAGACCTGTTTGTTTTCTATGGTAAAACGGATAAATCGGATCTCCTTGAAGTGGTCCTCCACAGTTTTTGCTATCTTCTTCAGTTCCTTCAGGAAACCCGGACCAATTACATTTATATCTTTACCTTCGGTATCGATTGTGTCGAACTCGTTCTGATTGTACCAGCCCTGGAGATTATCGTCCCCGCTGACAATATCCCGGGTATAAAAACTGCCTGAAGAGCTGTCCCTTCCGTAGTTTCCATATACCATGGGCTGCACCATGATCGCAGCGTCCTCGTCATCCAGATCATCCAGCTTAAGCATCAGACTGATGCGCTGCAGAGCAATCTGCATCTGAGAATGGGCGGAGGTAAAAAACTCTTTGGGCAAGAGACCGCGGTATTTAGTGAAGGCTGCTTTAAGCTCTTTTTCCCCGGCATCCCCATTAATGATCTTTTTCAGATCTCCAATCGCCTTGTTCAGTTCCTGACGTTCCTTTTCCCGCTTCTCAAGTTCTGCGATCTTCAATTCAATCTCGAGAAAACCATGCAGCATGAACAGCACTTCGTGATACCCGAAGGTTTCACCAACATACGCACAAAATCCCGGTATGGTGTCGTCGGTTAAACCAAAATTATGCAATGTCGGATAATGAACAATTGCCAGGTTCGGGCTTATAACAATCTTGAGAAGTAAAGGATTTTTCAGATCATCAAAATGTTTTTTTACAACGTCCTCAAACTTTTTAAGATGGATACCCGTCTGTTTTTTAAAATCGAAGTCGTCAAGATGGGCGGCGATCTCGGCATCTATGATGAAGCCAGGCAAGATTGGCAAGTCCAGTGACGCAAATTCCAGGGCCTGCTTGCCCCGCAAACCGGATTTTTCCATTACCTGTTCATTCTTTGGTCGGATGTTCCGGCTAAAATAGTGGATATTCTTATTGGCGGCCATATATTCTCCCCTTTTCCAGCTTTGTTTAGAACAGATTTAGCACGGTATTTACCGGGAACCTGAGAAAATCCTCAAATCTCGGGCTGGCACCTTGACGCAGGTAACGCTGGAGCTTTGCAACATCCTTGATATCTTCTCCAGCAACCGCAAAAACAATGGTGCTGCCGTGCTTGACCTTTCCCCATTTGAAAAGGGCTGCTATATCATGAATTCTTTCGCCTTCGTAAAAGATATATACCTCGAGTCCCGGATGCTTGGCCTGATAACTCTGTATGATTCTCTTCCAGGCCTCAACATTACCGTTATGAAAAAGCTCATTCGATACGGGTACCGAATAGAAAGGCGTCATACGCCTCTTTCCGCCGCCGCTTTCCCTGGGAGAAGGAGCTGCGGCAGCAGCCTGCTCCTGACGGGCCGGAGTCCTGTCAGCATTTCCTTTTTTTCTCTGGGCTGCAGGTTTCTTCGGTGCCGTTTTCTCTTTCGGTGGTGAATATTTAAAAGACCCCTTGGTCAGTACTGCCGGTGTTTTGCCCGTCGACCCGTTCAGATATTTTATTAAGGTCTCCACAGCCTTGGCGGCGATTTTTTCGTCGACATCTTTGTCCATGCCACCGGCATAAACGGTGACAATTTCGTTTTTTCGCAAACTTCCGACAGAGTCCCAATGATTTCGGTTTTTCGGATTTACGGTCAGGTAACCAAGCTCCGGATGTATGTATGTAATAACAAGGTCTGCAGCATGCCATCCGGAGACAGCTTCATGAAGACTGTCAAAAGAATCTACAGTGTCCTTGAGATTGCAGGAATCACAGGCATATCCGAATTTGTCTACTAATAGTGCATAGACAATCGGAGCTAACTGATTCTGATTCAGTTTGTTTTCTGCAATCATCTGATTTAACTGATCAGCAAGGTTATTTTTCTGCTGGATTTCCGGCAGTATATTGGAGACGACTTGAAAATGACCTAAGGAAGAATTAAAACCATCCCGGGTATAGAAATGTTCATAAGCGTACGGTAAAGTTCCCATCTTTTTGTCCTTTTCGAGCAGCTGAAAAAAGAGACCCCCTCAGGTAGAGGGGGCATAACAAACCGCTTAGATAGTGGTCAGTCCAGAATCCTTGGATTTACTTTTTCGAGGCCGCCCTCGTTTTCCCTTTTTCTTTGTCGGAGCATCCACAACCCCTTTGGATTTTGCCTTGGGCTTTTTGCTGGTAGATGCTTCCGGGGCGGAAGCCGGCTCTGTATCGGTATTCAGCATATCAAGATAGGCCATACCTCCGGCTTCTTTAGCCGCCTCTTCTTCCGCGGTGGACGAGAAGTGCATGTCAATGTCTTCCCGTACCGTAGAACGTCTGCGAGAGAATGCGGCGAAGGCAGCATCCTGGAATCCCTTGGATACTCCATGGAGGAACTCATTCAGAACGTTGGCCATACCGTCGAGGGTCGCCTTCTTGCGCTTGATCGAAGTTATGTCAACGTCAAGCAGCAATCCGGGCTGTATGTGATAAGGGTTGATCATGTAATCGAACTTGTTGAACTCCCTCTCCAGGAACTGCAGTCGATCTTCCATAACCCGGCGCTGAACCGGATAGCGGAAACCATACATATCCTGCAGCTTCTGTTTCATCCGGATCAGTCGGTTCTTGATCTTGTCCTTCTCAAAGATATAGGTACGATTCATTTTCTCGACCTGTGTTTCCGCAGGCTGTACGAAGGAGATCTCGTCCCAGCTCTTTTCGATATCTTCGTATACCGGATCGCCTGTCTTGGTTTTGATTTTCTTGCGAATCTTGTTCTTGTAGATCGCGGCAAGATCATTGAAGTCAGAAATCCGTTTCCAGAATTTGGTGTCTTCATAGACCATATCCAGAACATCCCAGATATGCTGGACCTCAATCTCGAGGGATTTGATCATTACATCGTAGGCTTTGCGTTCCTCGATGAGCTGAGCATTGTCGTAATACTTCATCCGGATCTGATAACGCTCATCCGGCAGGTTGTTGGAATCGGTGTCCTCGTATTCACGGATAATGAGTTCCCGGGTATTCTTGAGGTTCTCGATATACTGGTAACCCATCTTCGATGTGTCCAGAATCGAAGTAATCGAGTTGATCGCGGTGTTGTAGCCGCGGTTCCGGATATTCTCGATATCGATGATCTCTTTCAGGTTCTCCCGGATATTCAGCTGATCGAAGGCTTCGGGATCGATCTCCGCGCGCAGACCTTCGATTCTCTCCATAAGGGTCTTGGCAAAGTAGCGGTAACGGTTCGACTTGGGGTTTTCCTTGTCATCCGAGGTGTGATTCTCTACCCGCTTCATCTTTTCGAAGATAATCTCAGAATCGTTCAGTTCATCCAGGCCTTCATCAATCCGCTGATCCTTGAGCTGTTCAATCTCCTTATCGATATTGTCCATAATATGCTTGGAGATCAGGTCCTTAATAAGGTACTCAACAGTTACCTGATAGTGAAAGATCGGGCTTATAAGCTCGGAATCGAGAATGTTAACCGAAAGTTTAACATCCGCAACAGCCTTGGGTTTGTAAATGTTGTCTTTAAAGGCACATTTTACAACCGAATAAGCATTCTCGCCGCGAATAAAAGCACCGACATCGGTCTTTTGACGCAACAGGGAGTTGGTCAGGTTCTCCAGGTCGTTAACGCCCCGCTGGATATGACCCTGCAGGTGCCCATACATGTTAACGATGGATTTTTCAATCTCCCCGGTATTGAATCTGTCGGTTCCTCCTACCTCGTCGAGAAGAGCGGCAATCTCCTTCGGCGTATACCGGGTCAGGACCTTCATCTCTTCACGGTCAATGAAATTCCTGACTTTTTTAACCATCTCGTCTTCAGTTGTGACGATGTAACGGTTAAACATATTCTGGTAGTTCTGGTTAAAGTAGTTATAAACCTTCTCTTTCAGCCCGCCCATTACATCGAGCCGTTCCAGGACCTCTTTCGGCAGTTTCGAGTTTACGTGGTTAACAACCTTATCGACTTCTTCCTCGAGAAGTCGGTCTACTTCGGCCTGCTGATCACGGCTTTCCTGGGCGAGAGAGTTTCGCGAACCCACTGCGCTTCGCTTTTCCGGGTGAAAAACCATCGGACTTTTCGGTAGATCTATGCTTCCCATGGGACTCTCCTTACATCATTGTTCTCTATAAGATTATCAACATGCTATCGGAAATATCAAGCACGTTTTTTTTTTTTTTGATTTTTTTCGCTATGTTTAAGATTCAGCACATGATAGTATACTTAAAAAGAGAGTAAGGTGTGGCATATTATGAAAAAAGCTGAACGATTCAATCCTCATATTTCTAATATCTCTAATAACCCCATCCTTATAATCATTCTGTCAATTTTCTCACTTTTTCATCTGTCAGCAGATCAACGGGACGAGAACATTGATGTGTTCCTGGTACTTGATAAATCCTTGTCCATGATAGAGGAGATAGACTCCGTACAGGAATATGTTGTTGACGAACTTGTAGAGAAAACCCTTATTCCCGGAGACTTTTTTCTTGTTATACAGTTTTACGGTACCGCGGAGCTCCTGCTCGCCGAAGAGGTCGGCCTGCAAAACAGGGAAGATCTTACCCAAAAGCTGCGGAGCGTCATTGCAGACGGACATTTTACAGACATTGGGAACGCCCTTGATACCCTCCAGGAAACCCTGAAACGGTACGATGAACGCGACAGACGCCGCTATATGCTTCTTGTTACAGACGGTATTCAGGAGGCCCCTCCGGAAAGCAAATATTACTCCCCCGATGGGAGCTTCAACCATCGGTTTCTGGAAAACAGCAAGGTGATTCAAAAGCAGGGGTGGAAGGTCCACATTCTCGGTTTAGGCGCCGGCAGTGCTGCCCGGGAGCTGGCGGAAACCCTGAGCGGTACGTATACGGAAGTTGAAACTGAAACAGAACAGGGAGAACCCTCGGAGCATCTGGCGGAAGATCTGGCAGAAAGCACCAAAGAGCTTCTGGGAATAGTACGCATCAGCGGCACTCCGAAGGCCCGGGCATTCTCCAGAGAGGGCAAAAGCAGTCTTCTCTTATCCCTCAATAGCAGCGGCTACGAGGCGGAGCAGACAATACACATCCGCAGGCTGTATGTAACTATAGATGGAAAAGAGTTTACGGCAGCAGAAAATATTCAACTACCTGTCCCTCCGGAAAGCGATACAGAATACGAAATTCCTCTATTTGTCGATGCCGCTGCGGAACTCGCCTCCAGGGATGTGGAAATGAGGGCCGATTTTTCTCATGGCACCGTTTTTACCCCGGCGATATTTACTACATCAGTAGCAGCGCCCGGGTTCATGTCCCGCTACTGGCCATATCTGATTGCGGCTCTGCTGGTACTTATTCTGATTGCACTGCTTATCATACTGATCAGCAAAGGGTTTTTCAGGGGAGGACGTAAGCTGGAAATAGAAATTGACTGGGAAGAAACAGACAAGAAAAAATATATCAGCCTCCCAGCCAAAGAAAAACTCTTTATCTCCGAAGGAATAAGCGGTATTGATGTTGGTCTCCACAAAACAGGAGAAGTCCTGGCCACGCTTCACAGCGAGGGGGACGAGCTGCTTATCAACACCGACAAGGAGGACCTTTTTTTGGGAGGGTCTATGAGGGGAAATGTATTGGGTAAGCCCATGAAGATAAAAGACCGCTACGGCAAGTACAAGGGCCTGACATTTTTACGCAGGAAGTAGAAAACCCGATACCATGGCTTTTTCGCAATTCAAGAGGCTTATTGATACCTACGATATCTTTTTCATAACCTGTCATGAGACACCGGACGGGGATGCGATAGGTGCCGAAATCGCCATGTACCATGCTCTTACCTCGATTGGAAAACGGGTAAGGATAATCAACGCTGATCCGGTTCCTGATAAATACCGGTATCTTTACACAGCTGGAACAGTTGAGCTTATCCAGGATCTGGACGAAAAACCGGAATCTGACAGCGTTTTGCTCATTCTGGATACTAACGATATCCACAACATTGGAGAGGTAGCAGAAAGCCTTCTTCCCCACACCGCCGAGTACTTCATTATTGATCACCACGAGAGCGGCAAGGATATAAGCAGCGGCAGGGTCATTGAAGCTTCAGCTTCCTCGACATGCGAAATCCTTTTTAAAATAATGTCGGAATTGGGGATTGCCATATCAAAAGAGATGGCGATAGCCCTGTACACCGGCATTATTTATGACACTGGCTGTTTTGTGTATCCAAAAACAACCGCTTTTACCTTCAGTGCTGCAGAGAAGCTTGTACGGGCAGGAGCAAATCCAAACAGCCTGTATACTGCCATATATGAGAGCAACTCGATATCCTCCCTGAAACTGCAGGCCAGGGTCCTGTCCAGTCTGGAACTCCATTACGATCATCATGTTGCTGTCCTGACGATGCTGAGAGAAACGATTGCAGCTGCTGGTGCACTCTATGAGGAGGCGGACACCCTGATTAACATACCTCTCCAGTCAGAAAAGATACGGGTCAGCGTCTTTTTCAAGGAGAACACGGAAGGCCTGCTGCGATGCTCACTGCGGTCAAAGGGAAACATTAATGTCTCCAGGATAGCCCAGAAGTACGGCGGCGGCGGGCACCGTACAGCGGCAGGATTCAAATCTCCCTGCCCGCTTGACCAGATACACACGCTGGTACTCCAGGACCTTGCCGTTCATTTTCCCGGAACAATTGCCTGAGCTTCTGTTTTGCGTTACAATTCCATTCTTATGAAGGAACAACTGTCCCTATTCACCCTGTGTATTCTCACTGTTCTTTTTGCCGTTTCCTGCCGCCAGGACACGAAACCGGTGGAAGCATCCACCGAACCTGTCATAGTTACCCCCTCAGGCGGGGGATCTTCTGATGAGCAGCTGGCTATGGCACTTTCAGGTTCTTTGCAGGAAGACGAAGTCCAGCCAAAAATCGATCTGCCTGCCAACAGTGAAATAATCCAGATTGTTAACGAGAACCTCGACATTGACCAGATTGAAGAGCAGATCATTGCCTACCGGCGAAACGACCTGTCCGGTTCTTCTATTCGACTGCTTGTTGCCGATTACGACGCAATACAGGACAGCTATTTTCCTGCGTGGGAAGCGTCGGCCGATATCTCCAACACCATGAGTTTTTCAATGAGTTTTATCGACCTGGTAGGAGACCATATTCCTGAAATTCTATGTACCGGCACCGATCCTGAGAGCGGAAACCAGCTGCTGCGGGTTTACCGGAAAAGTCTGAGTTCCAGCGGTTTTGGTCTTCATTTTTCCCAGATATCATCCCTTTCGGTGCGCGGCTCAATTGAGATTGTGCAAATAGAACGGGAACAGGCCTATTATAACGGACAGAAAAACGGCAAGAGTTTTCCGATTGTGACCCATGAACAGGATGAAAACTCCGAGAATTTAAGCGATTTGATAAAAACCACCTATTACTGGCGATATCAGGAGAACTCTTACGCCCAGGTGATGCGGGAACAGGTTCAGGGGGAAAAGATTGAAGACGAGCGCTTGAGCCGTCTTTTCCGCTCAAATGAGAAGGATTTTGAAACCTTTCTCCAGGGCCCCTGGCTTAAAACACGTCAGGACGCGTCCGGCAGGGTCACTCATTCGGTGCTCTATTTTCATCCGGACAACAAAATTTTCGCCAACTATTCAGGAGATGTACAGGAAGAATATATCTGGCAGGCTTCAAACCGGACCAATTATAATCAGCTCTACATAATTGGCGCCAACGACCTTATCCGCTATATCCGGAAACAGTTGTCAATTACTGTACAAGACCTTCACAATATTCATATCTGGACCAGCGACATTAACGATACCTGGAGCGGGGAGTACCAACGGATCAGCGGCGACGTGCAGTCCATCTTTTTTCCTGACAGTACGACCAGCCAGGATCTGCCTTTTTATCTTTCCGGTGTATTTACCAATGAAGCCGGGGTTTCAATAGTATTTGATGAACCGCGCTTTCAGTACCGGGATAACGATGGAGAGAGGAACGGAGGCTACGCCCTCTACTTTTCCGGTGCCGGTTATAACCGCAACCTTATTCTGGAACTGGTTTTTCTCAGTGATGCAGGACTGATTGAAAAACGGCAGGTTTACAAGGTGGATTATCTTGAAGAACAACGGGAGCAGGAGATTATCCGTACTGTCTACCTGATCCCCGGCAAGGTGGGAGTCCGCGGCTTTGTGCCCGATGATGCAAGCTTTATTCAGTACGAACAGATTGAGACCATCGATTCTTCGAAAGACCAGATCAATAAAGAATGAACCCTTCGATTCCCTTCTCTTTTAAGCGGATCAGTTCCCGCTGGGCCGATGATTGGGGAATCCCGGGAATGATCGTCTTGTAGACCGTTGTGCCATCCTGGCGTTTCTGCTCCAGGATTTCGGCGCCTATTCCTCTCTCTGAAAGGTAGCTGATGTGAGCAGAAGCGTTCTGTTCTCTTGAAAACGCCCCAACCTGAATGCTGATCATCTCTCCGTCGGCTGAGGTTGCACTGTCTGAGAGAGCAGTTTTCTCACTAAGAGAATGATCCTGACCAGATTCTGATTCAGCGGTGAAATAAGGGGAGAGTAAAAAGGCAGCGGAAAAAATCATACCCCGCCGGGCGGCATAATATTCAGGACTGCCGGGACTGCTTTCTGCAAGAACCTTCAGGCTGCGGCGATTAAGACCGGGAACAGCAGAATCCTCCCCGCTCTCAGAAAGCGGAATTTTTCCGTGATTAACAGCCAGACGGACGCCAAGCTCCGATTCAATCTCTCCGAGAGAAACAAGCAGCTCTTCGGCTTCTTCCGTTCTACCGCCTAAAAGGAGTAACTCGAGCCGTATGCGATCGGATAGGTCCTTTAGGACCTCATGCCGGGCGGCTTCTTCCAGAAACAGGAGCCTGCCATTAAGGCTGCCAATCCCGGAGAGACGTTCCCTGAGGGCCGCTTCCCTTTCTGCGGAACCGTTTATCTCCACTATGGACTGGAAAGCCGTATAAGGCACCTCCTCTGACCAGAGAGACACGTGCAGATTTATAAAGACAGCTGCAAGGATACAGACCAGGCAGAAATATCGCATGAAACAGTATACCTTATAGAACCCGGAAAAAAGCGGTCACTATCCGTTCTTCGTCTCTGAATCAGAGCCGGGTCCGGATTCTTCGTATATAATCGACCCGAGGTCCTTGTTTTTTTTTCCTTCAGGTTTGGGGAGCCTCTCTTTTTTCTCTGTCTTTTCCCGCTTTAATTTGTCTTTAATCTTGCGTTTATGCCGGAAACCGAATGTAAAAGGCAGCATTACAAGGATACCGGCAAGAAACGCTACAAACAGGCTGATGAATATCGGGACCTGGGAAAAAACATGAAAACCAAAGGAAACATCTGCCCGGTTTTCTATATTGAATCCCACAAAAAAGAGAACAATCCCAATTAGCAGCACAACAAAAATCAATCTCCAGGGCATATGCAACCTCCTTACATCTTATTCCCATTGAGCAGTGTACCACGAAAGGTTACCCCCGCGAGGGAATCCAGTCGTATATTGGCAAAATCCCCCGGGACCGTTTTGCCCGCGGGAAAAACAACCATCTCATTACGTTCGGTACGTCCAAGCAGTTCATTATCATTTTTTTTCGAGACCCCTTCTACAAGTACGCCGGCAGTCTCACCAATACGCTTCTTTTTATTATCCTCGGTAATTTTACGCTGTAAGTCAATCAGGCGGCTCAACCGTTCGGTTTTTTTCTTTTCCGGAACCTGCTCGTCGTAAGCAGCAGCGGCGGTTCCCTCCCGGGGATTATACTTGTAGGTAAAGGCGTCGTCAAAACGCAGCCGGTTCAGCAGATCGAGGATCATGTCGAAATCCTCATCCCCTTCACCGGGGAATCCTATCAGCAGGTCCGTAGACAGGGAGCAGCCGGGGACTGCTTTTTTTAGTTTCTCAGCGAGGGAGATGTAGTATTCCCGGGTGTATCCACGATTCATCCTGGAGAGTACTGCATTGGAACCGTGCTGAACTGGCAGATGGATGTGCTTACACAGCCGATCGGATGAGGCGATAACCTCAATAAGACGGTCACTCAGGTCCTTTGGATGGCTGCTCATAAAGCGCATCCAGCGTATGGAGCTGATCTCGGCCTTTATCTTTTCCAACAGTCCCGGAAAGTCGGTACCGTCTGCGCCGCGGTAGGAGTTGACATTCTGTCCAATCAGGGTAATCTCCCGTACGCCCTGTGCGTCAAGACGCCGGACCTCCTCAAGGATTTCTTCTTCCCCCCGAGAGACCTCCCGTCCCCGGACATAGGGAACAATGCAGTAGCTGCAAAAGTTGTTGCATCCATGCATTATCGGTACATAGGCGCTGAACCCGCCGGGAGAAACCTCGGCAGAAAGAAACTCATACACCTGTTCGCCGAAAAAATCATGTATGCCGTGGAACGCACCTTCCCGGCTGATAAATTTCAGAAAGTCCCGTTTGCCGAAAGTGCCTACCAGCATATCCACTGCCGGAAAACTCTCCCGCAGAGAGCTTTTCAGGCGTTCGGTCATACAGCCCATTACGACGAGGGACAGGGGCCGGGACTGTTTCAGATGCTGATAATATCCGATCCTGCCGTGGATTCTCTGCTCCGCCGAGTGCCTGACGGCGCAGGTATTCAGGATTACCAGGTCGGCTTCTGTTTCATCATCAGCCTGCTGCCAGCCGAGATTGAGCAGCTCCCGTTCTACGGAGAAGGATTCAGCCGCGTTCATCTGGCAGCCGTAGGTCTCAAGAAAAAACTTCACTCCAGGTCCTTCTAATGCCTGAATGAGCGCTGACCGGTGTACACCATGGTGGCTCCGTATTCGTTTACTGCTTCGATGGTCTCGAAATCCCGCAGGGAACCGCCAGGCTGTATAATCGCTGACACGCCTTCTTTAAGTCCGACTTCCGCGCCGTCACGAAAGGGAAAAAAGGCATCGGAAACCATTACCGCCCCTTCCAGACCCCCGTGCAGCGTCCGGACCTCATCGCGGATGGCCTCTTTGACAGAGGAGTTCTCCAGTAAGGCAAAAGGCGTCGCGTGACGCTCCCAGCAGATCCGGTCCTCCAGTTTACGGTATGCCTTGTCCCTGGCAATTTCCGCAACCCCCACCCGGTCCTGTTCTCCCGTACCGATCCCTACAGATACACCGTCCTTGACGTAAATAACCGAATTACTGGTGATCCCCGATTCCAGATACCAGCCGAAAATCATATCCTGTTTTTCAGCAGCCGTTGGAGCCCGCCTGACAGAGTAGCTGTGCCCTTTGTATTCGCTTTCCGCGGGTTTGAGTTCCTCCGGTAATATCGGTTTCGGCATAAAGGACCACTGCAGTACGATTCCGCCGTCCATAAGGGACTTGAAATCAAGAACCCTGGCTCCCACATACTGCTGCAGACGGGAAATATTCCCGATGCGCATTACCCTTAAGTTTTTCTTTTTTGCAAAGAGTTCCATAACCCCGGCTTCGAACTCCGGGGCGGCGACTACTTCGCAGTAGCTTTCACAAATGGCCCCGGCTGTCGCCGGGTCCAGGGGCCGGTTTACCACAACCGCGCCGCCGAAAGCGGCAATCCGGTCGGCCATCAGGGCCTTTCGGTAGGCGGTTTCCAGGCTGCCGTCCAGGGCAGCACCGCAGGGGTTGTTGTGCTTTACGATTACCGCCGCGGGACTGTCGGTGAAGTACCGCAGAATATTCAGGGCATTGTCCACGTCGGTAATATTGATCTTTCCCGGGTGCTTGCCGCTCTGAAGCAGCTCTGCCTCCGATGCCAGGTAGCGGCCCGGCTGGATTGAGCTTAACTCTCCGAGGGTCAGGTTGCCGTTTACCAGCCGGTAAAGGGCTGCCGGCTGGTCCGGATTTTCCCCGTATCGCAGGCCCCGGGTATCTTTATCTATTGTCCAGACCACCTTTTCGTATACCAGCTGCTGTTCGCCCCGTTCGTCCCTTAGACCGATAGTAAGCTCCCGCGGAAAGTCTTCGTCCAATATTCTGCTGTACTGCTTTCTGTTTGCCTGGTTCGCCATGTACGTATTCCTTGTTGCTTATTCCATGTTCTCACTGAGTGAATAGAGGTCCAGATCCTTCTCCGGATCGATCTCTTCCAGATATGAGGCAATCGCTGTATCGTAGAGAGCTGTATGCTTAATTGCCTTGCGTGCCAGACGGAAACGCTGCTTCAGGCCGGTACAGCCCCTGGTCGCCCTCAGTTCAGCGAGAACAGCACTGTAGTCCCGGGGATCGCAGATCGGTGCCACCCGCAGAAAGTTCTTGGCAGACGCCCGGAGCATACAGGGGCCGCCGATGTCGATATTTGCCCTGGCATTCTCAAGACTTGCATCGGCTTTGGCAATTGTCTCGGCAAAAGGATAGAGATTAACCACCGTCATATCGAAGGTGATTCCACCGGTGCGTTCCAGATCGTTGCGATGCTCGTTGTTGAAGGATTCACTTAACAGTCCAAGATAGATCTTGAAATCCAGGGTCTTTACCAGCCCGCCCTGCATCTCCGGCTGTCCGGTATAGGCAGAAACCCGGTGCAGCACGGTTGCAGCATTTCTACCCAGGATTGTTTTCAGGCGGGTATAGGTGCCGCCGGTACTGTAAAAGTTAATCTTCGGTAAAAGCGTCAGCAGTCCGGGAATAAACTCTTCCAGATTTGTCTTATCGGCGACACTGATGAGCACATTCCTGACTGGTACCAGATCTTCGGTTTTTGTTACGTAATTCAGATTCACAGTCTTTTCTCCGCAGCTGCAACAGTATTCAACAGCAGCATGGTAATGGTCATGGGCCCGACCCCCCCGGGAACAGGGGTAATAAGAGCGGCCTTTTGCGAGACCGAGGCAAAATCAACATCGCCTTCCAGGCGGTAGCCCCGTTTTTTACTCTCGTCGGGGATACGGTTTACCCCCACATCAATTACCACAGCCCCTTCTTTGACCATATCACCGGTAACGGTGCCCGGCCGGCCGGCGGCAACAATAAGGATGTCCGCCTGCAGGGTATGTTCCTTGAGGTTTCGTGTGGCAGTATGACAGACGGTAACCGTGGCGTTGCCGGGGTTGGCTTTGCGGAAGAGCAGATTGGCAACCGGTTTACCCACAATGTTGCTGCGCCCGAGAACAACGACCTCGGCACCGGAGGTCTCTACATCCGACTCTTCCAGCAGCTTGAGAATGCCGTTGGGAGTACAGGGCAGATAACAGTCCTGACCAAGCAGCATTTTGCCGGCGTTTACGGGGTGGAATCCGTCCACATCCTTTTCAGGATCAATGGCCATGATGATCTTCTGCTCATCCATGTGCCGGGGAAGTGGAAGCTGCACCAGAATCCCGTGGAGTTTGGGGTCCTGATTCATGGAATTGATACGGGAAAGAAGTTCAGCCTCGCCGGTATCCGCAGGCAGGCGGGTTTCCGATGAAAACATTCCAAGTTCTGCGCAGGCCCGCTCCTTGGCGGTTACGTAGGAGACACTGGCGGGGTCCTCCCCCACAAGCACGACCCCCAGCCCCGGAGTCACCCCCTGTGCTTTAAGCTTATCGATACGGGATTTCAGCTCTTCCCGGATTTTTACTGCTATCTGTTTACCGTCGATCAATTTAGCCATGACAGGACTCCTTAGACAGATACCTTGTGTAGCATAAAAAACGCATATAATCAATCAAATGACCCCAATCCAGGCGAGTGAGAAATATACATTCGTTTATCCCCTGCTTTGCCCTGATCAGTTGATAAAAGCCTATATGGGTGATACTATTTGTGGACTTTGATAGTATCTCTCAAGTCTATTATTCAGCGAGGTGACCTTTGAACCGTCGTCGACTTTTTTTATTGCTGCTTATTCTGCTTATGCTCGTACCCATATACTCCCAGGACGCAGAAATGCCGGGAGGTGGCGCCGGAGAGGGCGGGGGAAACACAGACGATGAATACTACCGCAGTCTGTACCAGTTGGGAGACCAGGTATTCAATATAACCGCCGGTCTGTTTATTCCCCTCTATTACCGGAGACCCGGAGACTTTTCCACCGCCCCGGCGAACCTGAGTCTCGGCGGGACCGGGAGTATTGAATACTCCACCTTTATAAACTCCAGCATGACCCTGGGCCTGAGCCTCAAGGGAATGTTTGCCTACACCCCCAATGAACGCTTGCTGTCCATGTTTCCCATTACCGGGAAATTCACCTATTACATTACAGATTCCTATCCCTTTGAGTTCCCACTCTATGTTCACGCCGGACTTTGCATAAGCCGGCTTGAATCGGAGACCTTCTACGGTCCTACGATTATGCCCGGGGCCGGCGCGACCTGGAACATGAACTCTTCCTGGGGTTTCGGGATCAACGCCACCTGGTGGTGGGTACCCATGTGGTACGGACCGAGCCACGAAGATACCGAAAAAAGCCGATTCGGAAACTTTCTTGACATATCCCTCTCGGCAACCTATCACTTCTGATTTGTAAGGACGCTGATAAATATGATACGAGACCGTAAACCATACAGAATGCTTTTGCCTCTTCTCCTTTTTCTCCTGCTGATTTTTACCTCCTGCACCGACGGGGGAGCCGGAATTTTCTATTCAATAGAAATAGAAGAAGAGATTAAAAACCGCTCCCTGCCGGACTACCTGACAGCCTTCAGCTATGCCACGATAAACGATATGTATTATCTGGCAGGCGGCGGGCTCTACCGCTGGAATTCTTTAACTCCCAGCCAGGAATGGTCAGATATGTCCCTGCCCTCAGGCTGGAAATACACCTGGCAGGTTGCCAGTAACGATTCGGATACCCTGTACACGATTCTGGAGAACAGCGACGGCGATATGACTGCCCTCTATACCTGGAACGGAGGGTGGGGCTCCGCTTATTCGCTGCCCGTCGGAAGGCCCTACCGTCTCTGGTATGCCGACAGCCGACTCTACGTTGCAACCCAGCAGACGGTAAATGAGACCGACAAGGATTATGATTACAGGCTGTATCAGGCAAACGATGCAACTGACCTCTCTGCAGGTTTTGCCCAGGTAACTGTCGGTGGTTCGCCCTTTGTCTCGTCCAACAAGCCCATCCGTGACCTTGCTTTTGACACTGACAATGCAGAAGTCCTCTTTATAACCTCTGAAAGTGTCTATTCCGGTACCGGCAATACATTTAATACAGATACTGCAGCTACCCCATCCGGCAGCTACGACTACCTGCGGAATATACATTATTCCACGACTCACTCCGATATATTTATTTCCACAGCAGATGAAATCATCAACGGCGATGGATACGTATACAGATGGGACGGTACCAGTTTAACCGGTTTCAGCTCCGTAGGGGACGATCCCAATGACTTTGGGGATATTTTTTTCGGAGGAGACTATTACCTTCTACTGGGAGCAGAAAACGGTTATTACGAAAGTGTGGCCGGCAGCTCCAGTTTTTCCGGAGAATCCAATACCATCGAATCCTCCGCCAATTACGATATTACCGACCTCTCCTCGGCGGTGGTACAGGGCATTTTTGACGGACCGGGAGACAGCTTTTTCGCCATGACTTCCGGCAACGGACTCTGGCGAAACACAAACGGCACCTGGTCCAGAGAATAATCGATCAGCGGGCCGGATAAAACTCGTCGGCCCCGATATCCGGAAACGGCCTGATCCCATGCCGGGGATTGGGCCTTTTTTGTCCGTCAATGTCAGGCAGTTCCTTTCCAGACTCAATTCCGGCGTTGACACAGGCGGAGTCCTCCCGCAAACGGTAGGTTCCGCCGGAAAAACTCTGCCGGGGCGATTCGGCTATATTGCCATCGATCCAGCCGGCCAGAGGTTCACCGTCCAGTCTGTTCAGGGCCGCCGGGTCCGGTATCCCCGTTCCGCCGTATTCCGCGGTACTTGACCAGTCTCCAAAATTACAGTTACGAATGCTCCAGGGGTCACCCTTTTCTCCGATCAGGGCTGTACCGGAAGGACCCGCGGTATTGGAGACGATGCTGTTGGTCATAAAAAGCTGGGTGCCCCCGCGGGTTATGACACCGGTCGGTCTCTCTCTTGATGAGGAAACCAGCAGGGTGGAATGGAGCATACTGAGCCTTCCGCCCTCAAGGTCAAGCAGCACCGGTTCACCCCGGGCGGCCAGCGACGCGGTACAGTTCAGAATTTCCGTACGCCCCCCCCGCTGCCGCAGCATAAAGCTGAAACCTGCTTCGGTCAGGGTAGTAAGACTGGAGTTACTCATTCTTAGTTCACAGTCTCTCAGCAGCAGACCGGTGTTCCCGTTCTGCCCTCCAAGGGCAATCTCGGCATCCTTGATGTCCAGCCGCGAAGCTTCAGCGGATACCGCTGTCGGGGTCTGAGCCTCCAAAGCAGTGATCCTGCCCCCGATTATGGTCGCCTGTCCGCGGACCAGGCGCAGAGCTATGGCTGATCTGCTTCCGGAGCCGGAGAAGAGCTCTGTTCTTTTCAGGTTCAGGTAGGCGCCTTCTCCATGGATTGCGACGCTGCGGGAGCCTCCTCCGGGCCGTATTTCCGTATCCGCCGCTTCAAGGCTGCCGTCCTGAACTGTTACGGCAGTCCAGTCCCCGGAAAGGTTCGCCGGAGCAGTGAGGTTGGTACCTGAGATGTTCAGGCTGCCCCCCTGGTTCAGAAAGATACCGCGACGCCCTCCGCGGGATATGCTGGTATCAGCTGCTGTAACAACCCCGTCATCCTGGCGCAGCAGATAATCAAAAGCACTGTCCTCATCCGCATCAATATTCTGTATGAACACATTCGCGTTCTGAACAGCCACAGGGACCTTAACTTTTCCATCCGGATCACTGAAACGCAGAGCCTCAATGCTGCAGTCTTTTCTGACAGACAGGATTTCGCTGCCGTCAGGGAAATACTCCCCGGTCCGGATCAGGGAGGTCCCTTCTGCTGTCCAGGTTTCCGGTTTGAGTCCGCCGACAATTTTAATCTCCCGGCTGATTACCAGGGGGCGCTGTACGGTGTACGATCCTGAAGCGATGTACAGAGTACTGAGATTGAGAGACTGCGCCTGTTCCAGGGCCTTCTCCAGGGACCTGTAGGGCTTAAGCCGTGTCCCCTCATACAGGTCGTTTCCGCTTTCCGAAACATATATGATATCCTGATCAAGAAGGACCTTCCATTCCCGTACGCTGCTCCGGTTACCCGTCCGGTCCAGAGCCGTGGCGCGAATAACAACAGATTCACCTGATTTACCCCGGGTATCAAGGCGTATCGCATCCTCGTATTCTGTACGGGGTTCCCCGCCGTCAAGACTATAAAGAATCCGGTCGCCTTCTCCTTCCAGTTCGATCTGTTTGAAAGTGGAATCATCAACCCGTCCGCCTATTTCTGTTAAAAGGGGCGGACGGGGAGGAAGACGGTCTATGGTGAACTGCAGATGCTCCCCGGACACAGGCACTCTTGATTCCAGAGATGTATAAAGCCCCATACGGATGGAGAACCTGCCCTCCATTCCGGATGGAACATTCAGGGCAACTGTCTTGTCCAAAAGGGGAGAAAATGAATTTACCTGAGCAGGTTCAGAATTAAGCCCGAGTTCATAGCGTATATACGCCCCGGACAGGTTTACTGCGGGCTCAAGGAGCACCTGGTTGCCGTATATGCCTCCATTCTTTGCCCCCCGGACAAAAACAGATTCACCTTCCTGTACCGGTGGCTCAATATTGATAGTCCGAACGGCAGAGGTCACACCGGAGTCGCTTTGCAGATAAGACTGAACCTGTACAGCGCGCTCTCCGGGAGACACATACAGGGCCACAGGGGATCTGTATATCAACCAGTCACTCTGCTCTCCAATACAATAGAAGAGGGTGTTTCCAGGAGGGACGTTCCAGCTGAGTTCCGCCGCGCGGCCTGAATCGAGGTACTGTACTGCAGGATCCGCAGGAGCAGCTGTTTTGCGTCGGTCGAGTGTGATGACCTTCCGCAGGGTCTTTATGGAACGGTTACCGGCTGCATCAAAGCTGCGGTACTCAAGCTGCATAATATGGCACTCACCCTCCGCACCGCTGAGCTCCAGGGGCCCCTCGTAGATTTGAAACGGCAGCGTTGCTGCCCGGGGAATATCCTCCTGGTTCAGGATTCGGTACTCGGCCCGGGCGTCTTCGGGAGGAATGAGCTCTATGCGTAAGGGAGAACTTGATTTCCCCGCTTCAGGAATACCGGTAATTTTTGGTTCTGCGGGAAGGCGTCGATCGATCCGCAGCTGCAGGGGAGTGTTCAAGGTGCTTTGGTTGCCTGCTGCGTCGACAACGCTTATGTTTATGGAGAAAGTCCGGTCTTTCCCCTCTTGAACCTCAATCAGCCTGGGTGTTGTATAAGCTTCCGCGTTATTCGGGGAATCCGTCTCAGGGGAATCGGATTCTTCCGGTGCAGCATGACCGTCGCTGATATCAGTAATAAGAAGAAATGCAGACACATCCTCGGGCATTTCAGCAAGCCGAAGTACAACTTCATCGTCAGTGATACCCCCCTCCGGGAGGCCGTAAATTTCCGGAATTTCAGGAGGATTCCTGTCCACCACGAATCTGAAGGAGCTGACCCGTCCAAGGCGGCCTCGGCGGGGAAACACCGGACGCAGCTTGAGGTGATAATAGACTTCCCTGCCCTTCTCCGTTTCAATACTCAAGTCCCGGAGACTGGGAGAATCGGAGTCCGGATCATCCGGTTCCTGCGCGTCTGTTCCCAGGGAATAGAGAACATCCAGGTCCTCCTCCAGACTGCTGAATCCCGGCTTGAGAACATGGCTGTTGTATACCCGGCGGTCTTCCAGTCCGATAATACGAGGCAATTCGGGAAGGCGCCTGTCTATCTCGTACGACGCACAGGCAATGTCACTGCGAGCACCCTGCTCGTCTTCAGCGTAGGCCTTTACCTGGTACTCTATCAGTTTCTCCGCCTCTCCCTTCAACGGCAACGGATCCTGAAAAGGGAGAAAAACGTCTTCCGGCTCATCCCTGAAACCGGAACGCTCCAAAGCATAATAGAGTTCACCGCTGCCGGAAATGTGGACCTCTCCGTCTGCAAAAGAGATTGAGGGCATGTCGGGCGGAATACGATGAATCTCGGCTTCCACTGTAACCGGAGAGGAGAGGTTACCGGCCTTATCCAGGGCAGCAAAGCGGAAGAATCGCCGGGAACTCATTCCCCAGGGCAGCTGCAGGTTCTCGCCGCGCCATACGGGGGAGTCTGTCGAAATCGCCGGGGTAGAGGCTTCATCTGCTCCAGTTTCGAACACAGCTTGTGATCCGCCATCGAGCTGCACATCAATCCTTAACGAAGCATCCCGGCCCTGTTTACCAACTGTTACATTCGGGGGCTCCGGCGGCACCAGATCGTAGGGCACAAGCCGTCCGGCGACGGGTCCGGTTATGCCACCGGGAGCAACAGCAACTGCTTTTACCATCAGATTCCCTTCCCTGCTCTTCAGGGGAGGAACAAAGGGACCGGAATACAGCTGTGAGTTGGCATCGGGATCGGAACCGTTCAGGGTGTAATGGATCCTGCTGTATTCAGGTGCAGACAGGGAGATTACAGGAGCTTCGGCATAAGGTGCTGTCCCGGGTATGCTGATCAGGGGAGCTTCGGGTGTACGGGTATCAAAAAGATAAAAATATCGGTAATGTCCGTTCCCTTTTCCTGCGCTGTCCGGGGAAATAAAACGCAGGGAATAGGAAATCACACCCCGGGGAGACGCGAACAGGGTAATATTCCCTTCGGTCACTGGATCGTCATCTGTGGGAATGCGCTCCTCAAAGGTATAATGAACCGGATTCTGCCTGAAACCAAGGTTTTTTTCGTCCCTGTATATACCGGATACCGGAATACCTGGAAAATCATCGCCTCCTCCTACCGAATACCGCAGGGTTTTTACTTCTGTGAACCCGCCATCCGGAAGTTTCCCGGCTACGGACAGAGTAATATCTCCCCGGAGATCCAGCATTTTTCCCCCGGAAAAACTTTTTCCGGAACGACGAGGATCTGTTCCATCGGTGGTATAGGCAAAGTCGGAAAGGGTCTCGCTCCTGACGTAAAGAAACTGAGGATTAAGATAGTCGCCCTCCACGGGACTTATAATCTGAAACGACTCCAGTCTTTCAGATTTCTTCTGCCGGACCACATACTCCCAGGCTGCTACTTCGCTCAGGTTTCCAGCGGAATCCCTGGTATAGGCGGAGATTCTGTATGGGGTTTCCCGCTCGTTTAAAATAATTGCGTCTCCCCTCCAGAGCAGCGGATCTTCCGCTATACTTTCGTCCACGACATAGTACAGGGAATCGTCCTGGGGCGCGAAAGAGACCTTGGTTTGCCCGGAATAGACGCCTGGTCCAGGCTTTGCCTGGGGAGATGGAGGAACACGCTTGTCGATCAGATATTCAAATACCTCAATATCTTCATTCGCATCCTGAATTGACTTGCGGGATACCTCAATCCGATAAGTCCTTTCCTCCCCGGAAAAAGCGCTCAATTCCAGGGGAAAACAGTAGGGTATAAAATGAGAGCTTTTACTGTTGGCGAAACGGTAGTAGATTCGTGAATCGGCTTCGCTTTCTATTTCAAGCAGTATGGAGTGCCTGTACTCGCCGGGAAAATGCGACAAACGGAACGACTGTCCCTGCAGTCCCGCTGCAGAAAAGACCAGCAGTAAAGATACCAGAATGTACAGGCTCCTGCTTCGGTTCATCCCAGAGCACTCTCCAGGGCTTCCCGTAACAGAGGGTCTTCGCTGCCTGAGTAGTAGTACCGTTCCCGCTCTTCCCTGCTGAGACCAAGCAGCTCGTGACTCGCATAATGGATCCAGTAATCTTCTTCGGGGGAGTTTATGCTGAGCTTACGGCAGAAATAATCCGGCTGAAGAGGCAGCCGCTTATCCTCAGGGATGTATTCAAGAACCTTGTAATCATGGACTGCGATTTTTATATCCTCCCGGGGGATTCCTTTCTGGATAATAATCTCGGAAAGATAATTGATTGTGCGGCCGGAATCGAAAATATCGTCAACCAGCAGGATCTTGTCACCGTTACGGAGATAGTCCGGGTCGTAGGTCCAGCCGTCAACCATAACACGTTCATGCTGACGTATATCGGTGTACGAACGGGCAACCACCGCAGCGTAGAATACCGGCCGGCTGTTTCTGCGTATTGCCTTGAAATATTCGCTTATGATATTCCCCAGATAAGCCCCGCCCCTCAGGGAGACGTAGATAACATCTGGAACAAAGCCGTCTTTATAAATCGAATATGCCAGCTTAATGGAATTGTCCCGCATTGTCTGATATGTCAGAAACTCTTTCTTCATTGGTACACCGTATCTTCTGTTTAGTTTTGTTTCATGGGACCGAGCTTCAGCTCCAGTTGTTCGCCTTCACGTTGAACAATAACAATTGCTGTCTCGCCTTCCGCGGCTTTCAAGGCAGAGTAGAATGCGTCAAGGGAATCTACAGCTGCTCCCCCAAAGCGGGTAACCACATCACCGGATTTAAATCCTGCTGTATCTCCCGGCGTTCCCTTATCCACAGCAAGGATATAGACACCCCGATCAGGAACGTTCTCCAGCTCTTCCTGCAGAGCATCGGTTACGGGATAGAGGCGAAGTCCCGGCCAGAACTTTTCCGCCCGGGAACGGATGGTATCATCATCCGCCCGCTCCTCAACAGAAACTGGCAAGGACAGTGTTTTTCCATCCCGCAGGATTACAAAACCGCTCTCCTTGTTGACAGGCAGATCGCTCACCGCCTGAATAAGATTGTCGGCGTTCTTGACCCGTCGCTGCCCTGCGTTCAGGATGATGTCTCCGGGGCGAATACCGGCTTTCTCCGCGGGACTCCCCACATAAATATTTGTGACCACCGCGCCGGATACATCCTCCTCCTTCATGCTCTCGAGGATATCATGGCTTGTGTCGGTGATGCTTACCCCGAGCCACCCGTAGGCAACCCGTCCTGTTTCTACCAGTTGATCAATAACGCCTCTGACGCTGTTAATGGGTATGGCAAAACCGAGACCTATACTTCCGCCGGTGGGTGTTGTAATCCAGGTATTAATCCCGATTACCCTGCCCTTCAGATCTACCAGAGCTCCACCGGAGTTTCCCTGATTAATTGACGCATCGGTCTGAATAAAGTCGCTGATATCCGTAGGTCCCGACCTGTGCAGTCCGGATATTATTCCCTGGGTTACGGTACCGTTATATCCAAAGGGATTCCCAACCGCTATAACAAGATCCCCAATACGAAGAGAATCGGAATCCCCCAGTTCAGCCTCCTGTATTCCAACCCCAGGGGCCGAGAAAGAGAGAACAGCAAGGTCCCGCCGCGGATCTTTACCGACGAGATCAGCGGGATATATTCTGCCGTTATGCAGAGTTATGCTCACCTCGTCCGCCTCTCCTACAACGTGATGATTGGTAACAACGAAGTAGGTGTCCCCGACACGGCGGACAATTACCCCGGAGCCCAGTCCCTGGGTACGAAACTCCCGTTCTTCGGATTCAGTATCACCTTCCGGATCGGGAAAAAAGAAGTCCCATCCATCGAGATCCGGGACTTCCTGAGAAAAGATATCCACCGTGTTTACCTGCACGACAACCGGCAGTGTATCATCAGCCACCTTCCGAAAGTTTTTCTGTATCGTAAGAGAAGTCATTCCCACACAGCCGCTGATCAGCGATAGTAAGACCGTAAATACAACCAGTTTTATTCCGTACAATCGAGTTCCCATTATTTCTCTCTCCCAGCCGCGGCGGGCTCCTTTCTATTGTCGAACAGGTACCTCATAATCTCAAGTCCGGGAACGAGTAAGAATTTCTGTTCTGTCCTCAAGGATAGCCAAAGTATGTTCAAAGTGAGCTGAAGGTTTACGGTCGGTGGTTACCACCGTCCAGTCATCATCCAGTATTTCCACTTCGAATGTTCCCTGATTTATCATAGGTTCAATTGCTATAACCATACCGGGCTTAAGTCTTGGGTTTGGGCCTCTGCCGATATAATTGGGGATCTGCGGTTCCTCATGAAGTTCTATTCCTGTTCCATGCCCGCAAAAATCGCGTACGATTCCATACCCTGCGGAACAGGCATGCTCGAAGACGGCTTTGGATATATCTTTTACCCGGTTCCCTGCTACGGCCTTACTGATTCCAAGCTCGAGGCACTCAAGTGTGATATCCATCAGCTTCTGCTTCTGATCGTCAATCCTGCCGACAGGAAGGGTAAGGGCCCGGTCACTGAAGTATCCATCCAGCTTGATGCCGATATCAATACTTATAATATCCCCTTCCACAAGCTTTGTAGCATCCGGAATTCCGTGTATTACAACCTCGTTTATTGAGGCACAGATACTGGCGGGGTATTCCATGTAACCGAGGAATGCAGGCTCGCCTCCACCTTCACGTATTGCATTTTCCGCTGCTTCGTCAAGCTCCTTAGTGCTTACTCCTGGTACTACCATAGGCTCAAGCAGGGAGAAAACATCTGCAAGAAGACGGCAGGACCGTCTGATCCCGTCCAGCTGAGTCTGGTTTTTTAATCTGATCATACGTGCTCCAATTATTAATGCATATCCGTTTGATTCAAAGTATTTATCAACAGAGAAGCCCGTAAATTGTCCGGATCCAGATCCAGAGCATACGCAAGAGCATTGGATGAATTCCTGATATCCCCCATAGCTAAATGGGATTCTCCAATACCAAGCCATAGTCTGCTTCGGTTTTCTGATGAAAAATCTTCCTGCATTGTAAAGATTTCATCTGCCTGTTTAAAGACATCAAGGGCATTTTCTGCGTCTCCGGCAGCAAGGTACAAGCGCCCGGCATTGTATAAATACTCCCAGTATCTGTTTATCTTATAGGCTGCTTCGAAGTTTTCAGCTGCATTACGATAGTCTCTCTTCAGGGATAATAAAAGTCCCTCCAGCACTTTCTGATCCCGACCACTTCTCTGGTACTGGAGTTCAGTTAAAACTCTCAATCCCTCTTCGTCACGATTACCAAAAAGACGCCATCCTAGAAACAGAGCCAGGTTTTCCCCATTTTCTCCGTGATACGCCGACCATAGACGGGCGGTGCTTCCCATGGAACCGGCCCCCAACTTCAGGTCTGCCAGACGAATCTTTACAGCAGGGTTTTCCGGATCTATTTCAAGCAGCTTGTTAAACGTTTCTCCTGCAGTGCCGGTCTCTCCAGTCTGGTAGTAAAGTTCACCCAGGCGTTCAAGAAGAATCGTTGATTCCGGATGGTATGTAATTCCCCGGCGCAAGTAATCTTCGGCAAACGCCGAATCCAGCACGGCAGCGTTAACGTAGGGGAGCACAGAATAATCCGGATTTTCCTGCATCAGATCCTGATAGACCTCTAACGTTTTTTTTCCCCTGCCCAGGGCAAAGGAGAAATCGGCCTGATACAACTGAAGTATTGGTTCAGAGACATCTGAAGAATTTCTCATTTGCTGTATAAGAACCAGGCCATATTGGGGGTCTCCCGCATCGTAGGCCAGCTGAAGAGATAATTCGGGAAATTTATTCTCTGAAGAATTCTTCATTAACTCGTTAGCTTCTGTCACAGATCCGCCCTCTGCGTACAGGAGGGCGGCATCCGCAATAAGCTCGGTAGAATTCCATTCCTTCCCGACCGACACAAACTGTTTTGGATCACGGCTGTTCAAAAGCCGAATCAGACCTCCGGTACGAAAACTGCTTTTTGCAGCCTCCTCGTCAAGATATCTGTCCATCTCCATATTTGCTGCGAGAAAACTCTCTGCACGCATTCCAAGGAATTTGCCGGAGCGTAAATTCTTTTGAGCAAGTTCTCCGGCTTTTTCCGGATTGCCGTTCATGATCAGAGCACGACAATAGATAAACCAGAGCTCCTCCCGTCCGGGGAAACGCTCAGCAGCATTACGGGCGAGATCGGAGAACAGAGACTCAGCTCCGGCTTCAAACGCAAAGGCGTAAGCCCTTTTTAAAATCTGGAGGTATTGGAAACTGGAAAGTTCCAGCTTTGAAATTGAACGGAGGGCATCCAATGCTTCCGTATTCCGTCCAGCTGCTATCAGATCATCAAAATCAGAGAGGACTTCTCTAAAATCAAGGTCCCGGTAAACGTTTTGCTTATGATCATATAAGGCATACGCTGCAAGCAGTACAAGAAGTATTATCAGAATTTTCGGGAAAATATCCCATTTATTCCTTTTCATGATGAGATTTTAATATTCCGTCCAGCACTCCGTTAATAAAACGGTAGGATTCATCACTGCCGTAGATCTTTGCTATGTCAATCGCTTCATCAATTGTTACCGTTGCGGGTATATCAGCCTGGAATTTCAGAGCGTAGGCGCTCATCCGCAGGATTGCAAGGTCGATCTTTCCGATCCGCTTAAAATCCCAGTGCTCAAGATGTCCGGAAATACAGTCATCAATCTCCTTAAGGTTCTCAATTGTCCCCAACACAATAAAGCGGGCAAAATCAATGGTCTCCTGCTCATAACGCTCCCGCATTTCCTCATCAATCCAGGAAAAGGAGACAAGTTCTTCGGTAGATTGGGGGTTTAAATCCCAGCTGAAAAGGGCCTGAAATGCCAGCACCCTGCCCTTGCGACGTGATCCCATGGAGCTACTCAAACACCTGAATCTCTGCCTCGCTACGAAGTGTGCTGACCACCCTGCTGTAAGCCGCATGGAGTGCCTTTTGCTGTTCTTCGTTAATGATCAATCTGCTTATATATTCACGGACAGTCATTTGATTGGTAGGACTCAAAGGATCATTAAGAGAGAGGATTTTAGCATCCCGATGTTCAGTAACTTTTACAATATGGAAACCGATATTCGAGCGCATAACCCCGGAAACCTGGTTTACATCGATATTGAACAGCCTGGTAAAGAAATCCTTCCCGAAATAGGCCTCCGCCCGTGCGTCGTCCCGGGCCAGATATCCAAAATCACCGCCGGAATACCGTGAACCTGCGTCATCGGTATATTCGGTAACCAGGGCACTGAAATCAGCCCCCTGACGCAGCTTTTTATGAATCTCTTCCGCTCGCTCCCGAAGAATATCTACAGCGGCGTCGTTTTTATTCATTGTGGAGATGAAAATCTGGCTGAATCGTATAATCTCAGGATTGATTAGACTGGTGGCCATCTTTTTATAACGATTCTGGATTTCCTGTTCCGTCGGCTGGCTGATATCATCGAGAAGATCTGTCTGGGTCTGCATTATATATTTCTGCTGAAGCAGCTGTTTTCTTATAGATTCACGGATCTCTTCCCAGCTCATTCTGGTCTGCTGCTCCATGAGCTCCCGAAAGCGAGGTTCAGGAAGTTGTTCTGATGCTCCCAGCTCTCCACGCTGCTGCAGCTGCAGCTCCGCGCTTTTTCGCTGATTGTTTAACGCTGCAGTAATCTCGCTCTCCGAAACTGCAATTCCATCCCGTTCAGCAGCCTGCTGAATCAAAATTTCCGCGATCATGGCATCAAGTACCTGCTTTTCCGTCTGAGGGGGAATACCAAGACGGGCCTGAACGCGAACTTCTTCGGTCTCTTCGACCCGCTGCTGCAACTGCCCTTTTGTTATAATTTCCGTCCGGATAAGATTTATCATCGCCGCCGGTCCGTCCAGGGGAGCAGCATTTATCTGCAGGGGCAAGATAAAGGCTATAGTAGCAATGAAAAAGCATCCGACATTTTTCATCAATTTCTCCTACTCAAGATGCAGCTTCTTTCCTATTGCCTCTGCTTCTTCCGGCAGCCGGAAAACATCTGACAGTTTGATAAACATCCCCTCATGTTCCATGGTCTGCATAAGAACTCTCAGGGTTTTTCCATTACGCAAGCCCTTTTTAAGGGTAAATGCAAAACATCTTTTGCCGGCTACCATTCCGGAATTAGCGAGGAATCGACTGACAGCAGGATCTATTTTACCACCGAAGAAATTTATCGCTACCGCTCCCAAGGCTAAATAGTTATAAATTGTCAGCTTGGTATTAACATCCCGCTCTCCATCAATCAAATCAACGGAAAACCCCTGGCTTTCAATACCCCTGGCAAGAGATCGCGAGATTTCAGTCATCTCTTTCTTTTTTGATCCTGGAAAATAGACTACCGCCGCTCTCACTGCATCTCCTTTATTCAGGAAGGCGTCGCTTTACAGGACTATTCTGCTGTGTCCTGATTCGCTTCGCCCTGATCAGGATTCTGGTTCCACCATTCCGCCTGTGCTGCGTCATTAGCCATTCTTCGAGCAGCACCTTCGACATCCCCTTCAGTATCTGAGACATTTATCCAGGCCAGCGCGAAAGCGCTTGTCATGAAGATGATTCCAAGGACCGAGGTAAACCTGGTAAGAATATTACCTGAGCGTGATCCGAAAGGGGTGGAGCTTCCTCCACCGAACATTCCTCCGAGACCGTCTCCCTGATCGTCCTGGATCAGGACAATAAAAATTAACAAGAGCGCGCTGATTACAAACAGAACCATCAGCAATACAGAAACAACTACCATATCTAACTGCTCCTAGGTATCAAATTTCACAATCGGAACAAAAGAGTCAACCTTAAGGGCGGCACCGCCGACAAGGGCGCCGTCAATGTTTTCCATCCCCATCAACTCTTTGGCATTATCCGGTTTAACTGAACCACCGTACTGAATGATCATATCATCCGCAGCCTTTGATGAATACAGGTCCGTGATCTTTCCACGAACAGCTTTATGAATCGCGTCTGCATCGTCGGGAGTCGCGGTTTTCCCCGTTCCAATGGCCCACACCGGTTCATAGGCGATGGTTACCATCTTGAGATCGGCTTCCGTCACGTTTTTAAGGCTGCCGGAAAGCTGTTCTTCTACCACGGCCTCGGCTTTTCCCGCTTCACGCTGTTCCAGAGTCTCACCGACACAGAGGATAACCTCCATACCATGAGCTATCGCCAAGCGAACCTTTCGATTGATGAACTCATCAGTTTCTCCGTAGATGAGCCGCCGCTCGGAGTGGCCGAGGATTACAACCTCTACACCAAGGTCCTTGAGCATGAGAACAGAGACCTCTCCGGTATGAGCGCCGGATTCCTGATCGGACATGTTCTGGGCGCCGAGAATTATATCGCTTCCTTTCAGGCTCTTTGCTACAGCATCGAGTGCCGTAAAAGGAGGCGCGACCATAACGCGGTGAGCAACCCCGGCCACCTCTTTTTTGAGCCCTTCCACCAGAACAAGTGCTTCAGAAAGGGTCTTGTTCATTTTCCAGTTTCCGGCAATAAAATATCTTCGCATTTTGTTTCCTTATTTCTCTACTATCTTATGACAGAACGGTGAAGTCCCGGCCGTCAGGACCGGGACTATAGAATGATTCTATCAGCTTATTTTGTCAATGCAACTATTCCGGGAAGAGCTTTGCCTTCGAGAAATTCGAGTGAGGCCCCTCCTCCGGTTGAAACATGGTCTATACGGTCAGCAAGATTGAACTTGTTAACAGCGGCTACAGAATCTCCGCCGCCGACCACCGTGGTTCCGGCACAGTCCGCAACGTATCCGGCGACCTCCAGGGTTCCCCTGGCAAAGGCGTCAAACTCAAAAACCCCCAACGGACCATTCCAGACCACATTTTTAGCAGCAGCAACAGTACTTTTAATCTTTGCCAGGGTTTTCGGGCCAACGTCCATACCGATCTTGCCCTCCGGCACATCCGCACCGTCGACCTGTTCAGCCTGCGCGGAATCTGAGAACTCCGCAGCCACAACATGATCAAGGGGAAGAATAACCTCAACTCCGGCCTCATCTGCTTTTTTCAAAAGAGATTTAGCGGTATCCAGAAAATCCTCTTCAAGAAGGGACTTTCCAATTCCGTGCCCCTGGGCTTTAAGAAAGGTATAGGCCATGCCGCCTCCAATTACCAGGGTGGTACATTTTGGAAGAAGGGTTTCAAGTACAGCAATCTTTGTTGAGACTTTAGCACCGCCAATGATGGCGACAAAGGGCCGTGCCGGTTTATCAAGAAGGGGAGCAAAAAACTTGACCTCCTTCTCGATCAGGAAACCTGCTGCGGATTCCAGGTGATGAGCCACCCCTTCGGTCGAGGCATGAGCGCGATGGGCAGTACCAAAGGCATCATTCACATATACGTCTCCCAGCTTTGCCAGAGATGCCGCAAAATCGGTGTCGTTCTTTGTTTCACCTTCGTAAAAGCGGACGTTCTCAAGCATCATGACGTCTCCGCCTGAAAGACCTGAGACGAGCTTCTCCACCTCATCGCCGATGCAGTCGGGTGCCATTATTACTTCTTTTCCAAGGAGTTCGCCAAGACGGGCGGCTACGGGAGCCAGACTGTACGCCGGCTCCCTTTTGCCTTTAGGCCGCCCCAGATGAGTCATGAGTATCAGTGACGCCCCTTGCTGATCGAGAATGTACTTCAGGGTCGGCAGCGCCGCCTTTATGCGGGTGTCGTCGGTGATGGTCCCCTCTTTCAAGGGGACATTAAAATCGACGCGTACCAGAACCCGTTTATTTTTCAGATCGATATCTTTAATTGTTTTAAGGGACATACAATATTCCTCTGATTTAGTGCTGATTAAACAATCTTCTCAGCCAGGTCGACTACACGGTTGGAGTAACCCCACTCGTTATCGTACCAGGATACAACCTTGAAAAAGCCCTTTCCAATCTTCATGGTGCAAAGAGAATCGAAGACGGAAGAATGAGGATTGCCCTTAACGTCCACGGAGACGATGGGTTCATCAGTGTATTCGAGTATACCCTTCATGGGGCCTTTAGCGGCATCTTCAACTGCCTTATTAAGCTCTTCCACGCTGGGGTCTTTCTCAAGCTGTACAGTAAGGTCTACAACAGAACCGGTCGGTGTGGGGACACGCATGGCCATACCGTTCAGCTTGCCGTTGAGTTCGGGAATTACCAGTCCAACAGCCTTGGCAGCTCCGGTAGTAGTGGGAATAACGGAAAGAGCCGCAGCGCGGGCCCGCCGCAGGTCCTTATGGGGCAGATCCAGAATATTCTGGTCGTTGGTATACGCGTGAATGGTGTTCATCAAACCATGAACAATGCCGAATTTATCGTGCAGAACCTTGGCAAGAGGTGCCAGACAGTTGGTCGTGCAGGAAGCGTTCGAATAGGCCTCATATTTGTCACCGATCATCTCATCGTTAACACCGAGAACAATGGTCTTGTCGATGGTATCCTTGGCGGGAACGGTAAGAATAACCTTCTTCGCGCCAGCCTTGATATGGTCCTTGTAGCCGCCCCGGGGGCCTTCTGCGGTAGTAAAAATACCGGTAGACTCAACAACAACATCAACGCCAAGCTTGCCCCAGGGCAGATTTGCAGGTTCGCGAACCGCGAAAATCTTGATCTCCTTGCCGTCGACAACAATGGCGTCATCCTTAACTTCGATCTTCTTATTATACACACCAAAGGTTGAGTCATATTTTAACAGGTGTGCAAGGGTTTTAGGATCGGTTATGTCGTTAATTGCAACAACATCTATGTTGTCACGGTCGAATGCGACCTTGAATACATTTCTTCCAATCCGTCCGAAACCATTAATAGCAATTTTCATCTTATTCCTCCTGGATAATCTATTACTTTGTTGACTACTATATGACAAAGCCGGAGTATGTGTCAATTAACTGGGGTAGAGATACAAGAATGGTACATATAAGTTATTGTATAGTAAGTAATTCCTGGTACAATCCCCCGCGGGCTTCTTCGTCCGGCGACGAAGAAGCAGGAGCATCTCCGGGGATAATACAGATGTCTCCTTCGTTGACGTAATCGAAAAAACCGAGTCCCTCTATCCTGCCCTCTGCCACAAGATCATCGACTGCGGTAACGGTGAATCGGCCCACGATGTCAGTCTCACTATACTCAAATCCAAGGCGCTCGCGGGACAAGACAACGGCCTCCGGCGGAAGAATAAGCAGCTCATCGTCAGTTTTCAATCCGTCAAGGGCTCCTATATCAATCAGCCCCTTGTCGAACTCGCGGCGCAACAGGTTCCCCCTCAGAGGCAGGGTTCCGTGAATATTTCTGGCAGTCCGGTCAATCGCATCGCCGACTTTGTCATTGCCGGTTCTGTAGACCTTTGTCCGCTCCAGTTCCGCACCGTTAAAGGCCATATACATATTCGCGTGTACGGTAAAACTCCGCGCTGTTTCTTCGAAGGAGAGGAGAATAAAATACTCATCTCCCCGTGTCCTGGCATTACCAAAGGCTTCAGCGAAGGAGGATACATTTTGTGCCTTGAGTCCCGGAATAGTAATTCGCTCCAGGGAACTGAGAAAATCCACGAACAGCTCTGATGCAACCCTTTCACCGGCGAACTTCTCCATACCGGATTCCGAAGGGATATAGAAAACCCCTGCCCGATATTCATTTCGTTGTAGTCCAAACTGCCCAAGTCCCCAGGACTGGGCGATGCTGTTCTCCTGAAGACTGCGATGAATCTCCAGTTCGTCTCGAATATCCTCGTTTTCAGTACCTTCCGCGACAATCCCCTCGATATAGCTCAGATACTTTGCTTTGTATCCCAGGGTTTTCCAAACTTGGGCGTAGCGCATACGATACAGCGGATCAGATGGAAGCAGCTGCACTGCAAGACGGTACTCCCGGGCTGCTTTGTTCATAAGGAATCTGGCTTCGAACTCCCGTCCCCGTTCCAGGTGGTAATCAGCAAGGGTTTTCCGTAAAGGATGATCCGGTGCGGTGCTGCGCTTGACCAGAGATTCAAGGGCAAAACGGGTAAGCTCGTCGTCACGGCGGCTGCGAAAAACGGAAGTATAGCTGCGTATAGCCTTATCCGATTCTCCTGCCAATTCATAGGCCATACCCAGGGAATAGAGGGTTACAGCATCGTCCGGATTTACCTTGAGGGCGTTCAGCAGGTACCCGGCAGCCGTTTCATACTCGTTTTTCAGAAGCAGAGCCCGGGCGGCAGTCCGCAGCGCCGGCTGATAGTCCTGCTGAAGGGATATTGCAATGCGGGCGTGGTGCAGGGCATCATCGAAGCGTTCCCTTTTTATGTAATGCTGCGCGACAGCAACCTGAACCTGCGGATTATCGCCATGATAGCGGACCGCGGCGGAAACATAGCTTTGAGAAGCCTCGAAACGTTCCAGCTCATCGGACAGCAGTAAAAGTCCCAGGATAACCCGTCGTTCGTCAGGAACGCGGGCAAGGGCTTCTTCGTAGGTCTGCAGGGCATTGCCTATACGACCCTCAGCCACGTCCAGTTCCGCCAGGCCGAGAAGGGCTTCCATATTATTCGGCTCGGACTGAACGATCCGGGTAAAGATCTCTCTGGCTTTTCCAAAGGAACCAAGACCTACCAGAATTCTGCCGTGGAGCACCTGCAGGGACATATCCCCCTGGCGCAGCTTAATAACCCTTTGAATATAGAACAGAGCATCTTTGTACTCACCAAGAAAGAAAAAGGATTCCGCCAAACCGATCATTGGTTCCACGTAGACCGGATACTGACGCACAATTTCTGTGTAGGCTTCAACGGCTGCGTAATACTCTCTGTTATCCTGCAGGCTGCGGGCCCGACGGTAGGCATCTACCTGCGGGGCCTCCGCCGTCAGGGGGAACAGGAGCAGACAAAAGAAAATCAGCGAAAGAAGTCTATTCACTTTTTATTTCACCCTTTCCGTTGCCTTTTTTTATTCGATCAAAAATTTTCACAGTCTTGATCTTGTGTCCGTCCATCTCCTGGATTATAAAGTCAAGGTTTTCATAGCTGACCTTCTCGAATTTTACCGGGATCTTACCCATCAGATCAAAAACAAAACCTCCAAGGGTATCAAAATCATCCAGTGGCAGGCTGATTCCCGTCTCTTCGTGAAGATCCTCGAGATTCACCCGGGCATCGCACAGGAAGACCCCCTCGCCTATCTCCAGGATATCCTCCACCTCGTTATCGAACTCATCCTGGATTTCTCCAACGATCTCCTCGATAATGTCTTCCATGCAGACAATCCCTGAAATTCCCCCGTACTCATCAACTCCCACAGCTATATGGACACGGCGACGCTTGAACTCTTTTAACAGGCTGTCAAGCTTTTTACTCTCCGGCACAAAGTAGCCCTTGCGGGTCAGGTCGCGAATATTAATTTCCTCAGGACGAAACATGTATTTCAGCAGGTCTTTGGCATAGAGGACCCCGATGACATTATCGATGGTCTCTTCGTAGACCGGTACCCGTGAGTGACCGCAGTCGGTGAGGATTTCCAGCAGTTCAGGAATACCGGTATCTACCGAAACAAAGACCACATCGATGCGAGGGACCATTACCTCTTTAACGGTTGTATCAGAGAGCTCTACAATACCCCGGATCATATCTTTTTCGTCGATGTTCAACGAGTGAAACGAATCATCCTGTTCATCTTTTCTGATCTGGAACAGTTTTTGAAAAAAACCTGATTTCTTCAACTTTTTTCTTCCCCCATGAGATGAGTCAGTATCTTCTCCTGCAGCTGCAGCATAGGTTCGCTTTCGCTGGTACCGGAATGATGATGACCGGCAAGATGCAGAATACCGTGAATCGACATACGATACAGTTCCTCTACAAACTCGACACCATACTCTGCCGCCTGTTCCGTGATCCTGTCCAGGGCGATTACAATATCCCCCGCCGGAACAGGGCCCTCGCCTCCTGGAGCGGTTTCTCCGTCCCCCTGAGGAAAAGAAAGAACATCAGTAACCTCGTTTTTATTGCGGTAGCTTTTATTCAGGCGTCTGATCATTTCACCATCACAGAGCAACACAGAAATTTCCCAGTTATCTATATTCAGATAATCCAGAACCCTGGATACAAAGGTGCGGTACTCCTCTATCCAATCAGGAAACTCGATTCTCTCCAGGGTTATCTCTATACGGTTCATTGAACAGCCTCTTTACCTTCCCTCTGTTCGGGATATTCGATTCTGGTGTGAAAATGTCCGGCCAGAATCTGCACAAAAGTACGCTTTATCTTTTCAAGGTCCTTGAAGGTCAGGTCGCAGTTATCAAGCTGGTGGTTCTCGAACTTTGCCATTATCTGCTTCCAGATAAACTTCTCCAGTTTTGCTACCGTCGGATTCGCCAGGGTGCGGGTTGCTGCCTCAATAGTATCCGCCAGCATAACTACGGCGGCTTCCCTTGAGGTTGGAGGAATACCGTTATAGGAGAAGTCCTCCGGCTTTGTCCCCCCGTCGGTCTTCAGGGCTTCAACGTAAAAATAGTTGATCAGACCGCTGCCATGGTGCTGGGCAACAATCTCGATTACTTCTTCCGGCAGTTTCAAATCCCTGGCCTTCTCTATACCTATCTTAACATGAGATTTGATCACAGCGGCGGAAAGACTTGGTTTAAGTTCGTTATGCTTATTGTCGTTATCCGGCTGATTTTCCACAAAATACTCGGGCTGATCTATCTTTCCGATATCGTGATAATAGGCACCGACCCGGGCGAGCAGTGAGTTAGCCCCGATCTCCCTGGCGGCGGATTCTGCCAGATTTGCGACACTGACACTGTGGCTGTAGGTCCCCGGCGCCAAAGTCAACATTCTCCGGAAAAGAGGTGTGTTCAGGTCCGACAACTCAATCAGACGAAAAGAGGTCGGAATATTCAGGATGTGCTCAAAAAATGGCAACAGGCCTATGTTCAGGATTGAACAGAACAGACTGTTCATCACAGCGAATCCCGTGAGGGACAAAAACTGGCCAAACTGAAGTCGGGCAAGAAATCCGATTACCGCGGCAATCCCCAAATGAGCAAGAACAAGGTAGAAGGTTGACCTGACGAGTTCAAAACGTTTATCCGCGCCGAGTACGACTATAGCAGCAGCGACTCCGGAAAAAAAGGCAAAAACAAGCTCAAAGGGATTGGACCGATTTATCAGAAGCAGACTGAGAGAGAGGACAAGGCCAATGTTCACGGCGATACGGGGAGATACGAGAAGAGCCAGCAGCATGGTTACCAGGGCGGTGGGCAGGAATACTGATACCGGCAGCCACGCAGGCAGGGATGCCATTTGCGAAATCAGCACTGCGGTGATCAGGTAAATACTGGCAACTGCCAGTATAAAGTAGAGCTGGCTGTCTTTTAAGCGGACACCTGCGTACCGGCTGCTCAGCAGCCAGAAGGTCAGCAGGTAGAGGGCCAGCATAAAAAAGCCGATACCCAGCATACCCTGCAGATTGAAGCGTGCCGAAGAGTTCCCGACGGCCTGGATTTTTTCAATCTCCTCTTCGGTGACGATAAAGCCCTTGCGGACAATAGGCTCCCCTGGTTCGAGGCGTACGACCACGGGGCTTACTTCCTGCCGGGCCCGTTCACGGTTGCGGGCGGTTTGATCGGGATCGTAAAAAGTATTGGCGGCTGCAAAAACCTTTATGATGCCCGCATAGATGGGAATAAACCCGGCGGAGACCCCAAGGTCGGCGAAATCTTCTTTAATTCGTTCATCAAGATTTTCCGTGGTATACAGCTCCGACTGCGGAACCTCTTCGTGTTCGCGGTTTCCGTTCCGCCAGCGCCAGATATCGATAATGGGCTCGTTCCCGTGATTCCACTGATCAGGAAAACGCACCAGACCGAAGCGCAGTATCCTCCGCAAAAGGTCCTCGCACAGACCAAGATCAAAAGGACTCCGGGCTACCATCAGGATGTCCTTTATCTGTTCCGAGGTAAAAAGACCTGGATACTCCGCTTCTATCTGCAGAATTGCAGTCTCTTCAGGTAAACGCTGGGCAACCGTACTCTCCACGATCTCGATAAAACCCCGCAAAAGCGAAAGACCGCGCCGGGTAATGTCCTCTTCTACCTCGAATATGGGACGTACAAGCTGGACCCGGGCGGCGATTTTCAGGTCGGTGGCCTCCTGGTCGATAAAAGAGATTTCACGGTCCAGGATAAGGTCCTTCTCTGCAACCTTTCCGACTTCATAATCCGAGATTCGGGCTCTGGTGAAGAGGCCTCCCGCTTGAGTGGTAACAAACAGAAAGACATACAACAACAGAAAACTTGCCACGATCAGCAGAAATCTTCGCCTTCGGCGCGGCAGATAGGGAGAAAAGAGGTTTTCAATGCCAGCGGAAAGGCTGGTCTTAGCTTTTCGTTTCATAAGCCTGAATAATCTTTTTTACCACCGGATGCCGAACCACATCATGGGCAGTAAAATAACTAAAAGAGATTTCATCAATGCCGGCGAGTACATTGACAGCGTCGACAAGTCCCGATTTCTTTTTGACGGGAAGATCAATCTGGGTGATGTCTCCGTTTATTACTGCCTTGGAACCTTCTCCCAGTCTGGTAAGAAACATTTTCATCTGCTCAACCGTAGTATTCTGAGCCTCGTCAAGAATGATAAAAGCATTGGAAAGGCTTCTTCCCCGCATATACGCCAGGGGGGCAATTTCTATTATGCGGTTTTCTTCCAGACGGCTCACCGTTTCGTAGGGAACAAGAATGTCCATTGCGTCGTACAGGGGCCGTAAATAGGGGTTAATCTTCTGGGCAAGATCGCCGGGAAGAAAGCCCAGGCTCTCTCCCGCTTCCACAACCGGGCGGGTAAGTACAAGCTTGCGCATCCGTTTGCTCAGGATCTCCTGCAGGGCGTAAGCAATGGCTAGAAAGGTTTTACCGGTTCCTGCCGGCCCTACCCCGAATACAATGTCCTTTTCCGTCATGGATTCAATATAGGAGGCCTGGTTGGCTCCCCGGGGAAAGACCTTTGTTGAACTGCCGGGTACATTCAGCACAGTCCTTCTGAGAAGGGCCAGTTCTGTATCATTACCATCGTGGAGAGAACGGTAGATACCGTATATCAGGTCCCGGTCCGGGGCATGACCGTTCCTTAAGTGAGTCTGAAGCTCTCCAATCAGCTCCCGGAATACCCTCTGATCCTGCACCTTCTGGGATTCCAGAACAAGCTGATTACCCCTGGTATGCACCCGGGAGCCCAATACACCCTCAATATACCGGAGATTCCGGTCATTGACCCCGCAGAGCTCATGCAGGATCGTATTATCTTCTAAAACTATTGCTACGTCGTCTTTCACTGCGTCTACGTAGTGTAATGGCGCTCTTCCATTAAGGTCAAGCGGGAAAAGCCCTCAAAGGGAGAGATCGCCATCGGAATAAACAAGCTCCTGTTCAAGCTCCGGAATGGGATTCCATTGCAGATAGATGGAAAAACTCGACTGCCATCGATAAATCGGCCGTGCTCCTTCGCTTTCCTGCTCCGGTTCACCGGTATACTCGAGAGTAAGATCCCACTGATCAAGATGATGAACAGCCTTGAGGGCTATAGACTGCAGATTAAAGTTGGAGATCCTGCGCTCTTCTTCGTTAAAGAAGTTCAGGGAACTAATCAGGTCCTCCAGGGGATTAATTGGCCGGATTCCCGAGTCCTCGAGCAACCAGGGCATGTATCGAAAAACAGAGGTGTTCTCTGAATAGCTGGAGAATTGAAGATCAAGGAACTGGAAGACCTTTAAAGTAAGACTGGTTTCAAAAAAGAGAGAAGAATCGGAAAACCGGTTCAGATCCTGCGTCAGTCCGGTATTGATTCCAAAGCCCATATTCACCCTGCGTTTCCAGAAAGGTTCCGGTTCAAAATTACGTTTGTAGCCCAGGGAGAACGTACTCGGAATAAACTCCCTTTCACTTCCCCTTGTCCACCCAGACCCGATATCAAGATCGTAGGGATACAGGTATTCCAGGGCATAACGGGACCAGAAATTGCCGATCCAGCCCTTGAACATCAGGGTTTGAGGAAGAATTATTTCTTCATTTCCCGAATCATCCTCTTCCTGAATACTATACTCATAACTGCTTAACAGTCCGTAACGGTTATTCGCTGTCGCAGCAGTTGCCTCGCTTATACCCTCCCGGAGCCGGAAATCCTCACGCTCTTCGTCCTCTCCAAACAAAAAACGCTGCCGCAGATAGCTGTATTCATTCAGGTTGAACCTGGCCTCGCTTATCAAATCATCCGGCTCCCATATTCCGTCGTCAATCTCGGTGGCACCGCCGGAAAGGCTCATCTGCAGGCGGTTGAATTCGCCGGTATATACAGCATCTATATCACCCAGAAGAGGCGGCAGGACCCCGGTAACATACACCTTCTGAGGATAATCCCATACATTAAACAGGCTTGTGGAACTGATACGCTGTTCCTGGATAGTATTCCGTTCCCAGGGAAGCACATTATTCCTGAATCCGTCTCCGGATTCGTACTCCCGGGTAAAAAGGTAATGCTGCAGGCGGTACTCTATGGTCTGATCAACGGGGACAGCTGAATGCAGAAAAGGACGGGTGCTCAAAGTCATTGAATGAGAAAGGCGCTCGTAACTGCCGCCCTTATCACTCTCCACCAGAGAATCCCAATTGGGTATGGTGGATTCTATATTGCGGGTACGCTGTTTTTCCTGAAAGGTCAGACTCAGTGATTCATTAAGGGATACGATATTATTTACATAACTTCCATCGTAACGTAACCTGGCATCTCCGGAAAAGGTTGTCAGACTGTACGCGCTGTCGAAGTCGACCTCCTCCGGGGAGGAGTAGACGGCGTTTTCTCCTTCCTTCCAGCCGTAGATGTCATAACTGATACCATGCACCAGGGTGGGATTAAAGCTATAGCTCAGACTTGAATTCCTGGCACTGTCGGCGTTCAGGGTAAGGGTGTAGTCATCGATCAGCCGGGGATCAAGGAGCCCGGAATCATCTTCTGCAACGGGGGCCGTTTCTTCTTCACTGCTGCGCCAGGGGGGGAGAAGTTCCTCCATTTCTCCCGCCGCGGAACCTGCAGCAGCATCCTCTTTGCTAACCCCGGTATAAAGATTCCCCGCCATGTTTATCCGCAGTTTAGGCAGAACAAGGCTTTTGGGATAGGGAAAATAGACCGAAGAGTATTCGCTCCGCAGATAGGAAGGCACAATGCTGTAATAAGGCAAAAGGGAGTCGAGGTCCGGTTCCGACGCGGGAACCTTGCCGTATGCCCATTCCATGGAGCTTGAGAGTTCACGAATCCTGAATTCAGTTATCCATGGACGTAATCCGGTGGTATCCGCAGAATAACCGGAACCTGCCTCCCAGGTAAAACCTGAAGGCAGGGACGTACTTGCATAAGGGTCCGGGTCCTCGGTAATGGCCAGCAATTCTCCCCAGTCGATAGTCTCCTTGCGATTATCAAACAGACGGCTGACCCGGGGGTCGGAATTGAAAGGCAGAGACAGGGAGTAATTCAGTCCGTTTAGTTCCCCTTCCAGAGCGGTACGAAAATCGAAGCGAAAAGGAATGAAGACCCCGCCTATCCAGCCTCCTTCCCAGATTGAAACAGGGGAACTCTTTTCCGGATCTTCCCAGGTGTACTGGTACGGCGAATACTCGGAAACCACCCGGGTAACACCTGCCCCGGCAAAAAGCTCCAGGGAATCCAGGCTGCCGACATCGCTGAGGGACAGATCAAGGGCACTGACAAGACCTTTTCGGTTGTAGTAGTCAAGAATGAGCCTGAAATAGTCTCCCGACTCTCTGAGGCGCCTGGCTTCCCGGACCTCCTCGCTGGAGGGATTTTCCATGGTCCTCATATACAGGCCGCGCCGTTCGGTAACCCTGTCGCCCTCCTCTACATCCGTCATCTGTAAAAACGAGAGGGAATCCTGGTCGCTTTTTGAAGGCATTCCGTAGAGATAGGTAGTAGTCTGGATGAACGCCCCGTCCACCAGGTCGAAACCGAAGGAGGGGTTAACCACCATCTTGTCCCGGAGTTGAAAAAAGAATGGAAAAATGAGAATCGGAACCCTGCCCAGATAAAAGGTTGCTCCGTTCATCAGCCATTCACCAGGTTCGTAAACCCATAGCTCGTCGGCATTTATATGATAACTTGGCGGATCCATCGTGCTGGAGGTAATGCGCCCGTCCTGCATGAAGATGATTTCAGAAGATGAACGGGCGATGGTATCTCCGTAAAAACTGAAGGTCAGTTCCTTTTCGTTGATGGTCCTGTTCTGCAGGGTATAGCCCTCCAGAAAACGGCTTTCCCAGTTCCCCAGGTTCACCGTCAGGCTTTCGCCGAAGAAGGTCTCCTCCTGATTCCCCTCTTCGACCAGGGTATAGCGTACAGTTCCTTTTGCACTCAGATCTCCGGTGGATTGGTTATAGAGGAGCCGGTCAGCGGTAATTGTATGCCGTGTTCCTTCCACGGGAGAATATAGCTCCAACAGGATTCCGCCGGAAATTTCTATGTATCCTTCCTGATTTGTTTCCAGAGTAAAATAGCGGGTGGAATCGGCGGACCGGATTGTAATGGTCTGTGTTTCTTCGCCGGCCTGCATATCCGGAATGTCATCGGGATCGTATTCAAAATGATCATAAAGCCGGCGTCTCAGAGTATCGATGGTACCCCGGTGATCAATGGCGAGGATCCGGCACCAGTCCTGCAGCTGGTAGAGATCCGCAGTGGCTATATCGTAGCCGGTAAGCTTCAAATAGACCGATGGATCAAGCATCCCGTCTTCGCTGCTTTGAGCTGTCAGCGTCCCCACCGCAACAAGAAAAATGAGGGCGCATACAAACAGACGAAGCCGGAGTATCGCCACGTGCTACTTCATGACCTCGCGAAGATAGTGGGCGGTGTACGACCCGGGAACCTCAAGGATTTCCTCCGGTGTTCCCTTCGCCACGATGTGTCCGCCCTTGACCCCGCCTTCCGGCCCCAGATCGATTATATAGTCCGCCTGTTTTATGACATCCAGGTTATGTTCGATAAGTACCACAGTATTCCCCTTGTCTACCAGCATCTGCAGAACCTCCAGCAGCTTTTTTACATCCGCGAAATGGAGGCCCGTTGTCGGCTCGTCCAGAATATAAAAAGTCTTGCCGGTGCTGCGTTTTGAAAGCTCCAGGGACAGCTTAACCCGCTGGGCCTCCCCCCCTGAGAGAGTCAGGGCGGATTGACCAAGTTTAACATAGTTAAGCCCCACAGCCTGTAAAGTTTCCAGGCGGCGGTTGACAGACGGGATCTTTTCAAAGAACTCCAGGGCTTCCTCAACAGACATATCAAGGACATCGTGAATGTTTTTTCCCTTGTAGCGTACATCAAGGGTTTCCCGGTTAAAGCGTTTGCCCTTGCAGACATCGCAGGTAACGTAGACATCCGGTAGAAAGTGCATCTCTATCTTGATGGTACCGTCACCCTGACAATTCTCACAGCGCCCGCCCTTAACATTAAAGGAGAAGCGTCCCGCCTTGTATCCACGGGCGCGGCTCTCGGGAAGTGAGGCGAAGAGTTCCCGTATGGGGGTAAAAAGCCCGACGTAGGTGGCGGGATTCGAGCGCGGGGTCCTGCCGATGGGACTCTGATCAATATTGATGATCTTGTCCACCTCCTCAACCCCCTCGACACGATCATAGACCCCGGGCTCCAGCTTGTAATGGCTGACGGCATTGCGCAGAATGGGAAACAGGAGGTTCTCCATAAGGGTTGATTTTCCCGATCCGGAGACCCCGGTTATGGCGGTAAAGGTTCCCAGAGCAAAGGAGACATCGATGTGTTTCAGGTTGTGCTCGGCGGCGCCGTAAATGGTAATCTCTTTACCGTTTCCGCGACGCCGTTCCGCCGGAACGGGTATGGACAATTCACCCCGCAGATACTGCCCGGTAAGGCTGTCCGGCGCTTTCAGGACCTGTTCCAGGGTTCCGTGGGCTGTTATATACCCGCCATGGATACCCGCGCCGGGACCCAGGTCCACAATATAGTCGGCAGTCCTGATGGTCATATCATCGTGCTCGACTACAATAAGGGTGTTGCCGATGTCCCTCAGGTGACAAAGGGTTTCAATCAGGCGCTGATTGTCCCGCTGATGCAGCCCGATGGTCGGCTCATCCAGAATATAGAGCACACCCACCAGCTGGGACCCGACTTGTGTAGCAAGGCGTATACGCTGGGCTTCTCCCCCTGACAGGGTAGCCGACTGGCGTTCCAGGGTAAGATACTCCAGTCCAACCTTTTTCATAAAGGTAAGACGATCTACAATCTCCTTCATAATCTGGGCGGATATATGCTTTTCCGTAGTGGTCAGCTGAATATCGTCAAAGAAATCGAGCAGGTCCTGTACCGAACGGCAGGTAAGGGAGTGAACATTTTCGCCCCCCACCGTAACAGCCAGAGCCTCGGGCTTAAGCCGCTTTCCCCCGCAGGCGGTACACGACTGCTGCCGCATGAAGCCTTCAAGCCAATCCTTAATTCCCGGAGAACGGCTCTCCCGATAACGCCTGTTCAGATCATTGATAATACCCTTAAAATTGGTAGAGTATTCAAAACGTCCCGTCTTTTTCCGGTTCACATAGGTTACGTCAATCACATCTTCACTGCCGTGCAGAAGGATATGCCAAATGTCCTTGTCCAGATCCTGTATTGGGGTATCCAGATCGAAACCGAAATGATCCGCCAGGGATTCGAACCAGCTGCGGTGCCAGGCAGAATCAGGATTGTGAGTTTTTATTGCTCCTTCGTTAAATGACAAAGAGGGATCAGGAATAATCAGGGCAGGATCGAATTCCATGGTCATTCCCAGGCCGGCGCAGACCTCGCAGGCACCGAAAGGATTGTTAAAGCTGAAGAGCCTGGGCTGCAGCTCCGGGATACTGATGCCGCAGTCAGGGCAGGAGTTCTTCTGGCTGAAAAACTCCTCCTTATTACCGCTTTTTTCCATTCTCAGCACGATAATCTGCCCGTCGGCGACTTCAAGGGCGGTCTCCACCGATTCTGCAAGCCGTTTTCGTGCGTCCTCCTGGATTTTCAACCGATCTACAATGATTTCCAGGGTATGCTTTTGCTTTTTGTTAAGAACAATCTCTTCATCCAGAGAGCTGATTTCTCCGTCGACCCGCATGCGGACAAAACCCGCTTTTGCCGCATCCTCAATGATCTTGCGGTGTTCTCCCTTTTTTCCCCTGACAACGGGAGCCATTAACATGATTCTGCTGCCCTCGGGATAATCCATGATGGTATCCAGAATCTGGTCCACCGACTGCTCCCGGATCTCCTTGCCGCAGACGGGACAATGGGGAATTCCGATGCGGGCGTACAAAAGCCGCATGTAATCGTAGACTTCCGTGACTGTGCCAACTGTGGAACGGGGGTTGCGGTGGGTAGTTTTCTGCTCAATGGAGATTGCAGGCGAAAGTCCCTCTATATAATCGACATCGGGCTTGTCCATCCGGCCAAGGAACTGCCGGGCATAGGCAGAGAGGGACTCAACATAGCGGCGCTGGCCTTCAGCAAAAATTGTATCAAAGGCCAGGGAAGACTTACCGCTGCCGCTCAGGCCGGAAATAACAATCAGTGAGTCCCGGGGCAGCTCAAGATCTATATTCTTAAGGTTATGCTCCCGGGCACCTTTAACTATCAGCTTTTTCATTGTACCTCAAGGATCAAACGGTACAGAAAAAAAAAGGCCTTGGCAACCAGTAAGATTCGCCGATATGTGTTCTTTATATTCTACATACTACCTGCGGTGATTATGGCCCAGCCCCCAGGCGGGGTATTTACCTTACTCCTCTACCAGGCTGTAGAGGGACGTGAGGGCTGTCTTGATCTGCCGCGCGGAAACCAGAAAAAGACTCTCGCCGTCATCCGTATACGCAGCATAAAAATCCCGGTCCACCGGGACAAACGAGACGGATACTTCGGGAACAGGCCCCTGAATCAGCTTATATGTAATGCTTAGCTCAGGATCAGCCTCAGCAGCTTCACCCCTGTTGGGTGCATCTCCGGTTATCCCGATAAGGTTCTGATACAGGGCCTTAAAAGGTTTTTCTTTTACCTCGTTTTCTTCCAGAAAATAATGCTCCTCTTCCTCGTCTTTGCCGTCAGCGAAGACCCGCTCTATTCGTGCGGTAAAACTGCGATCCTTATGATCAACAGTAAAGCCGCTGATCCGGTCTATCCCGATGATCAGGGGAAATTTCTGCATCAACAGGAAGCTGTCCGCTTCCAAAATGGACAGATCCGATGCAGCCAGGCTTACAACCCGGGTCTCGCCTTTAAAGCGGGCATAATAGTTTCCCGCGGAATCCCGGTCCCCGACAGTAAAGGAAAGTTCCTTAGTGTTGTCCCGGAGATGAACACTGAAGTCCGGGAAATCAAGACCGTAAGGGGCAAGTTCTACCGGATCATCCTCTACAAATTCCTGAATTGTCAGCGCCGAAGGCAGCTTTTCCATAAGCATCTCAAGTTCATGAGCATCGATTCCCCTCGGGCCGTATGGAAGTACCATAGCCAGACTGGTAAATACGGATTGCACAGGCTCCCGGGGAAGTGAATCAACGGGAACAAGTTCGATGACCTCGTCTTTTTTGCGAATGCGAAGGTACTGCAGATCCTCAGGGATAATTGTCGCTACCGTACTTTTTCTGAAGTCTTCAACTTCCCAAAAAAACTGAGCCGTTTGACTAACGTCGATGGTATAAAGGAATTTCTCGCCGCGAATTCTGATATATCTTTTGGTTTTTGACGGAGCTTCTGAACCGATTTCCAGCACGACATCGCGATCATTCCGAATGGAGAAGCGTACTACTGCCCTGGGAGGTTTAAGACCGAAGTCTTCCAGTGCAGCGGATTCCGCATCAAGACGCCGGTCTGCAAAGAGCAAGGAGCTGATACGGGCAACCAGTTGCAGACGGGACTGGTCCAGCTCATCCTGCCACGGGACCGGCATGGTCCAGCTTCCGTTCTGCCGCTGAATTACAAGCCTGTCGCCATCTTCACGAAGGGCTTCAATAGCTTCAAGGTCTTCCAACGCAACAGAGACAAGATCGAATCTCTCGGATACAGCTGGGGGGGGCTCTTCATCCTGAGAAATCGTGAGATAAAGGTAGCCCCCCAGAAGAAGCATGAGCACTAACAGGGCAAAGAGAAGGCGCCTTGAACGGCTCACAGATTCCTCCGTCGAATCCAGACTATCAGTCCTGTTACAAGCAGAAGGCCGGGAATAAGAATAATTATGATTCCCGCGTACAGATACAGCTGAAAGGCCGTTAATTGCAGGGGACTGCGGTAGAAGCTTTTTGACCGTATGGTAACACTCTCTTCACCCTCATTAACCCAGGACAAAGTGTTAAGAAAAAAATCGATATTCCCCTTTATTTGTCCGTAGGGAGGAATAGGACCCAGGAAAATGGAGTTTCCCATGGCTGTCACACGAAATGCGGGAGGATCGCCTTCATTGTATTTCTGCCGTTCAATTGCCCAGGCAATTGTATGGGGTCCCGGCAGATCCCCGGGCTGACGCAGCAGGGAGCTGTTCTCCATATCTGTTCTGCTCCATGCCTGGTCGCTGGTCAAAAGAATAGGTGTTAACTCAAGAGACCGGGGCCTTCGTTCTGTTTTTATCAAGGAAACCGCGTTGGGTGTAACCACATTAAGATCATTTTCCTGCAGCGGCTTTGTTATTTCGTGGTCCTGCAGTTCCGGCACAATAAACAGGGGAGAATTTACGTAACGTTTTGCTTCCTTTTCCATCAGGAAGCCCTCGCCTATTTGAAGTCCATAGCTCTGCAGAATTGAAGCGCCTGCCGGCGATGGTTCACCGATAAAGTCGACCATTACAATCATGCGTCCGCCATTATCAACATATCCGTAAATTTTCTTCAGTTCTTCATCGCTGATCTGGTGCTTCGGTGATGCCACAAGAAGAATCGAAGCATCTTCGGGAACTTCCTCAGAGATAAGCAGGTTCAGATTGTCTGCTTCGTAGCTCTCCGATTCCAGGATCGAGAGAATGCCGTACTCTTCCAGACTGTACTCTCCATGACCGGTAAGCTGATAAATCTTCGGATTATAGCCAGAAGAGACATATTTTATTGCCTGGGTAACCCGGGGCTCAATCTGCATTCCCGTGACCTGAGGCTGCCCCTGAGGAGTGTAGCGGATATTATACAGCTCCATGTACGGTATGATCCTGAATCGTGAGCTGCCCTCCACAATAATACTTCCGTTTTCCGCTTTTTCCTCATCACTGGTAAATCGTGCAACTAATCCGGGATTCAAATCCGGATCGATTATCTCCAGACTTACCTTTTTACCGATCTGCTCGTATTTTTGCAGTACTTCAATAATACTGAGCTCTTCTTTTCCTGCCGGGTACAGAGCATATATGTTTACCGGTTCCTGGAGTCCCGAAAGTACTTTTTTTGTCTGCCCGGAAAGAGAGAACAGCTTGTTTTTGGTTAAATCAATTTCAAGCGGAAATTGCTGAATTAACAGATTGGCGAATACCAGTCCGCCAAGAACACAGAGAGTAATAATTGCCGCATAACCGCCGTAACGGATCTTTTTATCCTTCAGCAGGGTTCGTAAGATTTGCATCATATCGTCAGCTCCAACGCCGTTTTTCTATTGTCCGAACAGTTAAATACAGGAAGAATGCTGTAAATGTCAGATAATAGACTGTGTCCTGAAATGATAAAATACCGGTGGAAAACCTGCGGTACCGGTCTATTAGAGAAAACCAGCTTAGAATTCTTCCAATCAGACCGACAAAAGTCTCCCTGTTTAAAAGATTGAGCAGAAAAACAATACCTCCACCGAGGATCGCTGCGGCCAGGGGAATAATCCTGTTGCGGGTAGAAACAAAGAGCCAAACGGCCGTTGATGCTACAATCAGGCCGCTGAAGATTATTCCCGAGGCCGCATCCGATGGCACAGCTTTTTGAAGAATATTGACAAGCCACATTGCCAGGAGGGCGGCGAAGCTGGTAATTGCCGCGGTAACCTGATTCTCTGTAAGACCGGAAATATACAGTCCCACAGAAATAAAGGTTCCTCCCAACAGAATAAAACCTATATAGGCCCCGACAGTCTCCCATAGATCGAGTTCACCGTGGATGGCAATTATCAGGGCGTATACAATGGTGACAGCAAGACCAAGGCAAAAAAAGACAAAAGCAGCCAGGAACTTTCCCAGCACAATGTCACTGATTCTTAAGGGGCTGGTTATAAGCAGCTGATCGGTTTTTTTCTGCTTTTCATCACTTAACAGGCGCATTGTCAGGAGAGGAACAACAAAGACGAGTATAAAAAGAATGCTGCCGAGAAAACCCAGATAGCGGGAATTGGCGCTGATCAAATTTCCTGTAGTAAAGAAGATTCCGGTAAGCAGGAGAAAAATACTCAGGAAAATATATCCGATAGGACTGTTAAAATAGGCCTTTAGTTCACGCTTAAACACCGCCTGCATTAGTCGACCTCCCTGAGCTTTTCGTCGGTGGTAAGATGCAGAAATATATCTTCCAGGCTCATATCTACAGGCCGCATCATCAGGATAGGCAGTCCGTTTTCTGCACACGCGAAGAACACCTTTTCACGAATATCATGCTCCTGGTCTGATTCCATAAGAAAGTCACAGGTACCTTCTTCGTTGCTTCCTGTCACAATGCAGCTGCTGAGTCCGTCCAGTTTTTCAAACACAGAGACGGCTGTTTTTTCATCCCCTGCTAGACGAACCATTGTTTTTCCGCTTCCCATTAATCGCCTGCTCAAATTCTTCGGAGAATCAGACGCGACAATTTTTCCCTCATTAATAATCAATACACGCCCGCAGACTGCGCTTACCTCAGGTAGAATATGAGAGCTGAGAATAATGGTGTGTTCATTTCCGAGGGACTTTATCAGGTTTCGAATCTCGATAATCTGCTTGGGGTCCAGACCAACCGTCGGCTCATCCAGGATTAAAAGGGGCGGATTTCCTATCAGCGCCTGGGCAAGTCCGACCCGCTGCTGGTACCCCTTGGACAGATTGCCTATTAAACGGTGACGGACATCATAAATTTTTACAAGGTCCAGTATTTTCTCGTAATCTGCCGCAAAGACTTTTTTCTTTACCCCTTTAATTTCACCAACGAAAGTCAGGTATTCCCGGACGGTCATATCCGGGTACAAGGGAGGCTTTTCCGGAAGATAGCCTATACACTGTTTTATTTCTTTTGGGTATTCCAGCACATTAAGATCATTTACCCAGACATCGCCGTCACTGGCGGATAAATACCCGGTAATGATGTTCATTGCTGTCGATTTTCCTGCGCCGTTGGGACCAAGAAAGCCAAGGACCTCTCCCCGCGCGATGCGGAAGCTTATATTATCAAGGGCCAGATGCTTCCCGTAGCGTTTGGTAAGATTCTCTGCTCGAATCAAACCGTCCTCCTGTTATCTTTAGATGCTAAACACTCGGGCACAAGAATAGCTCAGCTGATATGAGCTGTCAACAAAATGATATATCATTTTTCAATAACATAATTATGTCTTCCGAATCAATGAAAAGGCAGCAGCTGTCGACTTTTATGCTTATTAGAAGAAGTAGAAGAATTCCCTGCTGGTTATAACCGGCTCGATGGAAGGATCCGCAAGCTGGGCGATGGCCCGGGAACGCCAGTCGCTGCCAGGAAAGGCATCGCGTACGAGCTCCATGACCTGCCGGAAGGAACCTGGTTCACCGCTGGCGTAGAGGGCCGCCCCAAGATAATACAGGAGGGCGTCAATCCTGCTTTGTTCCAAATAAACGGCACTCTCTTCACCGGTCATGGCATTCCTGAACAGGTCCGTAAGGTTTGTATATTCGAGAAACGGCCGGCTGACCTCCATGTGCTGAATAGTTCTGGATATGACCGTCAGTCCACCGCTCAACAGATGCCGAACAGCATCCATATATCGTCCGGTACGGTAGTAGAAGAGCCCTAACTCGGCATGTGCCAGAAAGTACTCTGCCCTGTCCAGACGATATAATTCCACGACCTTCTCAAGTCCCTGATCGGTCAGAACCCGGACCATGGCGGCTTTCATGGCTTCTGTCTCCCGGCCGGAGTAGGCATCATCCATATCGAGAATCCCGGTAAGAGCCCGTTCAAACTCTGCGTAATTTCCCCTCTCCTTGTACAATCGCGCAAGCCGTTCCCGTATACTAATCTCGTATCCCATTACATAAAGCTGACGACGAAAATCCAGTGCGCGCTTGTACTGTGCTTCCGCCAGGGAGTATTCACCTTCCTCCTCAAATATCCGTCCGATCCAGTAATGGGCTTCGGGATACACCCTGTCCTGCTCCAGTACGGAACGGAAAATTCTCATTGCCTCTCCGTACTCGCCCCTTTCAAAGGCGATCTTACCGCTTTCAAGGATCAGCCAGTCCGGCTGATCTTCCTGGGCCCAGGAGAACGAGCTCAGCAAAAGGAGACAAAAAACCAGGAACACGCTGCGTGTACTCATTCTTCAACGGCCTCCCGGATCTCTTCACGCAGGGCTTCCAGAGCCTGGTCCATGGGAATTTTCCTCTTTAACTCTCCATGACAAAAGATAATCGCCTCGTTTCCACTGCCGGTTATTCCAATATCAGCATGCCGGGCTTCCTCCGGCCCGTTAACGACGCATCCCATAACAGCCACGGTCAAGGGCTTTTTGACAGCGTAGAGCTCCTCCTGGATCTGGGCAACCAGTTCATGTACCGGGAATTCCGAACGGCCGCAGCGAGGGCAGGACACAATATCCACCCCGCCGGCCCGCAGTCCGGCCTCCCGCAGGATCTCTCTGCCGGTAACCACCTCATCTTCTTCAGGAGCCGAGAGCGAAACCCGTATTGTCGAGCCGATCCCCTCGCCAAGCAGCTGCAATAAGGCGCGGGTATTCTTTACGATACCGGGAATCATGGGTCCAGCTTCTGTTACACCCAAATGAAGAGGATAATCCCATAGAGAGGCAAATCGTCGATTAACATGGATGGTATTCTCGGCGGAAGAGGATTTTAAGGAGAATACAGCATTACGAAACCCCTGGGCTTCAAGGAGATCAATCTCGTTCTCCGCCGCGGCGATCATTCCCTCTAATTGGGGAAGTTCCCGCAGTTTACGCGGGAGGGACCCGCCGTTTATACCGACCCGAATGGGGATACCCATATCGGCTGCTTTGGAAAGAACCTCTTTCACCTTCCAGTCGGCGCCGATATTACCTGGGTTTATTCTGACCTTATGAACCCCATCCAGAACCAGTAAAGCAAGACGGTAATCAAAATGGATGTCCGCTACAACCGGAATCGGAGACAGGGGAGCAATTTTAGCCAGAAGCCGGGCGTTTTCTTCGTCCGGCACTGCAAAACGGATAACATTGCAGCCCAGAACCGCAAAGCGTCGCAGCTCCTTTAAAAGGACTTCCTTATCCGCCGGAATTGCCCGTTTCCACATGGTTTGAATGCTGACGGGAGAATCTCCTCCCATTTCGCTATTACCTATGCATATTTTTCGCGTATTTTCTCTGGAGTATACGGTATTCATCTGTCTTCAATTATCGGCAAAAGAGGAGTCTTCGCCAAGGGGGCAAGGAAAAAGGGAGAATAAAAACAGCTCCCCCCCAAGACGGCTGTTTGCCTCCTGGCGGGAAGTTGAAATGTCCCCGGGAACTTAGATAGTGCCGAGCAGAAAGACCATTACAAAGAGGGCAACAGTCTCTACCAGACCGAGAACCATCATGTAGTTAACAAAGCCCTTGCCAGTCTCTGCCAGGGCATCAGAGGCAGCAGCTCCGGCTTTTCCCTGGAAAGCAGCGGAAAAACCCATAGCGATACCGCCGAACAGGCCTATTCCCAGGTGGGCCATAGTCGGTTCTGCAACGGCCATGATTGAGTTCATCAGGATCATACCGTAGATGATCTGAGTCAAGGGTGCGCCGACAAAGGCTACCAGCATAAAGGGAGCGGGCCGGTTCTGGGCGAAACACTTCTTCCAGGCTCCGACAGCTGCCATACCGGCAGCTCCCGCTCCAATCGCGGAACCCATGGCCGCGAAGGCTATTGCGGCGGAAAAGCCAAGCAAACCAAAATTCATAGGATGCTCCTTACAAAATTATATTCGATATATACTCACAGTCCATTTTAAGGACTACAGCACCAGTATCAGGCCGCCCGTTTCGCGAACGGCTCGTAGGGATACCCGGACCATTCGAGTCCGAGCTGTGTGGAATACTCCAGCATGTTCAGGCGAATGCCGTGTACAATAATCGACATCAGCGCCAGGATAATATTCAAGCCGTGACCGATGATCAGCATCAGCACCGCGCCTATGGCCTGGGGTCCGTCAAAGCCTATTGAAAGAGCCATGGCATTGAAACTGGCTGCGACGGCAACGCTGGAAAGCCCTACGGCGAATAAACGGATGTAGGAAATGATATTGGAAAAAGAGCTGACTCCGTCCAGAAAATTCAAAAGCAGGTTGATGGGATTGAGCCCTTTCAACATGTCCAGGAAAAAATGTCCCTGCTGGTTCGAGAAAAGAACGATCAGCACGAATCCCGCAATCGCCAGAGGCACTATAAGAGGAGTAAACTCGATTCCTTTCCATGAGGTAATACCAAGCACAATATTCATGGCAAGGAAAAAGAGCCCCCACAACAGGGACAACCAGCCCAGATGCTCAAAGGCTTTGAGGCTCGGCAAGGTACGGAAAAACATTTCAATTCTGGCAAGACTCAACTGTGTAACACCGATAATAAAGCAGATAAGCTGTACCGCAAGCACCGAGTCTATTCCTTCCTGTGCGAAGCTCGCTATCTGGGGAATAATCAGGCTGTTGAAGGGCTTCCAGGAGGCAATCGTCTCGGAACCGAACCAGGTACCGGTAATGGCTCCCCAGATTACAATGGCAGACGAGAGCAGCACCACCAGCTTCAAGGGCAGTTTTGCCGATTCCGGCGCCTTGGCAAGACCCCAGAAGGCAAGGCCCAGAAAGATCAGTCCGTATCCGGCATCTCCCACGATCATCGCTACAAAGATGGTAAAGGCAGTTAAAAAGACCAGACTGATATCAAATTCCCTGTACCCCGGAAAGGTTCCCATCAGGTCAAAGATGGGTTTGGCCATTTTTACCGGCCCTTTTCTTTTAATAAGAGTCGGCACATATTCGTCTTTGGTCGGGTTCCGCATCATCAAACCCCATCCGTTTTCGGCAGCAGCCTGCTTCAGCTCTTCAGTTCGGGGCTCCGGCGAGAAACCGTACAGATAGACCAGTTCATCGTCAGTACCGACACCAGTACGAACCTCTTCAAAACGAATTTCGTCGGTCAAGTTCATCACGGTAGGAGCTGAGCGCCTTCTGGTAGATCGCTTCTTCTGCAATTCTGGCTTCTGTTTTTTCTATTTTATTCAGCAGAACACTGATTTTCTCACGGACTTCACTGAGCCCGTGTTTCGGCGGCTGGAAAATCAACAGCTTCCTCCGGCGGCTCTTCCTGGGCATCAACAACGGCAAAACGATAAACGGGAGTTGTATCGTCAATACAGTAGAATCCCTTTTTATCCAGATACGGAAGAGCGGCTTTCTTGGGAATCTGTACCAGCCGGATGTTAACTCCTTCTTCCTTAAGAAATGATAGATCGCCGGGGTTAAAGTCACCCCAGCCGGTGAGATTGTCTTCATCCTTCCGCAGTTGGAACAGCTCCTCTTTGATCCTCTTTTGCCCGTCTATCAGGTCAAGAATCTCACGTGTCTTGGCTTCAGGATCTTCCGGAGGCTTGTGTTTCTTTATGGTTCCTTCCGACAAAGCTATAAGAACCCTGTTCAGCTGGTCCCGCTTCTCTTTTAAGGCCTCCAGTGTTTCGCTGGTACCTGCACAGTCTTCAAGGTGAATTACCCCTAGATCCTTCAGCCTTTTGAGGGACTCCTCCTTTTCGGAGTTCAGGAGAATAAGGTAGACCTTCTTCATTGTTACAATCATGCTGCACTCATCCTCGTTCCGCGTTTCACGATGCTCCCACTACCTTGGCCTTTGCCATTTTTCCGCGTACTACCGCCGCGGTCTGCTGATCGCCCAGATAGATTTGAATACGCCGGATATTCTCCTTTGATTCGGGAATCTTAACCTTCTCGAACAGATTGACTCTCTGGGATGTAGTTCTGAGTTCATCATGCAGGAGCTTTCTGCGGCGCTGCAGGACGGCGACCTCCGCGTCAAAGGTTATCAGCTCCTTAAGGGCAGTGATTCCCTTGTCTATCCAGAGAGGCGTTTCCAGGAGGTTCCACTCTATATCCTTAAAGGAAAGCTCTTTGAAGACCGGCACATCCACACCGGCTATATTTCCGGTTTCAGTTTCAACACGGTCGACCTGTACATACGCTGCCAGATCAATCTCGTCACCAAAGACGGCAATCCAGTGCTGGAGCTGATCCCTCAGGGCCTGCTGTTTTCTTCTCAGTTCCTGTTCTTCCGCTTCCACCTGGCGAATCACCAGCTGCAGCTGCTGTTTCTTGAGCTGCAGAGTCGGCAGATAGCGCTGGAAACGCTTTAAGGAGTCTTTCTGTTTTTTAAGCTCGTTCTTCGTCAGTTTGACGGCGGCCATACACTCCCCTTCCTATTTCGCAGCTGCGGTCTCTTTGGGCCAGAACTTCTCGATCAGTGAGGACCTCAAGCCAGTCTCCTCCGGTTCAAAACAGTCTGCAAGGATCTTCCATCCCAGATCCAGGGCCTCTTCCAGGGCAATATTGACCGTGAGGTCCATCATCTTTTCTTCGAACATATCACCGTACTTCAGCAGCTTCTGGTCCCAGTCGGACATCCGGAATCCCATGGATTTCTTTTCCATTGACTCCTTGAAGGCCGCATAGAGCTTGATCATACCGTCCATAAGAGAGCGGTGGTCGTCCCTGGTGGAGCTGTTTACCTGCTGCTTGAGGCGCGAGAGACTTCCAAAGGGTTCAATACGTCCGTTCTTCAGGTAATACTGTCCCTCGGTAATATACCCGGTATTGTCCGGAACCGGATGGGTTACATCGTCGCCGGGCATGGTGGTTACACCCAGAATGGTAATGGAACCCGCGCCCTCGAAGTCGACGGCCTTTTCGTAGCGGGACGCCAGCTGCGAGTAGAGGTCTCCCGGATATCCCCGGTTCGACGGAACCTGTTCCATGGTAATAGCGATCTCTTTCATGGCGTCGGCATAGTTGGTCATATCCGTCAGAAGAACCAGGACCTTCTTGCCTTTCAGGGCAAAACCCTCGGCCACCGCCAGACTTATGTCCGGAACCAGCTGGGCCTCAACAATGGGGTCAGCCGCGGTGTGCACAAAGAAAATGGTGCGGCTCATGGCTCCGCCCTCTTCCAGGGTCTCCTTGAAGTAGAGGTAATCGTCGAACTTTAGACCGATACCGCCAAGGATAATAATATCAACCTCCGCCTGCAGCGCTATTCGGGCCAGCAGAGGGTTGTAGGGCTCACCGGATACGGAGAAGATCGGCAGCTTCTGGGACTCCACCAGGGAGTTGAAGACATCGATCATGGGAATACCCGTCCGTACCATGTTCCGGGGTATGATCCTCTTGGCAGGATTGACCGACGGACCGCCGATCTCGATCATGTTCTCCTCGAGAGTGGGTCCGTTGTCCCTGGGACGTCCCGAACCGTCGAAGATACGGCCCAAAAGGTTATCGGTAAAGGAGACCTTCATTGAATGACCGAGAAACCGTACCTCGTCGCCGGTGGAAATACCCCGGCCGCCGGAGAAGACCTGCAGGGAGACCTTTTCTCCCTTCATACGGATTACCTCCGCCAGGGACTCTCCATGAGCGGATGAGATCACCGCCAGGTCGCCGTATTTAATATCCGTCGCCGAGACGGTAATAACATTTCCGGAGATTGCTTCAATTTTGCTGTATACCTTGCGCATTCTGTTTCTCCCTTTACTTCTGCTCTGCCGCGGTCTGCAGTAAACGGGCAGCTTTGCTATCCATTCCAGACTGGCGTTCATCCAGCATCTTCAGAATCCTGCCTTCCAGCTCCTTGAACTCGTCGCCCTGCCACTGGCTGCGGTTATAATCGATAAAGAGCTGCCGCAGGTTATTAAAATAAGAGCGGGCCTCTTCCTTGTTATCAAAGCTGAACTTGCTGCCGAGGATCCTGAAGATAATATCGAAGACGTGATTCTGCCGCTCGACACTGACGGAAAAGTCGATCGGATCGAAAGAGTCCTGCTGCAGGTAAACGGCATCGAGAAAATCACTCTTAAGATAGATGATAAAGTCATCCAGACTTGTTCCTTCTTCTCCGACGACCTTCATCATCTGACCGATCTCGTCGCCCCGGAACAGGATATCCCGTGCATGCTCTGTAAGAGCGTACGTGACCGATCCCTCGTATTTTGACCATGAATCCAGAGGATGAATGGCCGGATACTTTCTGGCGTCTGAACGCTCGCGGGAAAGCCCGTGAAAGGCGCCGACGACCTTCAGGGTTGCCTGGGTTACCGGTTCCTCAAAGTTACCACCGGCAGGGCTTACGGTACCGCCGATGGTTACCGAGCCGTAACTGCCGTCCTTGAGGCGTACAAGACCTGCCCGCTCGTAGAATGAGGCAATGGTGGATTCAAGATAAGCAGGGAAGGCCTCTTCACCGGGGATCTCCTCAAGACGTCCGGACATCTCCCGCATGGCCTGGGCCCAGCGGGAAGTGGAGTCTGCCAGAAGCAGAACATGCAGTCCCATCTGCCGGTAATACTCCGCCAGAGTTACAGCGGTGTATACCGAAGCTTCACGAGCAGCGACGGGCATCGAACTGGTATTGGCGATAATGACGGTCCGTTCCATCAGGGTTTTGCCGGTCCTGGGGTCAAGAAGCTCCGGGAACTCCTTCAGCGTCTCTACTACCTCACCTGCCCGCTCACCACAGGCGGCAATGATTACAATGTCAACCTCTGCGTTACGGCTGGTAACCTGCTGCAGAACTGTCTTTCCCGCACCGAAAGGACCGGGAATACAGTAGGTACCTCCCCGGGCTACCGGCAGAAAGGTGTCGATAATACGCACCTTGGTTACCATCGGCTCGCCAGGCTTGAGCCGCTCTTCGTAGGCAGTCACCGCACGCTTTACGGGCCACTCGAATTTCATTGTCAGGGTGTGTTTTTTTCCGCCCTCGTCCGTTATAACCGCCACGGTATCGTCAACGGTGTAGGATCCGGCCTCAGCCACGGACTCCACAGTGTAGACCCCGCTAAGGCCGAAGGGCACCATGATCCGGTGCTTGAAGATTCCCTCGGGAACAGTACCTACGGAATCACCCCGCTGGACAGTATCACCAGTTTTTACTGAAGGGGTGAACTCCCATTTTCTGTCCCGGGGAAGGGCGTCAAGATAGACACCCCTCTGCAAAAAGAATCCGCACTGTTCGGCAAGTTTGGGCAGGGGGTTCTGAAGACCATCGTAAATCTGTCCCAGTAGTCCGGGACCAAGTTCAACCGCCAGCAGCTCTCCGGAAAACTCAACCGTATCGCCGATACCGATACCGCGGGTTACCTCAAACACCTGCAGTTCAACATTATTCGCATTTACCCGGATAACCTCGGCCTTAAGACGCTGGTCACCGACAAGAATGTATCCTACTTCATTCATGGAGACCGTGCCGTCGACAGCCACGGTAACCATATTTCCATTTATACCTACAACCGTTCCATTCGTCATTATGCTCTACTCCGATCTCCCGCTTCAGACGCCGATTTCGGCGTCCTCAAGAGGCTTGGTTATATTCTGATAAGTTTCGGTATACCGGGCGGTACCCCGTTCTTCTGTGAGCTTGTTTTTCCGTTCCAGCAGCATGAGCTTAAGCAGATGGACCACAAGGCGTTCCAGGTCAAAGAAATGACCTGATTCAAGCCCGTCAAGAAAATCCCAGGAAAAGCGCATTACCGCCATCTCTGCTTCCAGGGGGTTCTCCATGGCAACACACTGCCGTGCCTTTTCACCGACCCGGGGATCAGAACCTTTTGCATACTGGTTCGGATCCTTTCCCAGCGCCTGGGCACGATAACGGGCCAGTTCTGCGGCGAATTCGGCGCGAAAAGCCGCGGCCCGAGCGACAAAAGGATGTGCCGATTCCGCATTCTCGTAAACCGACTGCAGAACAAGATAGTCTTTCTCGGGCAGCATGCTTCTGGTAAACTCGAGGAACCTTTCGACACCGGTCTCTGTTGTTCCCGAAAAGGAGAGGAACGGTAACGTTGCGACAATGTAATAATACACGTCCGGCCCCTTTACGACTCTTTCGCCGCTGCCTCGACGATTTTAGCCAGCTGTGGATTCACCAGGCGGGACAGCATTTCCGCGATCTCGGCAGCTGAAAAATCGTAGTAGCTGCCTCCCTCTTTCGTACCAATCCGGAAACCGGCTTTTATGGCAGGAAAGGGTTTGATTTCCACCCCTTCACCGAAGCGGGATGCAAGCTGTCCGGTCAGTTTCTTCCCAAGCTCCTGGGCGTCTTTTTCGGACAGAAGAAGAGACAGATCCCCTTCCGTGCCGTCCCACTTTTCCAGGGCTGCGAGAATAATCTTTTCCAGTCCCTCGCCGCTTAAGGCATCCCCGGTTTTCTGATTCAGAATCGACTCGCTTATATTCTGAATAGATTGTCGAACCTTTAAGATCAGGTCCCGTGCAGCCTGTTCAAGGGCGGCACGTCCGGAAGCTTCCATCCTGGAGGCTTCTTCTTTGGCCGCCTCCCTGATCCGGTTTGCTTCCTGCCCGGCCTCTTTCAGGATCTCGTCTTTCCGGCGACGGGCATCCTGCAAGACCTTGTCGGCCTCTTCCCTGGCGGAGGTAACGCCTTCGGTTTTTATCTTTTCAATAAGTTCGCTCAGTTGGACATCCATGCTTTCCTCGCTCTTATACTCAAGATCGTATTAATTCGGCATTGATATGCCGCCATCTTAAAGAAGCATTTTCATTTAATCAATACAATTTGTTCAAAAACGCTATATTTTTATCGATATAAACATTTGTTTATCAGACAACCCGAGAGCTGATATAATCAGCAACCTTATCGATTTTACGTTCAACAAAAAGATATACCGCATCAGGATAAGCTGAATTGTGAATGATCTCCTGGGTACGCTGTTTGAGACGGGCAATAAAATCGGTAAAGGTCTCCTGCTCCACCAGTTCAACATTATCAAGCTCGTCCACAATCTTCTTGATTCCGGCAAACTCCTGCTTTAGCAGGGAGATATTCTCCATATGCACATACTCGGTAATTGCCCGATCCTGCCGGCGTTTATCTGTCAGTCCTGCGAGGGTGTTAATATCCTCTTCCAGATCTTCCAGCTCGACCTTCAAAATACGCAGGAATTTTCCGACACGCTCTTGCATAACCTCACCTCATGGACAGAATGGAAACTTTGGAACTATCAATACTCTTTCATTGTAATGGACTCAGAGGAAAATGCAAGATCAGTTTGTATCAAAATCTCTTTCCTAAAGATTCCCCAGAGAAAAATCCCCGTGGATCTTGTAGACATTCCCGTCCCGACTGATCTTCAGGTCCCTGTCGGGAAAATACTTCGGCAGCAGCTCCCGCACCAGAGAGACAACCTCCTCCTCGATTTCTTCCCGCACCTCATCGGGAATCCGGCTCAGAGTAACCATATGAATATCGATAACGTATCCTCTTCCCAGCTCGCTTCCATAGCCGGCGGAGAAGAAGGTCCCTACATTAAAAAGCCCGTCTTGTTCTTTATTGGAGGTTTTCCCTCTTCCGGCGCGGTTGGGGTGCAGAGGAAAGTGATCTCCCCACTCATCCTCCAGGTGATTATCGATCTCGTCAAACATCTTTTTCATGGTGTCATCCCACTGCTGCAGTTTTGGATGCCGCATACGTATCAGTTCTTCCTCCTTTCCTTTACATACCCGGGAGCATTGTTTCGGAGCTGCTCGAGAATTCTCAGATAGCTTTCGAATCTGTCGGCATGGATCCTGCCGTCATCTACAGCGTCCCTGACGGCACAGCGGGGCTCATGATCGTGGTAACAGGGAGAAAAAGCGCAATCCCCCAGAAAGGGAACGAACTCTGGAAAATAGTGTCCCAGATCAAGAGGAAGAATACCGGCGATATCGATTTCGCGGATACCCGGGGTATCCACAAGACGTCCGGGAAAATCGGCTTTGAGCATCAGGGCGAAACAGGTTGTGTGGCTCCCCCGGTTATACTTTTTTGTGATTTCTCCTACCGCAAGGTCAGCTCCGGGAACGATTCTGTTTAAAAGGGTGGATTTTCCCACTCCGGACTGCCCCACAAAGGCGGTATCCTTGCCGCGGATACACGCAATAAACTCCGCAACCCCCTCGCCGGTGGCAGCGGAGCAGTAACGGACCTGACAGCCGATGGAGGAATAGACATCGAGGCGTTCCCGCATGGCGTTATCCACGTGTTGATCCATCTTGTTTACCAAAACCATTACCGGCATATCTCCAATTGCCGCGGCTACCAGCACCCGGTCGATAAAGCGGGGCCGAAAGGGTGGAGATTCCGGAGAAGTTAAACAGACAAGCAGATCCATGTTGGCCGCGATGGTCTGCATGGTCCCCCGTTTACGATTCAAGCGGGCAAAAACGTTCTTCCGCTCCTGCCGGGAGACGATCATACCGCTGCCCTGGTGCTGGAGATCGTCTTCGAACTCAACCCAGTCTCCAACAGCGATGGGGTTGTAGCGCCCAGGATCCCCTTTTAATTTTTTCCCTTTTATACGGCAGCTGACTTCCCTTTCCCTGTTTTTATCTTCACCGTCAGTAGTTAAAAGGGTATAGATATTGTTGATTCCCGCTGCAACACGACCTAGGAGCACGACAGAACCCCACGGTAGTCTCCGCCGTAGAGAGCGGCGAAATCCTGGTAGCTGCTTCCTTCATCCGGCGAAGTGGTATAGATGTTGAAAACCTTCCCCGATTGTTCCCCTTGTCCTAAATCCTCAAGACGCAGCAGAACCTGCCGTCCGACCCCGTCAACCGAGTCTACGACGCGAACCTCCGGCCCCAGTAGAGCCTGAAACTCCTTTTGCAGATGAAGATAATGGGTGCAGCCCAGGACCAGGTTATCCACTCCGGCATTGCGAAAGAAATCACAGGCCGGCCGCACGGCTTCGAGCCTGTCGGACTCATCAGCGCGGGTAAGATCGTTCTCGACAAAATCCACCAGGTCCTGACCGGCAAAACGCACGACATCGCAGTCAGCAGCAAAGGTGCTGATCAGGTTTTCCGTATAGGAGCTTACAACCGTCTCGGATGTGGCTATAAGGCCTATTCGGCGCGCGGCACTCTGCTGTGCTGCAGGTTTTACCGCGGGTACCACCCCAACAAAGGGTTTGGAAAAACGCTCCCGCAGTGCGGCCAGGGCCACAACTGATGCAGTGTTACAGGCGATCAGAAAGATATCGGGATCAAAGTTTTGAACAAGACAGCCGACGCGGCGTATAACCATATCGATTATGCTTTCCTCTGTTTTACTGCCGTAGGGAAACCCGGCGGTATCTGCAAGATAGATATACACCCCTGCAGGGCGGGCTCGGAATATCCAGTGTATATACGGCAGTCCTCCCACTCCGGAATCCAGGACTGCCAGACGGGGACGGGATAATGATAAGAGAGCAGAATCAGCCGAAAAGCTTGTTGAGTTTGTCCCGTGCATCGTCATCCTTGGCAGCGTTTCCGGAGGAAGAGATATTCCGGTTCGGAGAGAAATAGTCACAATAATTTGCAGCCTCTTTGTCCCTGACTGGCTCGCTGATATGTTCGCCGCAGTTGTACTGTTTGCCAGGAGCGTAGAACTGGCAGTTACGGCAGGAACGCAGAGCCTTGCCGCAATTCGGACAATCATCGGCCCGGTATATCTTCCGGTCCGGTAACGGTGTTCCACATAAAGCGCACATATACTTTAGATTACCCCAGGAAGCGCTGAATGTGAAGCTGTAAACCTGTACTCGTCTTTATAATAAGGGCACCTCCTATGTTTTACGTCAAGACCCCAATCCAATAATTTGTAATTTATGATATTTCAGCTTCGCAAGCCTCTCTTTAAGCTGGCTATACCGATAATATGTCTTCTTTGTCACCAAGGTGTACAGAAGCTTTACTAATCTCCGAGCAATGGCAATAATCGCTACTGCTTTAGGTTTTCGAGTGATTAAAGTTTTGTAAGCCTCTTTCAAGTGCCCCCCACTTTTCGAACGCACCAGTGACCATGCTGCCTGTACGATCACTCTGCGCAAATATGCACATCCTCGCTTTGATATTGGCCCCATTCGATGAGTTTCCCCAGAGCTATCGACCCGAGGTGTGAGGCCTGCGTAGTTTGCCACCTGATCTGCATTCGCAAATCGACTTCCATCCCCTACGTAGGCAATAAAAGCCAACGCGGTAGCAGGACCGACTCCTGGGACAGACATGAGAATCCCAGTGTTCTTCTCGGATTCCAGGAACTGCTTTGTTTCCTGTTCTAAATCTTCAATAATCGCTTCACAGTAGGCAACCATTTCTATCAGTCGCCTCGCTTCTCGAACATGCCGTCCGGTAAGAAGGGTCAATACGTTCTTCTCTCTGTTCGATGCCGTTTTTAGATCCGCTTTCGTTATCGTTGTAATACCCGAATCGAGAAACACACTATGGAGCCGGTTTATGTACCTTGTTCGGTCTGCTTTGTAAGTTGCCAGTTCGGCTACAACTGACCTCTCCTCTTCCTCTTTCTTCGTTGGCAACGGTACGGTTGGCAATTCTTCTACCGGGTTCCGCTGTAACAGGCGGGCAATTTGTACTGCATCTTCCCTATCCGTTTTTTTCAGCGATTGGTAAATCATTGCAAGCTTCCCAGGGTTCAGAACAACAACATGGCACCCAACCCGGTCAGTCAGATATCGAGCAATATTGAACGCATTGTTCCCCGCTTCCAGTCCTACCAAATCATCATTACCCAATCTCTTGGCAAGTCGCTCTAAGCCAATCCCATCGGCTTTTCCATTGAACTGTTGATTCTTGGCTTTCTCATCGAGAATCGCACACTGGTAAGTCCGTTTACCAAGGTCGATGCCTACATACCGAATCTTCTCTTCCATTTTTCCCTCCTTTCGGTTATAAGAAGGACTGGGAGTCTTTGGTCAGACGCGAGTTACACCGTACTCCTATTCGCGGTTGCGCCGGTCACTCGGCGCACCGCTCTATGGTGTTCGGTGGCAGGTTTCAGTTAATCTCTAAAGCGAGGTCTTATGCCTCCCGGTGCCCTCAACCTACCGCCGGCTCCCCAATCCCGTCAGATAGAGGATAACTCTCTGCGCCCAACCACGTAAATCATACAATCTCTAAAAACGTGGTATTTTTGTCATAGGCAAGGCGAAGGGATTTTGTAGCACCCGCAAGCTCTTGTGATAACAAGAGTTGAGGACTGCGGGAAATCCCGACAACGCTGCATAGGGCAATAAAGAGTAGTTTTTAGAGGTGACCATAAATGGAAAGTTTCTTTTACATTGCTCTATCGGGTACTTGCGGGTATTATTGTCCCATGCAAAAAATGTCTCAAGAAAGACCTGACCTGATCCCCGCTGTTCTCGTGGACAATCTCAGCAAGAGATTCCGGCGTAATCCCCGCTGGGCAGTCAGGAATCTCTCCTTCAGCTGTCAATCCGGCACTGTAACAGGTCTTTTAGGAGAAAACGGGGCAGGCAAAACAAGCACGTTGAGGATGCTCTCCACCATGCTAAGCCCAACCGAGGGCAGCGCTACTGTTTGCGGACATGATACAGAAAACGACCCCGCAAAAGTACGCCAAAGAGTGGGCATGCTCTTTGGCGGAACAAGCGGACTCTATGACCGCCTGAGCGCAACAGAGAATATCCTCTACTTTGCCCGGCTTAACGGACTGGGGCATAAAGAAGCGAAAGAACGACTATCCGAGCTGGCTGAAGTCTTTGATATGGGAGATTTTCTCCACCGCAGGGCCGGAACTTTTTCCACCGGAATGCGGCAGAAAACCCTTATTGCCAGGGCAATCATTCACAACCCCCCTGTGCTGCTGCTGGATGAACCGGCCACGGGACTTGATTTCAGCACACGGCGAAATATACACCGTTTTATCCTCCGTCAAAAAAATCTCGGTAAAACCATAATCTTTTCCAGCCATGATCTTTCCGCGGTACAGGAGATATGCGATACACTGATCGTTCTGCACAATGGCAGGCTTGCAGCAAAGGGAAGTCCAGCAGAGTTGAGCCGTAAAGGTTCCCTGGAAAGCGGTATCGAGGAATTGACCAGGAGCAGCAAATGATACCGGCAAGAATATATACCGCCCTGATTGTTGGACGCAAGGAACTGCAGGATTTTTTCCGGGACCCCCGCTCCATAGTCCTTACGCTGGTACTGCCGGTGGTTCTGTTTCCCCTGCTTTTCTGGGTCCTGGCGGAGAGACGCCCTGAGAGACCGGCCGACGGCAGAGTATTTACCATTGCCCTTGCGGGTGAAGACCCCGATTTCTTACGCCGGACAGACCCCGGCTATTTTGTACATGTGTTACCGGACAGCAGCATAGCGGAAAGCGAAGCCGAACGCCGTAAACTTCTATTCGGCAGCTTTGACGCTGTTATTCATTATAAAGGCGATGCCGGGCACAAGACACCGATAGTGTATTTCAACAACGCGGACTCTAACTCTGCCGCGGCAGTGAGCTATTTGCAGCACTCGCCCCAAAAGACCGAGGGCCGGACTCAACAGCAGCAGGAACCTGCTCAATTTCAGACAGCCCCGATCTATGCCAGTGAGGTGGCCGCGGGGAAAATGTTTCTGGCCCTGGTGCTGCCCTTTATGATTTTTATCTTTGCCGCGACCTGCCCGCTTCCTGTGGCAGCGGACTTGAGCGCCGGAGAAAAAGAGCGCTTCAGCCTTGAACCCCTGCTCTCTACAGCGGCGCCACGGTCAGGCATTGCGGCAGGAAAGCTCCTGGCCGCAGCCTGCGCCGGCTGCATCAGTGTGGGGGCCTACTTTATCGGCGTCTATGTCTCGGTCCTGATCAGTCCGGAGATTGTTGGTGAACAGGCGATGGTGTTTTCTTTTGACGCCAGCCAGTTTTTCATAACCGGAACCCTGATAGTGCTGGCTACGGCCTTTTTTGCGGCCCTGGAACTTACCGCCGGGTTTATGGCCCGGTCAGTGCGGGAGGCCCAGCTTCTGGGCATGCCGCTGCTCTTTGTCTCCATGGGGGCCGTTTATGTAGCCCAGAGCGTTGATCTTAAACATGTTCCAGCCATATTCCCGCATTTGCCGCTGGTAAACCTGGGACTGGTAATCCGGGAGGCTGCCCTGGACCGTATAGATCCCAGCCACGCAGCCTTTACGATTGCCTGGAGTATTGCCTACCTGTTCTGTGCTGCCCTTGCGTCAGTTCACCGCTTCAAGCACGAATCGGTAATCGGAGGAAGTTAAAAAGCTTGATTTTGATCTGGACTAGTCCTATTATATTTAGCATCAAAGATAGGAGAGGATTCTATGGGTATTGTTACCGCCCTAGTTGTTGTAATTCTTGTTATTGTTATAGTAAAGCTCGTTTAAAAAGAGGCAGGGAAACAGTAATAACAGGATTGACAAAAAACCGACTTATTACTATATTCTCACCGTAACAATGCGCCTGTCGTATAATGGCTATTACCTCAGCCTTCCAAGCTGATGACGTCGGTTCGATTCCGATCAGGCGCTAAAATTGAGGGCCGCGAGGGAGCGAAGCTCACTCATGGCCGAAATGAAGCGTTCTGAACTCCCCTGGAGATCAGGCGCTGACTTTAAGTCCTTGCTTAGCAAGGGCTTATTTCTTGCCCTCACATCAAGCCTACCGGAAAATCACCAAACAGTCGCCGAAACGGTCGGTATTTAAACAAGGAGAGAAATACCTATGGCAGTGGAATATCACCTACTTACCCGCAAAGGAAAAGATCGACGTACAGGTAAAGAGATCAAGACCTATCATGTCGGATTTCTGAAGCCGAATGGCAATGGCTACATAAAGATGAAGGCCACCGGTATTCGGGTAGGCACGAAGGAAGCAGAGCGCCAGGCGGACAGACTTGCTCAGCAGTGGCTGCAGGATAGAACAGTAACCGTTCAGAAGATCAAACTGCGGGACTACTTTACCGAGCTCTGGGATCCGGAAAAGAGTGAGTACCTGAAAAACAAGTAGGCGGAAACGGGTCGCAAATACTCTAAGCACTACATTTATAACAACCGTCTCCAGGTTGAGGATTACTTTCTGCCTTACTTTGAAAAACGGAACATTACGACCATCGATCAACTTACCCACCAGAACCTGCTGGAGTGGCGAAATGCGTTGTTGGCAGGAGATGTTCCAGTACCGAAGAATCGCTACCGATCATCCAGGGGCGATAAAGTTGAGCTCTCTCCAGTAACGGTCAACAAGGTGCGACAAGCCGTGTGGGTTGGCTTGGGGTGGGCAGTGGACATCGGAATCATCCCAAGCCATCCTGGAAGCCGGGTCAAACGAGTATCCGAACGGGCACAGAAACTGGCAGCCAGAGAGAAAAGGGCTGAAGCAATCCTGGAACTGTCGGAGGCAAAAAGGCTATTCAGACGAGAACTCTGGAAGTCAAACTACTCCGATGATTATATAGCCTATGCCGCCGCCCTGTTCTGCTTTTCGGTCGGCGCACGCATCGGCGAAGCCCGGGCACTAAAGTTCGACGCCATAAACCTGAAAACAGGATTCTGCGACATTATCCGCTCCTATAGTGATGACGAGGATGAAGATGAACGTCTGAAGCTTCCCAAGTGGGAACACATACGAAAAAGTGTACCCCTTTCCGATATGGCGATCGAAGCCATTCAATATGTTATTGACCACTACCCCTACCCTGATATCCAGCCGGATGACTATGTGTTTCCCAATGTGAAAAGCAGGGAGAATCCGGTTACCTCTGCTGGGTATAATCAAGAAATGCTTTGTCTCCCGGGGCGTGGTCTTGGTGCATGCTGATATCCAGCGATTCGCGCCATGACCGAAAGTGATGGCAGAACTGTGTATACAGATACCCAGTTGGATACAGCGACCGATATTCTTCCCATAAGAGCTGGCGGGTCATTCCCTTCCGCTTGAGCCGGATTTCATAGTCTGGGAATAATGCCACCAGGGTCCTATAGTCTTCACTCGTCTCTTCTTTCTCCTTTTCAAAAAGCCCCAGAAGCTCGTCATCGGTCTTCGCAAGGGCTTCATCCAAGGGAATGCCACTCCGCCGGAACCGGGCCAAATACTCACTTATAGTCGTCTTTAATGTTCCGGTAAGCTTTCCAACTTCCCTGAGACTCAGTCCGCTCCCGACATTCTGATATGATGTGACCTTTGTCAAGGTTTTTTCTTTCTCTACACAATAGAACTCCCAAAATATTGAACGAAGAAAAGGATTGATAGACAGGAAATCAGTTTTCGGCATTTGACCATTCTGATATACGCATATTGGTTAATGCAGGCCAATGGTCCGCCTAAAGCCCTTTCTGTCTAAAAACGTGAATCACCTCTTGGGTGTCAACATAGTGTCCTCGAAGATAGCTGGATCGTTGCCCGATTATCCTGTCTATCAATCCCTCTCATCTAAAACCCCTCTTATCGAAACAGTATTGGTTAGTTGATTCTATTGTTCATCATCCCCCAGATGAAGCAGGATAACTCTCTGGCAACAGCGACGGTCGCCTTGTTGTGATGCACACCGCGAGCAACAAGATTATTGTACACTCTGTGCAATCTCCTGTTAGCCCTGTCAGCATACGCAATGACATCCGGATCATTTCCTTTCTGTCTCGCCAGGAGACGCTTTGATTTCTTTCCATAGATATTGCTTCGCAGGGTTGATTTGGCTCCTTCGATAAGCAGGAGCCGTAAACGTTCATTCCCGGCCTTTGTGATGTTCCCTCGCCGTTCTCTCTGACCACTGGAGTTCTCCTTGGGAACCAGGCCCAGAAACGAGGAGAACTGCTGTGGGTTTGCAAACCGGGAGACGTCCCCAATCTCTGAAATAAACGATAATGCCGTATGCGTCTCTATTCCCCTGAAACAGCGAAGTCTCGATACCCGGTCTCGGTAGGCATCCAAGGCGGCCAACTCTTCGATCCGCTGATTATAGCGGTCTACCTTTTCCTGTTGGTCGTGTACTTCCTGCAGATATTCAGTAAACGTTTCCTGGTCGACCTCATCATGAAACAGTTGCCCCTTCAGCCGTGTATAATTTTTTACCGCTTCATCTTGTGGCGTCGGGATATGCACGGCACTGTAGGTCCCCCACGCCAGGTGTCTGGCCAGTTCTTCAGCATCTATCCTGTCTGTTTTTATGTGATTGCCTGGTGCTTTCGGCAACGTAGTCGGGGCCATAATCACACAGGGGATATCTGCTTTCGCCAAATCCCGGTAGAGTCCGTATCCGGTTGGACCTGCTTCATAACCGCAGAGTACTGTACACTCAGGATGTTCCTTTTGTAGTTTTCGTACATATTTGATCACCAGAGCGCTCTTGCTGGCGATTCTTGTTTGCCCGAAACTCTTCTGGGCTGAAAAGTTGAATGAACACAGCGAGTAAGTATCTTTGTGGACATCGATTCCAATGTGGATTACAGTATTCATCTAGTGACCTCCATTTGCATGCGGTAGCCGCATACGTTGATTTTGTTATTCCCAGTATGCCCGGTGAATCCACGATTTGCAAACTGGGGGTCACTTCATATTGTCTAAAGACAACCTTATTCCTTGATTATGCTGATTTGTAATAAGGTGACGGTACCGTTGGATAGGCCCGGTATATATGCCGGTACACCTCATCTGAAACGCTTTCCACTTCTTCCTCGGAGTAGCTTTCAACGGGAAGGCCGGTATCATCACTCCAGAGGTAATCGTGGATCAACAACCGGACTGCGGCCCTGGTGGACTCTTCATATAGACCTTCACGCATTGCTCGGCTTTCTTCTTCATCCATATCATTGACAAAGTGAAACAGATCTTCAAAGGTTTTCTCGATAGTTACACGGTCTTTCTCGCGATTATACTCTTCAACAATTTCTTCATAATGGCGCTGGAAGTCTGTCCGTAGAGGATTCTGCTCCAAGAGTCGTTGGAGCCTCTGTTCAATTGCAGCTTTCAGATTCTGCACGGTTGTTCTCTTAGTCGTACTTTTCTCGAACTCTTTCGCAGGCGTTCAAAGTCGATGGCGCTAATATCATAGCGTGGCGTTTCCTCGCCAACACCTTCACTGTTAACCCGCATTTCTCACAAATCAGCGTAACACAGGTACAGATGCAGTACCGGCAATGAGCATAGACAATTCACTCCTTTCTTCAAAGGTACTTTCTGGTTTTACTGTACCATTACAGCACACTGACGTCTAAAACCTGAGATTTCTCTGTTTTTATGCTTATCAGGGCACAGCTTATTCTTGGCAGGCAAAGAGAGAGATGCTTTCGCTACAATGTTTTTTGTCTATAATGCCCGGGAAAATCGTAGCCAGGAATCCCAATACGGATAGGCAGCCGGCAGTCGGATGCGAATGCGGCGTACGGTAACTTTCACCATTGCTGATACTTTCAAAATCTTCAGCCGCAATGTTGATGCCTGAGATCTTACCCACTCACTATCGCTGAGATACTCACCCCTCAGCCAGACGAAGAAGGTATAGGCGAACGAAGAGAACCACAGCCGTAATTGGTTTGAGCTCATCCAGCCGGTTTCATGAAAGAGTTTTCTCGAAGATATCGCTGGATGCTCTGTTAATTGATTGCTCAACCCAGGCGTTGAAGTAGTTTTGTTCGGGGGGATCAGAAGGTAATTGCATCTTGGCGGTATATTTCCCACTGTTTTGATCAAACTCAACTATTTCTTGCTCAAACAAATGGTATATTCGACCACCACGTGAGTCTGACCCCTGAAAAGAAATGAATATTCCTCTACATGGATGAAGATCATCCAACACAACCCAAGATGACGTGCTTTGCTGCATACTACGAACAGTCACACGATCATGAAACCAAGATCTAATCTTATTGGGTAGCAATTCCCTGAACTGGTACTGGTTCTCAGATGCAAAGATCTTCACCCCCTTACTCAAGTCAGGTCGATGTTGAAATGGAATGATCTGGACATAATCGTAAACTACGAACGGTGTGAGTGCCTTTAAATATTCGACTGCTTTCCTCAATTTGGGACGGTCCAATACACCATTCTTTTTGAAACCAAAGAATTCAGACATAATCTTGGAATACTGGCTTGGCGGATTGTAAAATGAAAAGAGAGGATCATAGACGTATAGTCGATCTATATAAAGTGCAGTCTGGCGAATGAAGTCGAATGAAGGCATATCGAATCCGGCAAAAGCCTGCAACCAGCTTGGTTCGTCGCCGGCCGAGTGGGTAGATTTGACATAGTTATAGTACTTCTCAAGTTCACCCAAGATTTGCTTGTCACTGTAGCGAGACCACTCTCCTTCAGCTCAGGAATAGAGGAAACTCTCTGTCAGAAAGTTATATACATAATTGCCCATCTTCGAATCCTTGATTAAAAGTGGCTCATTTCACATTTTTAGCGCCCTTGCCTTGAAGGGGTTGCATAACGTCTGCCAATAGCTGGAGATACTAAGACATCTGTACTATTCAATTAACTATAAGTACAGCTTTAAGAACTCACGATGCCTTATGATACTCGGTAATCATATTCAGTTCAGCTTCCTTCTCTTCCATCAGAACTTCCAGATCATAACGACCCTGCATGTTCATCCAGAACTCTGGAGTGGTGCCGAAAAACCTGGACAGTCTGATCGCCGTGTCAGCAGTAATCTTTCTCTTTCCCTTTATAATTGCGGCTATTCTGGGAGGATCAACAAAAATACCCTTTGCCAGAGCATAAGGGGTGATGCCCATAGGATCAAGAAACTCTTCCTTCAAAACTTCACCAGGTGTAGAAAGTTCTATAAGATGCGGGTCCATATTCTCCTCCTAAAAAATTAATGGTAATCAGTGATCTCGACATCAAAGGCATTTCCGTCTGTCCAGCGGAAACAGACACGCCATTGATCGTTTATCCGAATGCTATACTGCCCTGCTCGATCACCCTTTAAGGGTTCTAATCGGTTTCCAGGTGGTATCCGTAAATCCTTCAAATCTACAGCATCCTCGAGAAATCCCAGTTTCCGTCTCGCTATCTTGAATAGATCACTGGGAAAACCTTTAATACGCTTCCGCTGCCAGATACTCTCTGTGAGCCCATCCTTGAAGCTCTTTATCATACTTAATAATAGTGCCTTACACTAATAGCGTCAAGCACTAACAACATTTAGTTTGGAAGATTCTCCCCTGTACTCTCTTGTTTGATAAGCAATTTCTAAACACTGATAACCTCAGCGACTGTTTCACCGACTGATTGTCCTAAATTTAACCTATTCTGGCTCAGCCTATCCATTTACACTTCTACCGGACCACGTTTAAAGTATGTCGCTGAAACAGTCGGTGGATATAGGGAAATATCGGAAAACAGCAAAGCAACTCTTTGACATAGATCACTACAAAGTATAGAATTACCGCAACGTAGAAAGGATAAGAAAACGGACTTGGACGGCCTTCCAAGCTGATGACGTCGGTTCGATTCCGATCAGGCGCTGAAATTGAGGGCCGCGAGGGAGCGAAGCTCACTCATGGCCGAAATGAAGCGTCCTGAAACCGCAAGGTATCAGGCGCTTAAAAGAGTTCCTGCACATGCAGGGTCTTTTTTTGCCCTGAAGGTTAATCTGTGTGCCCACGTCCGGCTTGATTATCTCTCGAACACAACGTTGAGCCTGCTCTTTTTCTTTACCATGACTGGATAATTTGTTGTGAATATAGTGCTTATGGTTTTTATTAAGCAAGAAACTGGTAAATCGACATCATGGTGGCGAGCAGTACGAATCCAGTCGTCATAAACTTGAACATCATGTCGAAGCGTTTATCAACAGAGGTAAAACGTTGATCCATTGACTTCTGTGCAGCTTCAAATCGTCCATCCATTGACTTTTGCACAGCTTCAAATCGTCCATCCATTGACTTTTGCACAGCTTCAAATCGTTCGTCCATTGTTTTCTGCATGGCCCCAAAACGTACATCCATCGTATTTTGAAGGGCTTCGAAACGTTCGTCCATGCGCTTGAAGCCTTCTTCGATACGGGTATCAATACGGATTATAGCTTCCCGGAACTCGGAATGTTCCCGTTCGTTCCGGTCTTGACGTACCAGGTTCTCGGTTAAAAGGGTTATGTAACGGTGCAGGGAGCGTTTGTTCTTTACCTCCACTGCTTCTTCGAGTTCCTGTTCAAGAATGTCCGCCAAGAATTCCATGGTCATCTCCTGTAATATACTACGTCGTTGCATAATAATACAGGGAAACAGAGCTGGTGCTTCAGGGATTAACCACGACGGGCACTCTCGGAGCACGATGGTGATTATTTGTCGTGACTTTCGTGGGTGTCGTGGTTCTACTTTATTTCAGGCCGGAACTGATAGAACAACATCATGGTGGCGAGGATGACGAATCCGGTGGTCATATAGGGTAATATTCCCAAGGGTTATGTACATATCAAAAATCGTACCGCCCTATATAAGCGCCATCATAATCGATCCTGCCAGCATGGTAGCACTCACGGATAGCAGTGTCCCGATAAGCACGTACTCCGCGAAATCCCGGTCATCAAGCTGCTTGAACCGGGTAAAACCCTTGGCTGCCAAAACAAAACCGATGGCTCCGATGTTGTCCGTCAGCATCAGCACCAGAATTATGGCACGTTCCAGGTAACCGATTATCCTTCCCCTGGCGGGTTCAGGATTAACTGGAAAAGATTCGGCAGGTGATTCGTCACCTGCTGCCCCGGGCATCAGGTGAGACCGCTTTAAATAAAGAGCGATAGGGTCATTCAACCCCAGGGAAACGAGCAGTATCCCGACGGCATAAAAAAGAAAGGTTTCAAGCTCTCCACGGCTTACAGCAGCTGCGAGTACGTTACCGGAAGCAAGACGCATAAACCCGTTCTCGAGCCAGCCGGTAAACCCTGTAACAAATACAGGCGTTCCAAAGACAGTAATACTTATACTCACGTTTACGATCAGGAGCAGCGTACCGGCCAGGTAATTATTACGCATGCGTCTGAGCAGCAGCAGATTAAAAACCGGGATGGAGACAGAGAGAAGAAGTACCAGTCCCGGGTACGATTCTATACGCAGCGGCAGAAGCAGGCACGCAAGATACGTGAGCACAATCAGCGGCGTTCTGAGACGCGGCATCGGTCGCGAAACTGCTGCGGTCAGAATATGAGGCAGCGGGATCGTAAGTATCAAGGCCCAGGAAAGATGGGGAGCAATCATGATGTTCCCTGCACCTCACCGGTAACAACATCCAGGCTTGTCAGGATGTCCCGTATATGGTTGGTAGCGATATTCTTGTTGACCGCCCGGGGAGTCACTCCAAGCTTTTCAGCTATTTCCTGTACGGAGTTTCCCTCTTTCAGCCCGCAGGCGATGCGGAAGGTGGCAGGCTTCCAGTCGCTTAATGCATTACCCGCCAGGGTTAAACAGGTATTGATAAGCGCCAGCCGATCAGCCGCTAACCCTTCCAGCCGGATACTGGTGGTGTGTTGCTTCTTTAAGGTCTCCATGCAGTCACGGGCAAGATTAAAAGCCGGACCGTCCATCTCCAAAGCTGCCCGGGGATTGATGTCGGTGGAAAGAGCGCCGTAGGCCACTGCGATACGGAGCTTATAAGGAGCCAGGAGGGCCAGAATATCCAGCATATCCGTAAGAACAACGGAAAAATCGGCGTAAACTGCCTGAAACTCGTCGCCCAGAGTCAGAGTCAATGGTGAGAGGTACGAATCAGGCGAGCTCTCGGAGAGGGTCATGAGGGTATTTTTAAGGTGGCGCTGCAGGACGGAACGGTTCTCCATGGAGCGGGAGTCAACAATATCCGCGATCAGCGCGAAGACTTTCTGCATATATTAATCTTACCACGCCGGTTGGAATTTGTCTACAGGAACTTAATAGGTTCTTTTCCACAACAAGAACCCATTCAGTTCTCACAGATCATCAGAACCTAAAAGGTTCCTGTCACGCTCAATCCGGATATGTCGGGATTCTTGCTAAACATCAGGTTTTACTGATAGCTCTTAGAATACAGCACCCGGATTCCGTAGATATTCCGCGCCGGGCCCGAGCCGTGATGATCATGAATTTTGTAGACTTCGTTGAAAACATGTTCGCCAGGCTGTTCCGGATCGTGCATGGTAAAGCCCTGCTCACCGTAGCCCGTCAGAACCACATAATGGGGAGCTCCGTTGTAGATAACCTCCGCTATGACGGGAATACCGCGTCCAAGGTAATATTTTACCAGCAGCAGATCCGCAGGCAGGGCCCGCCAGTTAAAGCGGGTGTAGACCCAGCCGTCGCCGTAACGGGCAAGGGCCGGCCAATTCAATACAACCTGTCCGGAATAATCGCTTTTATCCGGATCATCGCCGAACCCCTTGTTATTTTTAAGCCAGTTGTTCATTACCGAAGGATTTATATCCTCCCCGGTAAAATGTGAATAGACCATGGCAATGCATGTAAGGGCACAGCCGTGGGTGCGGATGGTAACCCCAGACCTTAGGCCAAGTTTTTCATCGGCCCATGGGGCCTCCTTGCCCTGGGTATAATAGGGGACATCGATTACCACGTCTTCTGCAGCCCGGCCTTGGGCATACACAGCAAAGAGCAGAAAAATAAAAAACAGTAAAGCAGTCAGTTTCTTCACAGGCACCCCTCCTTTGACAGATTCTTCGGCTTTCCTCCAAAATACTTTTGTTCGGGTTCCGGCCTTCCAATGAGTTCACGGGTATATTCGATAAACTCCGGGATGGAACAATCCGGCAGCATCGACTCGTGTGAAACCCGAAGATCAAGAACCCAGGTCCCGATACGGGTGTCTTTCAAACGATCGGAATAGAACCTGAGGCCCTTACGGTACAGGCTGTTAAAATCCCCCCGGTTCTTGATAACCAGGATTTCATTCCCCTGGGAATCGGTAATCTCGCCCCAACGGGAACAGGACGGCAGGCATTGATCGTCCATTACGAATTTTCCGCAGTCACTGCAGTTACGCACTATGCAATGACGACTTTTCATTAAAAAGTCAGGCGCAGCCAAAGGGGACCAGAGTTCAATGCCTTTGGGGACTGTTATATTTTTACATTGAAGAGAGTTCAGTTCCGAGGAACAAAAGGCACCGCAAGCGCCGTATTCACGGAAAAAGTCCAGGGCGTAGCCGTTGGTACCGTTCAATAATGGCCCCGCAATCCAGGCAATGCCGTGTTCTCCGGCAAAACAGGCAATTCCGCTGTTGTCTGTTACAATCTGCTGAACCCCGGAGTTAAGAAGAAAATCACAGGCCGCTGTGTACTGCGATCCGATCAATATGGAAGGAAACCAGGGGATCATCCCCGTATAATCAGTGAACAGCGGTGCCACGCGGTCCAGTACTTCTGGATCCGCAGACAGTTGAAACAGCGCAAGGACAGAAGCATCCCGGGGCAGTTGCTGCAGCTGCTCTCTGTCCGCAACGGCTACCGCGATGCGTCTGGTACGGGGTGGTTCCGCCTTTTCCAGGGTCGGAACTGAAACACTCATTGGCATACTGTGTTTTTCAGGCTCCAGTTCTGCTACGGCCTTCCGGCGCAGGTTGTTCAGCACCTTTACGGGAATAAAGAGCCCCTTTGCCAGTCCGGACAAATCGCAGGAGGCAATGTAAAAGGGGGTATTCCCCAGCCGGGACAGCTGCCTGGTAATTGCCTCTTGAGCTGTGGGATTTTCAGAGGCTTTTTCAAGCTGAGATGCAGAAGAGACTGTCACGTGTTTATCCCGGCTTCCTGCATGCAGTATCAGAGGGCCTCCTGACTCACCTTTAAGACGAAAATGCAGAGGAATCTTTTCCTCCCGGGCGGTAATGGACGATAACTGTTCCTTAACCGCGGAAAAATCGACCACCTTGGGCTGTCCCCATATCTGCTGGCCTCGTAAGATCTTCCCCATCAGTTTGTGTTCAATCCGGAATCGATACGCGCAGCTGTTTATTCTCTCGATGAGAGTACCGGTACAAATAAACCCGCCATTCTCATTTTTAATAGTAATGCACTGTCCCGCGGATAGTTGTGCATCCACAGAGATGGAGAGTTCCCGTAAAGCGGCGTTGTACCCGGCGACAATGCCGAGCAGTTCAGAGGACTTATCATCGGAATCAGGGGTAAAAGAGTCTGAACAAAGGCGGCCCCTAATCATGTTATCGCTAAAGGAGCGGTTAAAAACCGCAGCAAGCCGGGGATCTGTTTTTCCGGGTGCCTGCTCCGCGTACAGCCGGTCAAGTTGTTCCCGCCAGGCGGATACGGTGCTGTATACATACTCATAGCCCTTGATGCGGCCTTCGATCTTGAGGGAGTCGACTCCGGCCTTGTACAAATCGGCGGCATGAGAAACCAGGGAATTATCCTTCAGGTTCAGAGGCCGTATCCTGTGCCCCCCGCCAGAAACGCCGGAGGTGTATTCCCGGCGGCAAGGCTGAACACAGGCGCCCCGGTTCGCACTGTTATCGTACAGCTGTCCCGACATATAGCATTGGCCGGAAAAGGAGACGCAGTAGGCGCCGTGAATAAAAACCTCCGCCTTAAGACCTTCGGTATGGGCGGCTTTGGTCAGGTCGGTCAGTTCCGGCAGGGAAAGTTCCCGGGCGAAATTGACCTGGCTGACACCGTTCTGGGCCAGCAATTTCAGCTGCCCGGCGTTGTGAGTGGTCATCTGGGTGGAGGCATGAATTTCAAGATCAGGAAAAGCTTTGAGGACATGCTTTAGAAGACCGTAATCCTGTATAATGACGGCATCAATACCGCTTTCTACCGTCTTGGCCAGAAGCCCGGAAATAACCGGGAACTCATTCTCCAGGGCAAGAATGTTCAGGGTAAGGTATATTCGCCGGTTTCTTTGATGGGCAGCGCGGCACAGATACTGCAGGTCCTCCAAGTTAATGTTTACCGCCCGTTTACGGGCATTAAACTCGCCGACCCCCAGATAAACGGCGTCAGCGCCCGCGAGAATCGCGGCCTTCACAGATTGGGCATCCCCGCCGGGAGCGAGGAGCTCAATTTTCATTTTCTCCACGACTAATCCGGTTTTACCTGCTGCTCATGGGCATCCCGTAAAATTGTTAATTCCCTCATACCGACTGCAGCCAATACGGCGGTTACAATAAAGGCCAGCAGATCAGCCATAGGCTGGGCAAGAAAAACTCCGTTCACACCCCAGAGACGGGGAAGAACAAGGATAAGAGGAATAAAAAAGATCCCCTGCCTGGCAACCGCCAGAACTCCTGCCTGGCGTCCCTTTCCCAGTGCCTGGAACAAGGTACTGAATATTACCTGGCTGCCGACAAAAACCATGGTGGAACTTAAAAACCTGAAGGCCCGAACCCCCAGGCTTACAACCTCCGGATCCTGGGAAAAGGCCAACACGATCCCGCGGGCAAAAACAAAAAAGATTGCTGCCATACATGCGGCAAAAACAGTACTCCAGGTCAGGGCCTTCTTTGTAGCATCGATAACCCTGGAGAACTGGCGGGCCCCAAAGTTGTATCCTGCCAGGGGCTGCAGCCCCTGACCTATACCGAAGATAGCCATCATCAGCAGAGAGACAACCCGCATTACAATACCGATCGCCGCAACTGCCGGATCTCCGTATGCGGCAGCAGCATTGTTGAACATTCCCATGGCAATACTGGTAAGGACTTGCCGGTAAAAAGTCGGAAGCCCCACAGTCATTATATCCTTATACAGTCCCAGGCGAGGAAAGAAATCCTGCAATCGGATCTTGAGGACTCCCTTGTCACTCAAGAAGTAGTACAAAAGATAGAGGGTACTTACCGCCTGCGCGGTAATGGTTGCCATGGCAGCACCGGCAAGATCAAAATCCAGTACAAACATGAAAATCGGGTCAAAGATTATATTCAATACCCCGCCGGTAATCAGGGCAATGCTTGAGTATCTGGCAGCTCCCTCGGCACGAAGCAGGTTGTTTATACACATATTCAGTATCTGAAAAAAGGAACCGCCTATAATGATTCTGCCGTACAGGACGGCCCGGTCCAGAATCGTGTCGGTGGCGCCGAAGAGCACGAGGATATTCTTGATGTAGATATTGCCGAAAACAGCGAAAGTAATGCCGATTATCAGAGTCGAGTAAAAAGCGGTGGAGGCGGTGCGTATTGCGCCCTCGATATTCTGTTCTCCCAACTGTCGGGAAATAAGAGAGGCCGCCCCCATGCCAAAGGTCAGGCCAATGGCACCAATCAACATGAAAATCGGGAATAGAATTGCCGCTGCTCCAATGGCTGCGGTATCATTCAGCATTCCGATAAAGGCAGTATCGACTACATTGTAAATGGCATTGACCATCATCGCCGTAGCCGCCGGTACGGTCAGAGTTCGCAGTGCGGTACCTATGTCTCCGCTGCGCAGGAGTTCGATTCGCTGGGTTTTATCCATAAGGGCTAACCATAATGAGTGAATAATTTAATATCAAGCCTTTTACAGGACTCTTAATGGAGTATTTATCGATCATTCCAGGAGTTAGTGCGTGTATGTCTCGATTTGCAGGAGCAAAGTGCCTGTTCCAGTGTTCAGCTCTTTACTGATGAGCATCTGCAGTATGCTAAAGTGTATCGTGATCTTACTGCCGAAGACCAAAAGCGCATACACCACCGGAGAATCAGCTCAAAATTACCCCGGACACTGCGGAATGATCTATTCAGTGTCAATTATCTTGACCGGGAAATACGAAAGGACAGTGCAGATCATACCCGGGAGACAGTCCGGTTTGCCCGCAATGCGTCCGACTGCATGGAGCGGCTTGCCATCTACCGCTTGTACCACAACTACTGCAAACCTTATCGGATAGCGAAGCAGGGAGACAACACCATAACCCACGCAGAACAAGCGGGGATTCTTGCACAGCGGATCAAAAGTGAGATGAAAACGCTGTTCACCCGGCGGCGGTTCTTCAGCAGAATGTGTCGGATGTCTTCCAGCGACAGAATGATATGGCTGCGCAGCATTGTCACTCCCATGAAGATTACGGCAGAGTATCTTCCGGCCTATGCGTATTCGTAAAATATCCCCACGGTTTGGGACACTGAACAATTTTTACCGTGAGGGAAACACTTGAGATTGAAAACTGGCCAATGATAAATACTTTTGCATTTATTACGGTTATACCTATCCTGATAGCCTATTATTTTTTGCAAAACAGGTAAAGAAACTGCTTTCTGAAGAATTATCTATTTCCTGATCCCGTACTTTTTTATTTTATTTAATATTGTGCGTCTGCTTATTCCCAGTTCAGCCGCGGCTTTTGTCCGGTTTCCGTTCCATTTTTGCAGAGCCCGCAGAATTGCCTCATTCTCCGCTTTCTTAAGGGATCCGGAAGCTTCGTTCCCACCAAACTTTTCTGCGCTGATCCCTGGATTTCCGCATTCCTCCCCAATAACTGCGGATCGAAGCTCAAAATCTGCCACAGAAAGTTCCCGGCCCCGCCTGTAGATAAGAGCCCGTTCGATAATATTCTCCAGCTCACGAACATTCCCGGGAAAGCTGTACCCCGATAGCTTTTCCAGAGCCTCCGGTTGCAGCAGGATATCGGATATCCCCATACGTGCAGAGATTCTCTCCAACAGGTGACCCGCCAGAAGCGGTATGTCTCCGGGTCGTTCCCGAAGGGGTGGAACACTGATCCGAACTACATTGAGGCGGTAGAAAAGGTCATCCCGGAACATCCCCCTTCTCACTTGTTCTTCTATGTTCCTGTTGGTAGCAGACAGTATCCGCGCATTCACAGGGATATCCAGAGTCCCCCCCAGACGACGGATTTTCCGCTCCTGCAGGACCCTTAGAAGCTTTACCTGTATTGTCAGGGGCATTTCTCCAATTTCATCAAGAAACAGGGTTCCCTCTCCGGCCAGTTCGAAAAGCCCGGGTTTCCGCGCCTCCGCTCCGGTAAAAGCCCCCTTTTCGTGCCCGAAAAGCTCGCTTTCTATCAGTGACTCTGGAATTCCTCCGATATTAACCGCAACAAAGGGTTCGTCACAAGTTTCCGATGCTCCATGGATTTCCCGGGCCACGATCTCTTTTCCTGTCCCGCTTTCGCCGGTTATGAGTACAGTGGAACGGGTCGCTCCTATCCGGGTTATCTGTTCGCGAATCTGGCATACCGGAAGGCTGTCGCCAATAAGCCCCGTTCTTTGCCCTGCTGTCCGTTTGCCAACTTCCAGCAGGGCTTCCCTGCGCCTGTTAGCGACAATTTCCTTCAACTTGAACAGAAGCTCCCCGGGATCGAAGGGTTTCACCAGGTAATCCCTTGCTCCGCTTTTCAGAGCTGCTACCGCATCTCTGATCTCTCCATGAGCGGAAATCATGACAACCGGAGCCGGTATTCCCTCCCGGTGCATCCATTCCATCAGCTCCTGCCCGCTCATTCCGGGCATCTTCAGATCGAGAATTACCGCGTCGAAGTAGTCCTGTAGCAGCAACCTTTGTCCGGCAACTCCGTCCGCAGCGTATTCCGATTCTATTCCCTCAAAAGCAAGAAGCCGCTTGATGGATTCACGTATATGTTTTTCGTCGTCAACAATCAGTATTTTCAATTATGAACTCCGGTAATTCAATCACAACCGTGATACCTCCTCCTGCCCTGTTGCGTAAAAATAGTCTGCCCTCCACAGCTTCGACAAAACGCTTAACAACCGCGAGTCCGACCCCTGTACCGCTTCCCTTGGTGGTAAAGAAGGGATCAAAAATACGTTCCATATCCTCCGTCGGGATGCCCTTTCCCCGGTCCGCAATTTCAATGGACACCCTGCTTCCTTTTCGGTCAATAATAACGGAGACTTTGTCTGGATCACTACCACTTTCGAGTGCGTTCAGCAGAAGGTTACCAGCGACTGACTGGAACCGTGCAGGATCAAAGCGAATCAGGATATCCGGTGATGATTCACTGACATGGATTTCTCTTCCGAATACCCTGCAGGAATGTACTTTCAAGATATCAGTGGGTGATAATCTTTCCGGATTTCCGACCGGGTCCCGCAGATAATCGTTTACATAATGAGCCAGCATGGCCAGTCTTGTGGTCTCTTCGTTTATAATTGCCAGTTCCCTGGAAACATCCTTTCCGGCGGTTCGTTCGATTATTCCCGTCTGCAGCCGGATAATGCTTAAGGGATTCTTAATCTCATGAGCCAGAGTACTGGCGGCTGTCCCGATAATTACAAGGTTTTTCTGCTCTTCTATGCGCCTTCTGAATTCACTGTTCTTACGGGTCAAGGAAACCATATACAGAATGAGTCCGGCGATGGCAGCTTCGGATGCAGGAAAAAGAATTCGGTACAGAAGCCTGCGGTTCCAGAAATGTGGCTGATGGATTTCCCAGTAGTAAAGGTCATAGCTGAACATATGACGAAACTTCTCCTCCGCAGGAGATATCGTGGGAGATCCTTTATCGGTAAGAGTTTTTGCCTGCGGAGGCTCCGGTGTAAATCTTCTCTCCGGCCTGGGCGGACGATGCTGAATCACTACCAACGACCTGTTTTCCCTGTTGGGAATATATACACGGGGATCTTCATCCTCCTCAGGAATCATCAGAGACGACAGAGAATCGGGGGGAGTCCCCAGGACGAAAAGGAGCTCGCCTTGTGACGAATACCCTCCTATTCCTAATATTCGGGTACCGGTTCGATTCTCATAAACCTTTATGGTTTCTTCCGGGGAATCGTACTGCCGAAGAAGGACAATAAAATCATTTATCGCACGTTCGCCGGCGTTCCTGCTGGTCAGACTGTTATTCTCCTTCAGACCGTTAAAGATAACAACATTGACCAGAGAAAGGCCGACAAATACCAGGAAACCCAGGCTCCAGGTGGTTAGATTCTGTTTCATACTTGATTTCATCATGATCAGTATATGCTATACACCGATAATCTCCCAGAGAGTTTCCTCATCCTTCAAACCGATTACACATACCAAATCTGATATACATTTCATAAAATCGAACCTGGCCGATATCAAGGTATTACGATACGAAATGAGTATCGCCTCGGCATCGGTGAGATCCGAGAGACTTTTTACCGACAGCTGATACATCTCACGGGTTTCCCGGTGTAGTTCCTCCGCATATTCATAGGCTGTTGCAGCGGAAATCGCCGTTCGAGCGGCAGAAATAAGATCGGACCATGAGCTTTCAACATTCAGGAAATACTCGCGATACATCTCCCCCGATGAGAAAGCCGCCTGTCTGACAGCGATATCTCCCTGTTTGACGGTATTGTTCCGCTTCCATTGTGAAAGGCTGATTGAAGCGGATAGAGAAATACTTCCACTGTTTTCAGCATTCCCCAACTGGCTGGACGCAATATTCTCCGCCAGAGATAAACTTACCGCAGGGGCATACTCTTTTCTGTCGATGGCTGCATTCAGCTCGGCCTGCTTTATCTCAAGACGTGCCTTCAGTAACGCCGGTGCCGCTGCCCCCCCCGTGTCACAAGCATTCTGGTAACCTCGTCTATTTCTCCGCTGTTCAACTGTGCCGTCGACTCAATGAACCGGTTGTATTCATCAATGGAAAACGATACTACCGGAAGTTCTTCGACTCCGATAAACGAGGTGAGCTCTGCTTTTGCGGTCCCGGTATTACGCTTTTTCTGCAGCAAATCGGTTTTTTTGCCGGCGGCATCGGCCTTCGCCTCCAAATAAGCAGAACGGGAGACAATTCCGTTTTCCAGCTTGATCTCAGTCTCTATAAAAAGTGCATCAGCCGCTTCAGCATCGGCCGCTGCAGATGCCTCTTGTGCAAGGGCCTCCAGATACCCGAAGTAGTAATGGTCACAGTCATTACGAACATCAAGCAGGATACTCTCCCATTCACCTGTGGCGATCCCCGATTCAACATCTGATAGATTTCGTTGCAGTGAATATTTTCCTCCATCCCAGATCTGCTGACTAGCCGATATCATCACTGATTCCCTTGTATCGGAAAAATCAAAGTCGCTGTCAGAACCGGATAAGCTCACGCTGCCGCTTAAGGAAACATCGGGAAACCAGTCATATTTCAGGGCTGCTTGTTCAAGTGCCATGGCGTCCATCTCCAGCGAGGCAATCTGAAGATTCCTTGAGTTTGCCTCTGCTATCTGACGGGCTTTTTCCGGAGTTAAATATTCCTCCGAGTAAATATTATCAGTTACAACTAGAAATATAAGGAGCACTACACCGATACAGCTCACAGTCGTTTTTCTTCTGAGAAACTGTAACATCGTATTATTCATATCTCAATGCCTCAATAGGATACAGATTAGCCGCCGTTCGAGCCGGGTAATATCCGAAAAAAATCCCCACCGCCGCGGCGAAACCGGCGGAGATCAGTACAATCCCAGGTTTTACAATCGCCGGAATTCCAAGTAAAGTGTTGAGCACAAAAGAGCCGATCGCCGCGAAGATAATTCCGATGGCGCCTCCCATCAGACTCAGAATAACCGCCTCCAACAGAAACTGCAGCAGAATATCACATCTCCTTGCTCCCACGGACATGCGTATACCGATCTCCCGGGTGCGTTCGGTCACGGAAACCAGCATAATGTTCATTATTCCTATACCGCCCACTACAAGTGAGACGCCTGCTATGGCTGCCAGAAGCAGTGTCAGAGTCTTAGCCGTTTCAGATGCGGTTTCTATAATCTCCGACTGGTTCATGACCCGAAAGTCATCTGAACGTCCCACGGCCAAACGATGCGATTCCCGCAGGAGCTGGGCGATCTCAAGTTCGGCCTGGTCCATAAGATCCTTGCTCACTACGCTCATCTCGATGGTATCCAGAAAATCCTTTCTGCTTATTCTGCTCAGGGCCGTCCGGAGGGGAACCATGATTACATCGTCCTGATCATTCCCCATGGCAGTATTCCCTTTGCTGTCGAGTACCCCTACAATCGTCATTGGAGTTTTATTGACCCGAATCTTCTGTCCCACAGGGTCTGCAGTGCCGAAGAGTTCTCCCGCCACAGTGCTTCCAATGACAACGACCTTTTTTCGTCCCTGCGAATCCTCCTCGCTGAAAAACTCACCCGAACCTATGGTCCACTGTTTAATTTCCGTATATCCCGCTTCAACCCCGTAAAGAGTGGTTGCCCAGTCACCGGATCCACCCACGACTGTTACCGATTCCCGTATATTTCCGGAGACGGCGGCCATATAACTGCTCTCATTGGCAATCTTTTCGGAATCTTCCAGGCTCAGACGATTAGCCCTGTCTCCCCGTTCAGGGAACACCATCAGCAGATTCGCGCCCATGGATTCGATTTGTTTCTGAATCTGGTCTTGGATCCCTCACCGATGGCGACCATGATGATAACAGAACCAACACCAATGATAATTCCCAACGAGGTCAGCAGGCTTCTCATCCGGTTGCGCAGAATACTGCAGAGAGCCAGTTTTCCCAGAAGTGCTGCTGTCACAGTGCGCCTCCTTCTGTTGCCGCATCCACCGCCAAATGAGCATGGGTATGTCGCCAGTTTTCCAGCTCTTCAACGGCGCTCTGACGTGCCGTTAACGGGTTATCATCCATCACAGCCCCGTCACGCATTGTAATGGTCCTTTTCATGAAACCTGCAAGTTCAGGCTCATGCGTAACCATCACAATTGTAATGCCTTGGTCATTCAGTTCCTGAAAAAGAACCATGATCTCCATAGTAGTCTCCGTATCAAGATTCCCCGTCGGTTCATCCGCAAGAATGAATACAGGATCGTTCACCAGCGCCCGTGCAATAGCGACTCGCTGCTGCTGTCCACCCGAAAGCTGGGATGGAATATGATCAAGGCGTGCTGCAAGCCCGACCTTGTCCAATGCCCTCTTCGCGCGTTCCTTCGACTGTTCAGTGTGCCTTTTCCGGGAATAAAACAAGGGTAGTTCTACGTTCTCCAGTGCGGATGTCCGGGGCAAAAGGTTGAATCCCTGAAACACAAAACCGATTTTCTCGTTCCGAATATCCGCCAGATCGTTCATTCCGGCCTTTCCGATATCAAGACCATCCAGGGTATACGTACCTCTGGTCGGCTTGTCCAGACACCCGACTATGTTCATAAGGGTAGATTTCCCGGAACCAGACGGACCCATTACCGCTACGAACTCACCTGCGCCGATGCTCAGAGCCACTCCCCTCAGGGCCTTTACTGTGACATCCCCAACTCCGTAATACCGTCGAGTATCCTGCATTTCGATAACAGCCATCTATTCAATTACCTTTATCTTTTCAATAATCCGCGCTCCCTCCAGAATATCAGAACCGATAATTTCCGTTCGTATGCCGTCGGTAACACCGGTCAATACAGCTATGGATGTAATTTCGCCTTTATTGCCGATGTACCACAGGGAAGCGCCGGTATTTTCACCAGCCAGCGTCCCCGGCTTTTCTGCAGAGGAATTCGACGAAGATCTTCCTGCCCCTCCTGGGCCACCGCCGGGAGACGGACCGCCGAATCCTCCGTTTCCCCCAAACAGCCCTCCTCCAGCGGAGATCTTTGTCTCCGCAACAGCATCGGAGACTTCAACAGGCGTGAAACGCAGTGAAGCGTTCGGAACAAGCAATACGTTACTCTTCTACTCCACCAGAAAATCAATATTTGCCGTCATACCTGGCAGAAGCTTACTGTCCGGATTTTCAGCATTCACAACAACCGTATAGGTAACCACATTGTCTTCAGTCGTCGGCATAAGCCTTATCTGATAGACACTTCCGCTGAAGGTATCATTAGAATAGGCATCAACCGTAAAGCGGACGGATTGACCTTCGCGGATCCGACGTATATCCAGCTCATCAACATTGGCCATAATCTCCATGCGTGAAAGGTCTTTAGCCAGTGTATAAAGAGTTGTCGCGATAGTCCCGCTTACAACTGTATCTCCCTCCTCGACGCTCCGTTCCAGTACGATCCCCGTAATCGGAGATAGAATCAGGGCATACTGATCAAGTTCGATTTTAATCTCTTCGAGTTTTGCCTTCGCACTTGTCAGCTGCGCTGCAGCAATATCAAGCTTGGTCCTGCTATCATGAAGATCAAAATCCGACAAGAGCTTTTTCTCAAAAAGAACCAGGTTATTGTTGTATTCCAGGAGTGTATGATCAAATGTCGCCTGCGCCTCGAGGACTGAGGCTTCCGCCGCCCGTGCCTGGATTTCCAGCAAGTCAGTGTTAAGATCGATTAACCGCATGCCTTTCGTAACCGTATCATTGTAGTCGGCGTAGATTTTCTCTACCGTACCTGTCATCTGGGAAAGAACTTCTACTTGACCGACGGGTTCAAGGGCTCCGGAACTTGATACCGTATTCTCAATGTCTCCTCGTTCAATTGTAACAAACACATACTCTGTCTCCCCCTTTTTGTGGGTGCATCCGCCTATCAACAGCCCTGTGTTCAACAACATAAGAGCTGCGGTAAGTGTTATTGCTATCCTGCCAAAACTGCGCATTCTCCGCTCCATTCATCTGTTTCTGATAATTACGCAATTACCATGCCAAGGGAAAAAGAATTCCGCGCAGGAAATAGACAAAATATGGGAGAGAAAGGAGAAAAAACAAAGTACCGTAACTAAAACAAAACCTATTTCTACCAGGGTAACAAAAATAACGCTGCGCAAAAATTACACACTGAGAAGATTCGTGAAATTCCTGCGCAGCAATCAACAGATAGTGTTACGATTGATTTCTGCCATAAACCGACACCAGAAATTAAGGACTTCTGTCACTTGATATTTATTTATCCACCGGATAATATATCACACAATAGAAAACGATAATGTTTATTATAAATTATATGAAAAAATTGCTTTCTCAGGTTCCAGATGACCTGAAACTTGATTTTTCTCATCACAGATTTCAGAGGAACAATCAACGGATTCTTATTATCGCTCTTCTTATGCTCTTCGAACAGCTGTTTTACGGTACAATTATAAGCGGCAGGGGAAATAATCTTCATATCGTCTATCTGCTTTCTGCTTTGGCAATGCTTATAATGTCCATTATAAGCGGGTATTTTTATCTGAATAAACCCGTCCGCATCCGAACACCCCATAAATTCTACGAACTAAGTCTGGCAATTCTGGGTATGTCTATTGCCCTTATTCGAATGCTCTTTTTTGAGTTCGATATGTTCCGCGTTCCCACAGTTTATATCGCTGTTCTTTACGGTGTTGCGGTTATCTTTTTCATCTCCTATTGGCAGGGATTCATCCTTTATACTGCCCTGAGTATCGCGGCTATCCTGTTGATTCTACGCTACCACTCCGGAGCAATCACGACCCGTTTTATTGCCGATATCGCTTCCAACGGAATTATTGCCTGGATAGTCTCAGCCATTAACTACCACAGTTTTGTGAATATCTTTCTGAATCGAAAAGAGATAGAAATCAAAAATATGGTACTTCGGGAACGGTCGATACGGGATGAACTTACGGGATTATACAACAGGAGAAAGATCAACAGCGTCCTCAGGGATGTTCATGCCCACGCAGAACGCTATTCTTCCGATTTTTCTGTAATCATACTGGATATAGACCATTTTAAAACTATAAACGATACCCATGGACACCATCTGGGGGACATTGTCTTAAAACAGATATCGAGAATCTTATCAGATAACATCAGGGAAGTGGATACCTGCGGACGATGGGGAGGAGAGGAGTTTCTTATTGTCTGTCCGGAAGCGGACATACCCCAGTCTGCAAGAATTGCCGAGCGCTTACGCTCCATGATCGAATCCTTCGAATTTCATCATGGCGGGAACTGTGACCTCAAGTTTTGGTATCGCTTCATACAAGGAATACCAGAGCCTGGAAAATCTGCTGAAAATCTCAGATATGCGTTTGTATCAGGCTAAAATGGATGGCCGCAACAGAGTGGATTCCACTTCGGAATTCGTGCATCAGGGATAACCGGACTTCACTGTATAGCTGACGGATTCGCTATTCCCACAGCACATCAGAAGAGCTGAGTCCCAGATTGCGGTAGATTTCCATTGTCGGCTTGCAGCGATTGAGGGTATAAAAGTGAATACCATCCACATTATAGGCCAACAGATCAAAAACCTGGGTCGAGGCCCAGTGTACTCCGACATTCATAACCTGATCTTCATCGGCACGGTGAATGGCCTTTAATAATCCCGCGGGAAACTGGGTCCCCGGGGAGAGCTCGGCCATTTTCTCAATCCCTTTCTTGTTGGTTATCGGCATTATACCGGCAATTATGGGAACCTTGATTCCCCAGAAATCGCAGCGGGCCTTGAACTCGTAAAACTGATTATTATCAAAAAACATCTGGGTAGTCAGATAATCCACTCCGGCATCCACCTTCTCCTTAAGAAAATCCAGCTCCTTAAGACGGTTGGGTGTGTCCTTGTGTCCTTCGGGGTAACAGGCTGCTCCGATGCCGATATTCGGATACTCCTTTTTTGATGAAACGAATCAGGTCGGTGGCACAGGTAAAGCCGTCATCAAGGGGTTTGAACTCGGTCTCTCCTTGAGGCGGATCCCCTCTCAGGGCAAGGATGTTCTCTATACCGGCCTCGGCGTAACGGCCGACTATCTCGCAGATTTCGTCCTTCGAAGATCCGACACAGGTCAGGTGAGGGACCACGGTTAAACCTGTCATCCTGCGTATACGTAAAACAAGTTCGTGGGTAAGCCGGCGGGTTGTACCGCCGGCACCATAGGTAACACTGACAAAGGTCGGCTTCAGGGGTATAAGATCTTCAATATTCTTATACAGGGTCTCTGCGGCCTTTTCGTTCTTGGGAGGAAAAAACTCAAAGCTTATGCTGGTATCCACCCGCTTAAGAATATCCCTGACCTTCATGCCTTTAATTTCTTCCTGTACTGCTTCAAGGTTCATTGCGTCGCCCCCGCATGCGAAAGATCATCCATGCTGCCCCGAACCTTTTCCCGCTCCTCGGCGAAATCAAAGCCGGACCAGATACCAATGGACTTCAGGATTGAATCCTGGGGATGGTACTGGCGAAATATTTTATAGTAATATGCCGCTTCCTTTGTATTGATCACCGCCTCCGGGTTTTCCGCCTTTATGCGTTCGTATTCGTCATCGGAGAGTTCGGATTCAGCCAGAATCTGCCCAACGCTCTCGCACCCTGCCCCCTGGGTATACTGGACCTTGTAGCGCCACAGGATTTCATCGGGAAGATAATTCGTACCGGCGAAGGCATTGCGTAAAATCCATTTTTCTATCTTGGCGCCTTCGTGTTCCCGGATCTTCAGCTCCGGGGGTATCTCCTGGGCCAGGGAAATCATCTCCTCATCCAGAAAGGGTACGCGCAGTTCAAGACTGAAGAGCATTCCCATTCTGTCCGCCCGCTGCAGGTTTATATTATGCAGGGTTCCGATACAGCGTCTGCCCTCTTCGTTCAGCTTGTCCATGGGAAAATTCTTCATGTACTGATACCCGGTAAATATTTCGTCCGCCCCTTCTCCTGTAAGAAACGACGGTCACATATTCAGATGCCAGCTTACAGGTAAAGTAGCAGGGCACCGCGCAGCGTACCAGGGACGGATCATAGGTCTCCAGCTTGTTAATAACCTGGGGCAGGGCCTCATAATAGTCGTTCACAGAAAAAAGGAGCTCATGATGGGGTGAACCGATGTGTTCAGCGGCGATTCGCGATGCGGCAACATCGTCGCCAACCTCTCCGTTCTCATCCTTCATTCCCACCACAAAGGTGTGCAGATTGGGAATCGATTCGGCGGCAATGGCGGCCACAAGACTGCTGTCCAGACCTCCCGAGCAGAAGGATCCAAACCGGAACCTCGGGATCGGCAAGAAGCCGTTTTTTTACGGACCGAATAAAGGTTTCCCGTATTGCCTTACTTGCGTCGTCAATATTCGTCAATGTGCTGTCGTTAACCGGAGGCACTGAGTAATACTGAACGAATCCTTTTTTCCCGGTAAAATAGTAGCCTTGGGGGAATTCGTCTACTTCATTTACATTAGCGATACTCATAGCACCGAGTTCGGAGGAAAAATACATAACCCCGTCGTCGTAACCGTAATAGAGAGGTTTTATTCCGATCGGGTCCCTGGCGAGAATAAAATCATCACCATCCATTATGGCAAAAGAGAACATTCCATCCAGCATGGCAACTGCATCGGGACCAAAGCGCCGATAGAGGTTAAGTATAACCTCGGTATCTGACTGGGTGTCGAAATCATAGCCATCAAGATACTCTTTTGCGAGTTCTTTAAAATTATAGATTTCGCCGTTACAGATTATGCCAGTCTTGCCTTCGTTTTTTAAAATCGGCTGATGCCCGCCTTTTACATCCACTATGGACAGGCGGGTATGACCGAATATTCCGCCGGTGAATTCATGTATTCCCCTGTCATTGGGCCCGCGGTGATGAAGCGTATCCACCATCCGCTCTATTTTCTGTTTATTTCCGTTTCCTATACATCCTACTATACCGCACATGCTTATCCTCCTTGCTGTATGGTCGCGCGCAGTTTTCCAACTCAGCCCGGACAGTCTGTAAATCAAGAATCCCTTCTATAGGTGTACCGGAATAGAGAGCACCGCGGCGGAGCCCTTTTCGGGCTCCTTTCATAAAAACATTACCGCCCTTGCCGGACACACAGGTATCCTTTATGGCCTGGATCTCCTTCTCCGCAGCTTCCGGTGTGTAGTCATCCCTGGTTTCAAAAATAAAGTCGATTCGGGAAGCAATTTCCCGTGTAATTTCATCGCTTATCGAAATACCGAACAGCGTCAGTGCTTCCATTACACCGGAAGCTGCGGTCTCCCGCACGGTCTCCGGTCCCAGGGTTTTCAGCTTTTTCCGCAGTTTGCCGAGCACCATGGCATCTATTACATACTGCTCAGGACTGACAGTCATAACCTGCTCCAGCATACCAAAGGCGCTGTTAATATACTGGGCGCCGGCGGCAGCTTCGATTACCCAGCTGAGAGTCTTCTGGGCCACGGTTTCCGCTGATGGTTCGCTTTCGTCGGCGACTCCGGCGGTACCGCAGCAGGGTATTTTATAGCGGCGGCACAACTCAGCCGCCTGGGCAATTCTGCGTATGGAGTCGGGGGTACACCAGCGGGGTGAGCCGTCTTTTAAAAGATTTGATGTTATGGGGATCCCCCTGTAGAGTACCTTTGCTCCCGGACGTATAAGGTTGGCCAGTACAAAGCCGGAGAGTATCTCCGCGTTCAACTGGGCCAATTCTCCCAGCTCCGACAGAGGCGCCGTGGTGCCTCCTTGAGGGCAGCTGGAGATGGCCACAGGGATATCATGTTCAACCAGGGTAAAAAATTTTTCCGCCGCTCTGTCATCAATAGACAGAGGGCTTACCACCAGGCAGACAATAAAGGACAGGTACTCCCTGTTACCGACAATCTCGATTATTCTCTCCAGTTTTTCCGGCTTAACCAGGTTTGCCAGGTTCATCGGTTTTGTAACGGTTTCTGCAAATATGCGGGACTTCTCCTCGTCAATCGATTCTTCATCCACCGCGGGCTCTACCGGCCGCGTAATAAAATCAACCTCATCGATTTGATCACAGAGGCTGAGAATTTCTTTCAGGTCCGCGCCATCCGCTGCTTTTCGCACAAAACCGGAATCCCCCTCCCTCAGAACGTATAGAGCCTGACCGCCGGTGCCGAAGCGTGGTACCGGTTTCTCCGCGTCCACGGTGAAGGATTTTTCGCTATTCGGGGCTGCAAAATGTATAGTTTTTGCCGTATCTGCAAGGGCCGCTTCCACCAGCTCCCTGGGAATCAGGATGCGATCTCCATTACGTTTACAGCCGGCTGCCGTAAAGGTTTTAACCGACCTTTTATGCGATACCCGCACCCCCACCTCTTCAAGGGTGCGGCACGAGGTCTCGTGAACAAGGTTCAGCTGGGATTCGGTGAGAAGGGAAATCGGCTTGACCGTCCGGGGCGTCTTTTGTTTACTCTCTTCTCCTGCCTGCGTCATACCATTACCCGGCCTTTTTGTACTTCTTGAGTTTCTCGATTACCTCAAAGGCGTCACGGCAATGCTCATCTGCACCGATCTTTCGGGCAAACTCCTCGGAGGTCGGGGCTCCGCCGATCAGGATTTTGACACCCTCGCGCCCTTCTTCGTCCAGCTTGTGAACAACATTTTCCATTTCCACCATCGTCGTAGTTAAGAGAGCTGAAAGCCCCAGAAAATCAGGCTTGTACTCCTTAACCTCGTTTATAATCTTTTCCGCAGGGACATCAATCCCCAGGTCTTTTACTTCGTAGCCAGCTCCTTTGAGCATGGTAACGACAATGTTCTTTCCGATATCGTGAAGATCACCCTTTACTGTGGCAATCAGGAATTTGCCTTTCTTCTGGCCGCTTCCTGCAAGCAGATGAGGTTCGATAATATCCATTGCCTCGCCAACACATTCGGCGCTGGCCAGCATATCCGGCAGAAGGTACTCTTCTTCCTCAAATTTCTTGCCGACAACATCCATGGCCTCGTTAAAAACCGTCAGAATGTCTCCGGCATCCACATTTGTCTTAATAGCCTCTTCCACCAGCTCGACCGTACCAGGTTCACCTTCCATATCCCCGTCAAAGCCTTCATCGCTTTCATCCAGGTGACCCATAATTATAGCGTTCCTGATCTTCTCCAGCATTTCTTCAGTGTTCATTCCTTTTCTCCTTGCAGGTTTATTTCCGCGGCGTAAACCGCTGAAGCGGCAGCAGTCCTGGTACCGTCTTGTAGATTGCTTCAATAACTTCAGGATCCAGGGGATTTCCCTTTTCCTGTTCCAACGCTTCAAGTTTCTGTTGGGCATTGGCTAGAACATTGTCAGCGCTCGTGTCGTCGGCAAACTCGTAAGCCCCGGATACAACTCCCCTGCGCAGCTGTTTGCGAATCCCCCGGGCAAAGATCCCCGAGGCGACGGCAGTCTTCCGTATTTCATCAGCTGCCTTCTGTGTGTCCTCGCTGGAAAAACATGGGGTGCGCAGAATATCCTTGACCAGAGAGATGGAAGCGTTATCCAGAACCGCCTGCAGGGGACAAAAAATGTTCGTTCTGTCCAGCAGCCCGAAGGCGTAATGGATATACTGGGGCCCGCCGGCAGCCACCATCAGCTGGGCGGGAAACTTCTCAAGCACCGCCTGCATGCCGGGCCGCTTTGCATCACCTACCCCTGCACTGGAATAACAGGGAATCCCGTAGTGCCGGGCCATCTGGGCACAGCCGATATTGTAGTGAATAAATTCCGGTGCACCGTAAAAATCATGCAGATTATCCAGCCTGGCCCGGACCGGGACGGCGCCGTATAATACAGGCGTCCCTGGATTTACCAACTGGGTCAGGACAATCCCCGCCAGAATCTCGGCATTGATCTGGCTTATGATCCCCTCTTCCTGGACCGGCGCGGTGGAACCACCCTGGGGACTGGACGAGAGAACCAGGGGCAAACCGCTTTCGGCGATTTTAATCACCTTTTCCGAGGTGTCCTTTACCATCTGAAGGGGACTTTTTACCGGACAGGCAATAAAACTGATCAGAGGATTCCTGACAAGAGCATCCTTACCGCCGGCAACAATCTCCGCCAGGCTAAGAACATCCTGTAATCGGTCTACTTCCGTGAGACCCGCCTGTACGTGTTTGGTCATATACAAAAGGGAGGCAAAGAACACATTAACGTCCTTCGCAGCGTCTTCAAGCTCCGGGTCCTGCAGATTGACATTACGGATGAAGAAATCGACATTTTCAAGGGAATCACACAGTTTAGCTGAATAGGCCAAACTTGCAGCGCTTCCCCTCTCTTCCTGGTAAACGGGGTACCGCATGGTGTGGTCTCCGTTTTCTGTTGAAACGAAGGTTTCAAGCCGGGATTCCAGGAAAATATTGGTCTCCGAACCAGTCCCGAAATAGACCCGGGCCTTGTCCGCTTCCAGCAGCAGCCGCTTTTCCCTGTTCCGGGCACCAAGGACAACCTTTGAAGGTACAGTCTTCAAGGCTTCCGTTACACATGAGGCTGGAATAAGGACACGATGCTCCTCATTCCCTGCACGTTCCTCCACGCTGCATCCGGCCTGGCGATAGATTTCCGCTGTTTTTTTGGAAAAACACCTGATGCCGGGATCCATGAGCAGAGAGAGGGATGCTTCATGGATACAGCGGACCTGGGAATCCGAAAGCCGTTTGACAGGGTTAACCGACAGAGGCGCTCGAAACAGCCCGTCCCCCAGGGCATTATCTGTACCAGGGAATTCGTGCTTTGTATCAATCATTGAAAAGACCTCCCCGATAGGCGCGGGAGAATTTTCTGCAGTGACGGTCTTTCCCGGCGATCAATTCACCAAGAACAGCAGCCCTGCGGATAGAGACCTTGCCGGGATCGCAGATGGCCGAGTCCAGACCATAGGCTATGGCAATCGAGAGAAAGGTGCTGTTGATCTTTAAGCGTTCTTTTAATCCGTGGCTGACATTTGACAGCCCCATGGTTGTCTTTGCCTCGGGGTACATCTCCTTAATACCGCTGATTGTAGTAAAGGTGACCATCCCCTGGGATATATCCGCCGATATAGGCAATACCAGGGGGTCAAAAAAGAGGTGCTTGTCCGGGATTCCCCGGGACTGGGCCTCTTTACGGATGGCGCTGCAGATTTCGAGCCGCTTTTCCGTGGAAGAAGGAATCCCGTCCTCGTCCATTGCCAAGGCAATAAGGGGGGCTTCCTGGCCTGCTGCCAGGTCCATAATTTCTTTCATGGTGGTGGAGAAATCCCCTTTTACGGAGTTGATCATAAAGGCCCGGCGTTCTCCAAGGTGTTCCACTGCTTTTTTCAGGACCGCGGGACTCGCCGCGTCGAGGACAAGTTTTTTATCCGTTGTTTCAAGGGCTATATCGATAAGCCAGCACAGATCCCGGGCCTCCTGGTCCATATCTCCCGCGCCGGTTCCGGCATTAAGGTCTATATAGGTGGCGCCGGCTGTGTCCTGACGCGTAATTTCCGCTTGAATGGTTCCGGTATCCTGATTCTGAATCGCGGTTTTAATGCTTTTGCGGGTAGCGTTTATCCGTTCACCAATCAGTATCATACGACAATCTTCTCCTTAAAAACTGAATCCTTCAGATATATCTCCGCTTCTCCTTCGAGAATCGATTTAACAATCTCGTGGGCCCTCTCATCTACGGAGACCCGGCCGCCTGCTTCCCATTGGCTTCGCTGGTCCCGGTTACTCAGGGTGGGGGCATAATGTTCTTTTCTCATGAATTTGCGGGTATGCCGGGAGGTTAGAAAATTCCCCCCGGGACCAATTTTCTGAATGTCCTTAAGGGCCAGGGTCTCATCGTTCACTTCAATACCGCGAATTGCCCGTTTGGCATAGCCGAGAATTTCATTGTCTATAACAAGTTTTTCCAGGCTTACGGTCATGGCAAACTCCATAAGGCCTGCAGCATCGTGAATAAAATCCGCCCCCGCCATACCAACAAGCAGGTTGTTGATAGCCGATTCGTAACCGCACTGGGCATCCAGGGTTTTGGAATCGCTTATACCGGCAGTAGCATAATAAGGAATTCCGTAATACTGGGTCATTTGGGCGGTAGCAGCATTGATCATTCCGCTTTCCACAGGTCCCCCCAGGTAGCCAAGATTACGCTGATCTGTAGAGGTGGAAACGCAGCCGTATATTACCGGAGTTCCCGGGTTCACCAGCTGGGTAAGCATAACGTTTATAAGAGCATCGCAGTTCTGGATAACCAGGGTCCCCGCCAAAGACATGGGAGAGGTTGCCCCGCACAATGGCTCTGCCGGGACAGCCAGGGGAATCCCTTCTTTGGCTATCTGCATCATAAATCTTCCGTACTTGGAATCCAGACGTAAGGGACTGATTCCGCAGGTGATCATCGACAAAAAAGGACGCTTGCGAAGCTGATCCTTTCCTCCAGCAAGCTCCTCCGCCATACGGATAACCGAGTTGATTCCCTCTCCAGTGTACACGCCACCCATAACGTGCTTTGCCGTGAATTTAAGTCCGGTGTAGAAGCGGCTTATATCAACCTTATCAATGGGGGTCTCATTTGGGTATGTGGGCAATAAAAACAGATGAACATTATCCATCTTGTCCACAACCCGGGCAATATTTTCCAGGTCCTTGAGCACCGCCGGTCTGCATAAGCCCTCAGGATAATCAAGCATATTAAGGGCCGTCCCGCCGGTTCCGAAATAGACCTCCCCGGAACCAAGACGGCAGTCATTTTTTCCGTCCCTGCTGAAGAGAGTAAGCTCTCCTGGAGCGGAGGAAATTATTTCCCGTATACGTTTTTCTGACAAACGAACTATTCTTTTCTCCGTGTCCACCGATTCGGCAACCCGGGAAAACAATTCGAAGGCTTCATCCTCATGGACCTCAAAGCCGGTACTCGACAGTACCTTCATTGTTGCCTGATCGATGCGCTGGATTTCTGCCTCGGATAGTGGTTTATACTGGTGTCTTTTCAAAGTACCGCTCCTTATTGTGGTGTTTGTGACAGTGCGAAATTCTGGTTGGCGCCCTAAACGGCAGTTGCTTCAGGCATGTGCTCTTTGCTGGATATTCTGCGGTGAGGACACGTTACATATTCACAGTTAAAACAGGCGTTACCGTATTCGTCTACCTCGGCCCTCTTTCCTATGCCAAAGACTGCTGTTATCGACTTTCGGGGACTCATAAGAAAAGAATCAGAAAGCCGAATACCAAGTTTATCGGCTGGAAAAAGACGAAACAGCCCCTGCTGGGCGCTTACATTCCAATCGCAGTAACCTGGGCTGTACCGTTTTGTGGCTCCCTGTAAAGGAGGCAGCGCCGTCTCTATGTGCTCCTGGCATTGGTCCATAAGATCTTCCGCAGCCAGGGAAGCAGCGGTATCGCGGATATACGTTTCATGCGGGCTGCCGGTATTAATAAATGCATCTACCTGCCGCCCCAGAGTAACGGCACAAACCGCGGTGTGGGTACAGACAGAAAGTACACGACCAATTTTTCTGCTCGCGACACGAAAGCCTGTATTTCCGATGTAAATATGGCCGCCGTGAACAGTAACAGGATAAATCCGGCAGCACCATGCCGGACGGGCAAGCCTGTTGAGGATTTTCAGTGTTTGCCGAACACAGTTTTTAATCCTGGGAGATACTCGCCCTCTTTTGTAACCTAAATATTTGCATACTAAAGTTTCCGAAAGATCTATTGCAGTACCTTCAGCGGAGTTTTTAATGTTTGTAGTCAGATTATCCATATTTTTCCGTATGTACTGTGGCAATACCACCCGCTCCTTCCTTTTTTTAGTATATATATCCTATTCAAAGTTATTTGAGCAGGAAGCTTTCACATAAAAATTATATAAAGTGTAGCGCATATATTTCGTACTGTAAACATTTAAATGAAGATATCATGCTCTTTATTAGAATCTTTTCCAGTGTAAGGGCTTTAATTACAAAAAAAGGGAGGTCCTCATTGAGAAAACCTCCCTGCATCGAAAATTTCTATAGATATGTATTCTGTGATTATTTTAGTTCTTCTATATACCGCGACAGCTTCGTGCTGCGTTCCTGAAACTCACTCAGCTTCTCCCGCTCCCTGGTAATTACCTCTTCCGGGGCGTTGGAAATAAACTTGTCGTTGGAGAGTTTTCCTTCAGTGGACTTAATCAGCTTCATCAGCTTGCCGATTTCCTTCTCCATCTTGGCCGTTTCAGCTTGAACATCGATGGCCTCGCGGATAAAGACAAAGCTCTCATACCCGTTTCCGGCAAGGGGGATCGCCCCGTCCCCGGTTTCCACATTCTCGCCGATAATCAGCTCCGAGGCGCTTATAAGACTCTTTACCAGTACAGCATGGTCTTCGAAGAAGCCGGCAGCCGTGAAACCCGAATCCACTTTAACCACGACCTTGATCTTTTTCTCCGGCGGCACAGCGAATTCGCTGCGCAGGGTACGGATCCCGCGAATCATGTCCTGAAGCAGACTGAATTGCTGAACCGTCTCTTCCGCCCGACGTTCGCTGGTATATTCAGGATATGCTGCCGTAATCAGGGCTCCCTTTTTTATTGGAAGCTTCTGGTAGATCTCTTCGGTAAGAAAGGAGACAAAGGGGTGCAGCAACCGCAGAGACTCCTCAAGAATCGCGGCCAACAGGCTCGCCGCCCGATCCTGTTCACCCTCGTCGTCGGAGTACAGGGAAAGCTTGGAGGCCTCAATGTACCAGTCACAAAAGTCGTTCCAGAAGAACTCATAGACCGCCTGGGCCGCTTCATTAAAACGGTAGCCCTTTATGGCGCGATCAACGGTGGCGGCGGCCTCATTCAGCTGATGCAGTATCCAGCGGTCCACCTGAGTCAGTTCGCACTCTTTCAAAGGTTTCAGCGTACGGCCTTCCATGTTCATCAGCAGAAAACGGGCTGCGTTCCAGATCTTGTTCGCGAATTTGCTGCCCAGCTTGAAGCTGTCCATATCTATCAGGATGTCCTGACCCTGCGAGGCCAGGAAAACCAGGGTAAAGCGCATGGCGTCAGCCCCGTAGGTATTAACCACCTCCAGAGGATCAATACCGTTGCCCAGAGATTTGGACATCTTGCGGCCCTGTTTATCCCGAACCAGGCCGGTTATGTAGATATCCCGGAAGGGTACCTTTTCCATAAACTCGAGGCCTGCCATAATCATGCGGGAAACCCAGAAAAAGATTATGTCGTATCCGGTTACCAGAGTGGTTGTAGGATAGAAAGCTGCCAGATCCTCGGTCTTTTCGGGCCAGCCGAGGGTAGAAAAAGGCCAGAGCCAGGAGGAGAACCAGGTATCCAGTACATCCTCATCCTGGTGTATTTTTTTTGAACCGCACTTGGAGCAGGTTTCAGGGTCTTCCCGCAGGACCATGGTCTCGCCGCAATCATCGCAGTACCATACGGGAATACGGTGTCCCCACCAGAGTTGGCGGGATATACACCAGTCCCGAATTCCCTCCAGCCAGTTACGATAGGTATTTTCCCATTTCCGGGGATAAAAAACGATCTCTTCCTTGCGCCAGGCATCAAGGGCCTTGTCTGCCAGGGAACGCATCCGGACGAACCACTGCTCCGACAGGTAGGGTTCAATAACCGAGTCACAGCGGTAACAGTGTCCAACCTGATGAACATGCTCCTTTACTTCAACGACAGCTCCAAGATTATCCAGGGCCTCAACGACCTTCTTCCTGGCTTCCAGAACAGGCAAACCGCGGAAGTCTTCGGGAACGTTTTCGTTCATCGTGGCGTCTTCTGCCAGGACATTGATTACCTCAAGATTATGACGTTTCCCGATCTCCCAGTCGTTGGGATCGTGGGCGGGAGTTATCTTGACTGCCCCGGAACCGAACTCCCGGTCAACATAGCTGTCAGCGATAATCGGGATAAGACGGTCCGCCAGGGGCAGCCGCACCATTTTACCCACAAGATTGGTGTAACGCTCATCCTCGGGATGCACAGCCACCGCAGTATCGCCGAGCATGGTTTCCGGCCGCGTAGTAGCAACCTGGATGTATCCGGAACCGTCCTCTAACGGATACTTGAACCAGGTCAGTCTGCCGTGAGCTTCCTGATGCTCTACTTCATCGTCCGACAGGGCTGTACCGCAGGAAGGACACCAGTTGACCATATAGTTTCCGCGGTAAACTAATCCCCGCTCGTACAGAGAAACAAAGACTTCACGTACAGCTTTTGAAAGTCCCTCGTCCAGGGTAAAGCGTTCCCGGCTCCAGTCGCAGGAAGCGCCGATTTTCTTCAGCTGACGGGTAATAATACCGTGGTGCTCTTCTTTGACCTTCCAGGTTTCCTGAACAAACTTCTCCCTGCCCAGATCATGACGGCTGGTCCCCCGTGCTTTTAAACGCCTCTCGACAACATTCTGCGTAGCTATTCCAGCGTGGTCTGTCCCGGGGACCCAGAGAGTGGGAACCCCCTTCATGCGGTAAAAACGGATTAGAATATCCTGCAGGGTATTATTAAGTCCATGCCCCATGTGCAGTACACCGGTTACATTCGGCGGAGGAATGACAATAACAAACGGGGATTCATGGGCGCTGCCTTCGGGAGCAAAGGCATTCTGCTCTTCCCACATAGCGTAGATTCGGTCTTCAAAATCCTTGGGATTATACGCTTTCGGCAACATTTCGGTACCCATGAAGATCTCCTGTTGTGCAATAATGGAGCCAATACTACCAGAGAGAGGGCTTCTCTTCAACAGCCGGCAGAAGAATATGATCTGGAAGCCGGGTGACCTTTCGTGTAAACTGACAAGATATGAAACAGATTCGCGGATACCGCATCCACATCATTTTGTTGAGCATACTCGTTTTTCATTTCTTTTCATCTACTCTGAACGCCCAGACAGAAGAACGCACTCCTGCAGATGAATCCAGGTCCGTAACCACTGAACAGCGAGCCGTTCTGGCAGAGGAGATTTCCCAGCTCGGGATTCTGCCTCAGGCCCAGCTGCGAAACAGTTTCGGCCAGGTTCCGCGTCACCGGTTTATCTCCGGACCTCCCCAGGCCATGGCTTATACAAACAGTCCTCTTCCTCTGGGATCCGGGGTATTGATACCCAGCCCGGAGGAACATGCAAAGATGATTGCCGCAGCGGGAGACCTGACAGGCGCCACAGTTCTGGTGGCGGGACCGGAATCGGGTTACCTGGCAGCCCTTGTATCCCGGATAGCCGCGCGGGTTGTCCAGATTGAGTTCCTTCCTTCCCGGGCTGCAGTTTTCAGCGCCCTGTTTGAAGAACTGGGATATGCCAATATTGAAGTCAGAAGTGGAGCAGAGCTGATACGCCAGGATACCGTGGACCGCTACGATGCAATTCTAGTGGCCTATGGAACAGAGAATATACCTCTGCCCCTTATTGCGCGGCTCAATCAGGCGGGGACCTTAACAGCGGTTTTAAGCTATCAACAGGGAGAACAGCTCCTGATAGAGTACCGCAGAATTCGAAACGGGGCATCCATTCGTGTAGTAGACCGGGTATTTTTTCCTGTAGAATAACTATTTTCGCGGATTCATGGATCCCTGCCGCCGGGCTTTCTCGATCTTCTCCATTTTGCGATAGTACTTTGCCTGCTTCTCAATCTCTTCTATATCAGAAACGTAGACATGATTATCCACGATTTTTACCTTTGAATTCTCAAACAGCTTTTGAAGAACAAGATTAAGCTCCTCTTTGGGGAGCCCGACCATGTTGCCGAGCTCTTTGGGGCCTATATCGAAGGTGTAGGCTTCAGAAGAAATCGGAATTTTCAGCTTTTCCAGCTGAATCAGCAGGGCATCATAGAGTCTTCCGACAGGATCGGAGAGCTGTGTATTGGCAAGCTGTTTATAGATAAACCAGATACGATCAGAGAGAATCTGTGTCAGTTTCGCAATCAGCTGAGGCTGGTTAGAGACCATACGGGTAAAGTTTGCCTTGTTCACAGCCATAAGGACCGTATCCTCATGGGCTATAGCCGAGGCCGAGCGGGGCTTATCCTCGAGCAGGGACATTTCACCGAACATATCTCCGGCCTTGAGCAGGGCGAGCATTACCTCGTTGTCGTTCTGGATCTTTGTAATCTTTACACTGCCCTTCTGAATAATGTACATCTCCTTTCCGGGCTGGGCCTCGGAAAAGATCATGGTATTCTTCGGATAGCTGCGGGTAAATTCCTCCGCCTGAGTGTCCAGATACACCACCTTGGCGTAAGGCTTTATCTTGGCCATACGTTCTTTAGCCAGGTTAACATTCGTTCCGTTAGGAGAATTAGCTATATACTGATAATAGGCATAGTAGGCCAGATTGTATTGGCTCTGACGGGCGTAGTACTCGGCAACCCGGAAAAGATGAGCGATGTCCTCGGAATCACCGCTCTTCAGAGTAAGCCGGGCCAGGGCGGCATCAAGGTAGCGCATCTTTTTGGAAAACTGCTGAATAATCTTCATGGCCACTGGAGCGTTCCGCTCGATCAGAAGACCGTACTGCTCCCTGCGAACAGCGATCAGAGTAACATCTGTAATGGCCTGCGCGGTCTCAATGTGGCTGTGAGATGACATCGTCGAAACAACACCGAAAAAGTCTCCCGGAGCAAGGAGGTTACCCCCTTCCTCTTCGACGACCTCGACCTCTTTGCTGATACTTACTTTACCTGAGCGGATAATATAGAAACAGTCGGCCTTCTGCTTCCCTTCAACAATTATATAGGCTCCTTTTTTAAAGTTGACCAGCGACAGCTGTAAAGGATTATTCATATCGCTCCCGGTTCACATGCTAAATAAAGTATATGGCCCGCGGTAATGCTTTGTCAACGCCGACAGCCACTCCTATTTTCGGTCAAACATGGCGAAAAATGAAGCTGACTACCAGCGATCAATCACCCTGACCGGATACCATCGGCTCTGATAGGAAGATATGTTCCCAACTGCCTCCTCGTGGATGGTCTGCAGGCTGTATATCCGGGTCTTTACATTCAACCTGCTGGTTGGATCAGTGGGTCTCAGTTCAATAATACCACGGGAAAAAGCGATTCTCCGGTTATCCACATTTCCAAAGTAGTAATCAGCCGGGTCTTCCACCTCAATGTCATCTCCATAACCGGTATCCCCTACAAAGGGATCCGAAGGTACCCATCCAAAACCAGGGACATAGAACTCCACCCAGTAATGAACCGAAGTCGTACTGTCGGCAAATATATAACAGCCACTGATAATACGGGCAGGAACTCCCGAGGCCCGCAGCATGGCTGTATACAGCCGGGCATAATCAAAGGAATCTCCCTGTCTGGTTTCCAGTAACCGGGAAACCGAAGTGTTGCCTTTGGATGAGGGCGCAAAATCACGAATGAGCACCCGGAAAATACTCCGCGCCTTCAGATACGGATTCCCTTCCCTGCCTGTCGCCCTGGCAGCCATGGTTTCCACTTCCTGTGTTCCCGAAGGGACATAGGAATCAGGGGAGGTATAGACCCGGTACATCCGCCAGTTTCGGTCATATTCCATACTTATTCGTGATGGAACAATCCTGGTTTCCAGGGCGGTCCTGTCCAGCCAGTAGGTGACGGAAACGGTATATCGTCTCCAGGGTTCGAGCTCCTGCAAGCGATACCTGGCTACGCCGTTAAAATCTTCCCAAAGGGGAATCGGGTCCCGTACGGCCTCCAGATTGCCCTGGGTCGGAGAACTCATTACGTTCGGGATCCAGAGATTTAACGAGTTTCCGGGAGAGGCATCAACCTCTTCGATTTCCACGGTGTAGGTTATCTGATAGCCTCTCTTCTCGCGAAGAATACGGTCCCCCGCTAAATCGGTTACCTCAAAATAGAGGGCGTTGCTGACACCGCGATCGGTTACCACCCGGATGCTGCCAGAGATCGCGTTGTCGGGAACCCGCACCCGTATTGTCTGGTCTTCCCAACTCTCATAGTCGAAATCCGCGAGGCTGCATACAATACCGCGGTCAATGTACTCCCGGCCCTCGTCGTTTTCGGCGATGGTAGAGGAAAAATAGACTCTGCCGCTTCCCTGCTCAGAACCAAAGTTCAATCCCCGGATACTTACCACCGAACCTATTGGCCCGCCGGCATTATCAAGAGAGGCAATGTAGGGCATCCCGGGAGCCGCAGGACCGGACAGCTGCTTTGGAATATGCTGGCTGTTTGTAAAAAGAATCGAATTACTCGTTTTATTGCCGATTCTGACATACAGTTTACCGGAGCCTACATCCTCAGGAATGCGAACACTTATTCTGGAATCGGTCCATTCCATGTAGGAGGTAGAGTTCGGGCGTGTTCCTGCAAAGATAACCCCGGATCCATTGCGTTCGGATCCGAAGTGCTCGCCGCTTATAACAAGGACTTTTCCCGGAGCGCCTACTTCGGGTGTGATACTCTCGATTCGCGGAGACCGTTCGATCATCTGGGATGAAAAGACATACAGACCAACCAGGAGCAACAGAAAGACAATCGGAATACTACGCTGGTCCTTAAACAATTTTTTCAGAGGTGTAGATACGGCCACGGCACCACCAAGTTTACGGCTTTTTCTGCAGTTGTGTATAGCGGTCTACAGTTATTTCGATCTCTATAATATAGGCGGACTGATCCGGCTGATCATGTATTCCCAGAGGAAAAAAGATAGCGCCCTCGCCCAAGGCAATGGGAATGCTGGTCATTCCGGTATAGTACTCCACATCCCGCGGGTTATTCCTGTTGTACCAGACCTCGCCCTGTGCTACGAGAAGAACCGTGTCGTCTCCCTGGATATACGGGGTTAAACGGGAAATCGCCAGGACATTCCCCCCCTCGAGACGAATATCCACGGTTCTTCCGGAAATAGTATGGGCCTTGTTTTCCATCTTCCACAGAAGCTCGCCGTTTCCGGATAGAAGCCTTGCTTCAAACTCAAGATACAGGACCTGCTGCAGCAAGTCTTCCACGGAGCCTTCCTGGGCAGCCATGTGCAGCGGGAACAACAACATCAGAGTAAGTGCAATAAATCCCGTGAGCCTCAAGCTAATCTCCCTGGCGATAATCCGCAGCCCTGAGCAGCCGCGGTTCACCAAGAACAATGAAAACCGGTTCATCAGGGAGCTGAATGGTCATATGCAGGCTCTTCTCCTGCCGGGCGAGATATTCCAGGAGTTCTTCCGTACTTGAAAACTGATGATCCTCAGGGATGGCCGCAACCGTCGCCTCCTGATTTATATAGCCGCCGGTCCACAGCATCATTGTGGCCGCTCCCATTACCAGGCACAGAACAGCAATCAAGGCCAGGGTGGGAACAGGCACCTTCAGCACCCTGAAAGGGAAGGAGTGATAGGTTCTCTGTTCGCAGGAAGAGCGTACTCCCCGCCAGACCCGGTACCGGGCCTCTTCAACGGCTTGATCCACAGCCGAATCATCCATATGCATAAGCCGTGTCATCACGGAAAAATGACGAACTTCCTGTGAGCAGACAGAGCAGTTTTCTATATGAGAACTTAAAGTCCTGTTCCAGTCATGCTCCAGCTCACCGTCAATGTAGGCGGATAAGGTTTCTTTATCAGGACACATCAATTCCCTCCTGATCCAGATACTGCTGCAGTTGATTCCGGGCCCGAAAGACCCGGACCTTTACGTTTCCTTCGGTAATACGCAAGATCTTTCCAATTTCTTTATAACTCAATCCACCGTACTCCTTGAGAATGATGGGAGAACGCAGGCGAGGAGGAAGTTTTTCCAGGGCCTCCCTGACCATACGGGATGTCTCTCCCCGCATGAACTCTTCTTCCCCATCGGGCATTCGTGGCTGGGGCTCATTAAAGACCTTGATATTGGCTTTCTGCTCCCGACCTTTTCGCTTCTGATAATTGAAGCTGAGATTTTTAACAACCCGAATAAGCCAGTATTTTGCATCATCTATCGTTTTTAAGGGAGCCGCCCGGTTAAAATAACGAATAAAAGCTTCCTGGCACAAATCTTCCGTGGCATTCTTATCACCTGTTATATGATACGCCACCCGAAAAAGAACGGGAAAAACATCTTTGTATACCCGCTCGAAAGATTCGGCGTGGTGCGGTTCATGACTCATCCCTTAAACAACTCTCCAACCTGAAGGTTACACCCCTGCAGGATTCACCACCGTACCGTCCGGGGTATCCTTAAGAACAAGCCCTTTACGGGAAAAATAGTCACGGATCTCATCCGCCCTGGTAAAATTCTTCTCTTTTCGGGCGGCGTTGCGTTCTTCGAGAAGAGTCTTTTCCTCCTCTGAAAGCTGATATTTACCAGGAGTCTCAATTTCTGAAAGCCTGAGCCCCAAAACGTGGTCAAAATCGTATAAAAGGGCCAGCACTTCACCGGCAGCAAGCTCTTTGTCTTTCAGAACCGTCCATACGGTGGCCAGTGCCCGGGGTGTGTTCAGATCAGCTTCGAGATCTCTGTGAAAGCTTTCCCGATAGTTCCGGCTCTTTTCGGTGAGCTCCGTGATATCAAGAGGAGATTCTCCGGCGCTTAACAGCTCCTTGAGCTTATCTTCCAGAGAGAGCCGGGCGGAACGGGCCCCTTTCAGGTTTTCGAAAGAGAAGCGCAGCTGCGTGCGGTAATGGGCACCAAGAAGGAAATAGCGGTAATCCAGGGGATCGTAACCTTCGTCTATAAGAGACTGGAGGGTAAGGAATCCCCCTTTTGACTTGGACATTTTTCCGGAGTCCACCAGCAGGAACTCGTTGTGGAGCCAGTACCGTACCCACTGCTTTCCTGTAGCAGCCTCTGACTGGGCTATTTCATTGGTATGATGCACAGGAATGTGGTCGATACCGCCGCAATGAATATCGAACTGTTCACCAAGATACTTCATGCTCATGGCAGAACACTCTATATGCCAGCCCGGGTATCCCCGCCCCCAGGGTGAATCCCACAGCATGATATGGTTTTCAAACTTTGACTGGGTAAACCAGAGCACAAAGTCCCGGGGATGACGCTTGTTCCGGTCAACATCTACCCGGGCACCGGCCTGCTGCTCCTGCCGGTCAAGCAGGGCCATTTTTCCATAATCGGCGAATTTTGAGGTATCAAAATAGACGTTGCCCCCGGCGGTATAGGTATAGCCCTTTTCCTCCAGCCGCTTTATAAGAGCAATCATGTCATCAACATGCTCGGTCGCGGCACAGGCAATGGAAGGACGGTAAATATTGAGCCGGTCAGTATCCTGAAAAAAGGCGTCGGTGTAAAAGCGGGCAATATCCCACACACTTTCTCCGCTTTCCCGGGAACGCTTGACAATTTTGTCTTCCCCTTCATCCGCGTTATCGGTCAGGTGACCGACATCGGTAATGTTCATCACATGCGTGACGCTGTATCCCAGGTATTCCAGGGTACGACGAAGCACATCCTCGAACACGTATGCACGGAGATTCCCGATATGGGCATAGTTGTATACTGTGGGGCCGCAGGCGTAAAAAGAGACGGTTTTGTCATTCCGTGGTGTAAACTCTTCCAGGGTACGTGTATAGGAGTTGAAAAATTGAAGCGCCATGAAGATACCGTCCTTGTGGAAAACGCCCTGTATGGAATAATCAAACCAAAACAGGGTAGAATATGACGATGAATAATGTACGCCATTCAGCGGAAAGAATCAACATCGAGGGATCTATCAACTTTGACGTACCCATGATCCCGTATACTACCTTTCGGGTCGGCGGCCCGGCGGAGATTTTCGTGCAGCCGAAAAACTGGCAGGATGTTCACAAGGCCAGGAAGTGGGCTGCCGAAGAGAGACTTTCCTTTTTTCTGCTTGGCGGCGGAGCAAACATACTGGTAGCCGACAGGGGAGTACCCGGGGTTGTGGTACATACCGCCGGTCTTGAGAAAGTCAGCGTTGACGGCACATCTGTAAGTGCGGAAGCGGGAGCGGAAATATCCGGCGTGGCAGAGGCCGCGGCCAGTGCCGGGCTTACAGGATTGGAGTTCATCTATCGTATGCCCGGAAGCGTCGGCGGAGCCGTATGGATGAACGCCCGCTGCTACGGGGTATCTTTGAGCGAACGCCTTGAATGGGTGGACCTTCTTGAACCGGACGGTACGTATAGCCGTTACCAGCCGAAGAAGGAGGACTTTGCCTACAAGCGCTCTCCCTTTCAGGAAGGGGGGGGTATAATTACCCGGGCGGGGTTCATCCTGAAGCCGGGCAAAGCCGATGAGATCCGGTCGCTCATGGAAGAACACCGAAGCGACAGAGAGGACAAGGGACATTTCCGGTATCCAAGTGCAGGCTCGGTCTTCAAGAATAACCGGGCCTTTGGCATGCCCTCGGGCAAACTCATAGATATGGCAGGACTCAAGGGAACACGCATTGGAGGGGCCATGATTGCCCCCTTTCATGGTAATATTATAGTGAATAGCGGCTTCGCCACGGCCTCTGATATTCTTTCTTTGATTGAGCTGGCAGAAGAAAAGGTATACACGCTCTTTGGTTTCAAACTTGAACGAGAGGTCCTTCTGGTGGGAGCCTGGAACCTCGAGGGAGGCACAGCATGCGGGATCTGAACGAAATACTCTCTGAACAGCCCCATACCCCTGCGCAGCTTAACGAGCTTCTTGCCGGTATCCCCCTGGCCGAGCTGATTGACCAGTGGGACAGTCTGAACGATGATCAGAAAAAAGAAGTCTTTCATGCCCTTGACCGTGAAGACAAAGGAGACCTGCTGATCTCGCTGCCGGCACCGGAACAGGCCGTCCTGACGGAGATAATCGGCGACGGGGACTTCAAGGACCTGCTGCGGGACATGGAACCCGACGATCTGGTGGACTTTATCCAGGCCGCGTCGTCAGATGTTCGAAAAACCCTCTGGCGAAAACTGGATCCCGAATCCAAACGGGAGAGTCTCTATCTGCTGCGTTTCGACGAAGACGACGCCGCAGGTCTCATGACTCCCCGCTTCCTGGCAGTGCAGTCACACAGCAGCGTCTCCCAGGCCCTCCATTTCTTACGGCGTAACGCCAAGAAAGTGGAAATGGTTTACTACATTTACGTTGTGGATAAAGAACGGCGGCTCCAGGGGGTCTGCTCGTTAAAAGACATCCTTACCGCCCCGGACGATGCTGTCATAGAAAACATCATGAAACGGGAAATAATCGCCGTCAGGGAAGACACGGACCAGGAGGAGGTCGCAAAAATCCTGGAAACCTATGATGTTATGGCCCTGCCTGTTGTCAACAGCCAGAACGCCCTGCTGGGTATCATCACCTTCGATGACATCATCGATGTCATACGGGAAGAGCAGACCGAGGACGTCTACAAGATGGGGGCCATGGAGGGGGGTCTCGACCGGTACCTGGACAGCTCCATAACGGCTCTGGTAAAGAAGAGGGTACCCTGGCTCATTATTCTGCTTCTGGTGGGGACCATAACCACCAACGTGGTCCATCACTACGAATCCCTGGTAATCGGCGCTGCTTTTCTCTTTGTCTTTATGCCGGTGATAACCCAGACCGGGGGTAACACGGGAAGCCAATCATCGACCCTCATGATTCGGGGTCTCGCCACGGGAGAAATTCATTTTCGCGATATCGGGACGATTATGCTCAAGGAGATCCTGGTAGGGTTTATCATGGGCATAGTAACAGGAGGGGTAATAATTCTGCGCAGTTACCTTCTCCCGCCGGGAATTCCCCTGTTCGATGCCCTGGTAATCGGGGTCAGCCTTACATTTGTGGTAATATTCTCCACTATTATCGGGGCCCTGGCACCCCTTATTATTCACCGTATGGGTTTTGACCCTACGGTAATGTCAGCCCCCCTTATGGCCACGGTTATAGATGTTTGCGGCCTGACCATATATTTTGAAACTGCCCGAATTTTTCTGGGCTTGTAAAAAGATTTCTACGGAGACGATTAAATGAACCAGAAAGAAAGAGAACAGGTTCTGCGGGAAGAGCTTGAAGCGCTGCTTGAAGGAGGCAACGCCCACGACGGCTGGCAGCATAAACTGAAAGAATTCCCCATGGAAAAGATAAACACCAGTCTTCCCGCTTTACGTACACCTACAGGCACGCCCCTCAATCCCTGGGCCCTCCTGGTCCATATGTGTATCTGCGTTAAGGATATTCTCGATTTCGTACAGCAACGGGACTACAACCCCTTACCTTTCCCCGCAGGGTACTGGCCCACGGAGCATGAGGCCCCGTCTCCCGCGGAATGGACCAGGAAAATTGAAAGTTTCTCGCTGCTGATGGCCGAAGCTGTACAGCTGGTGCAGGACCAAAGGACGGATCTTTTTTCTGAACTGCCCCATGCTCCGGAATACTCGCTGTACAGAGAACTGCTATTGATTGCCGATCATAACGCTTACCATCTTGGCCAGCTGGGACTCTTCGAAGAGCTCTAAGGCTCAGGGATTCTCCTGAGGCTGTATAATCTCGTAGGTATCCGCGGCTATCTGCAGTTCTTCATTGGTTGGAACAACGCAAATTGCTGTTTTTGAGTAGTCCGCGGAAATGATTCCCTGGCTGTTACCGTTCTTCCGGTTTTTTTCATCGTCCAGGATAATTCCAAGGCTTTCCAGCCGATGGCAGATTCTCTCCCGCATTCTGACTGAATTCTCGCCGATCCCGCCCGTAAAAACAAGAATGTCCGTCCGCACCATGTTGGCAGCAAAAGCGCCGATATACTTCCGGATACGGTAGGCATAAACATCCAGGGCTTCCTGCGCCTGCTGGTTACCCGTCGATGCTGCCTCTTCGATATCCCGCATATCATTGGATACACCCGAAAGGCCCAGCATGCCGCTCTCCTTGTTGAGAATCCGATTTAAATCTTCCTTTGAATAGCCCCGCTCCATCAGGTAAAAAAGAATCTGCGGATCCAGGTCTCCGGATCTGGTACCCATGACTACCCCTTCCAGGGGGGTAAATCCCATGGAGGTGTCCATGGATTTTCCGTTGGCAATGGCGGTTATGGAAGCCCCGTTACCCAGATGGCAGGAGATAACATTGGTATTCGAGGGATGCCGCTTCATCAGTTTTATGGCCTCCCCGGATACAAAACGGTGACTGGTTCCGTGAAACCCATACCGGCGTATGCGGTATTTGTTGTACAACTCCCGGGGAAGGCCGTAGAGATAGGCCGCAGGAGCAAGGGTCTGATGAAAGGCGGTATCAAAAACCGCCACCTGGGTGATGTCCGGCAGCTGGGCCATGGCCTGACGGATGCCGATAAGGTTGGCAGGATTGTGCAGCGGAGCAAGCTCGATGTTCTTGTCGATGGCGGCTATAACCTTTTCATCGATGGGGACTGAGTTTGAGTACTCCTCTCCGCCGTGCACTACCCGGTGTCCCACACCGTGGATCTCAGCCATGGAGGAGACGAGACCTGCTTCCTTGTCAGTAAGGGCGTTCTTCAGATGTTCCATTGCTGTCTTGTGATCAGGCATAGGAACTTTCAGCTCGTACGTTTTCCCATCGGGCCTCTTTTGGCAGATGTATCCAATGTCCTGCCCGATCCGCTCAATGAGACCCTTTCCGATGCTTTCCCTGTCCGGCATACGATAGACCTCATATTTGATGGAAGAACTGCCGCAATTGATTACAAGAATAGTGTGCATCGGGGGCTCCTTAGGTTTTGGTCTTACCAATTATAGACGGTAAAATACAAATCCGCAACATTTTACAAGGATTTTTTTTCCTTCAGACTAGAACCGGAAACTACGCCCCCCCTGCAGGGAAAGTCTGTACGCGTCCCCTTCCACAGTGAAACCGGCCCGGGCCCCCCAATCCTTAAAGATTAATCCAAGCTCTCCATCTGCGCTTATAACACCACCCTCCGGTGCTTCACCGGCTTCCCTTTGACGGGAAAAACCGCAGCTGAAGGAGACATCCAGGGGCAGTTTGCGCAGGGAAATCCCCACAGAGGTCGTATCCAGCGTATTATACCCCAGAAGGTATGACGCCCTGGCGTAAGGGCGCATTGTACAGGAGCCGGAAAACAGGGGCAGCGTAAACCTTATGTTTCCCCCCAGGTTTTCCTCCCACAGATACTCACCCCCGTCCCTTTTTACCAGCAGATCCCGGGAAAGCTCACCAGAAAAAGTTTTAAAAGTCCACGCCATTCCCCCTTCTGATTTTAATCGTAAATCCGCGGGGTCAGGACCATAAAGGGGCGAATGCTTAAGGCGTGCGCTTCCTCTGAAGAATCCTTTTACCGGAAATACCGGCAGAACAAGCATATCCAGGGCGGATGCCAGATGGTAGGGACTGACCGGGTGGCGGGGGCTGCGATAATCTCTGTCGAGCCTGGAGACGGCCAGCCTGGTACTCAGCCAAGGGGAATCATACCTGCAGGAACCCCTCAGATAGGTCCCCGCAGGAAGCATTCGGTGCAGAGAGGTGCCGGCAAAGCCGGAGAACCCGGCACGGTCCCCGTTTATAGCAATTCTGACTCCTCCAAGAAGCAGGGCCCCCTGCACAGGGATACCCTCCTCCTGAATCCATTCTTCATCCATGTTTCCTGAAACCTCCGCGTAGGAACAGACCGCCGCGCAGCGAAGCCACGGCAGGGGGGAGGCTTCTGCTTCGAGGGCAAGCTCCGGGAGTTCCCCTTTACTCTCAACACTTTCCACGATGGAAAACTGGACGGTTCCGGGCACGCCGACTGCTGCTGCCTTTCTGGAAGAGGCTGTCCAGCTGCGGTCCAGTGATACCGCAGGGGGATCACTGTATTTTGCCGTGGAAGCGGTCAGGGCTCCGGGTTTGATTAGTTCCTGCAGGGGACCCCGCAGAGTCAGGGAGCCGAAGGATAGACAGGGAGAAGAGAGGCCTCCGCTGAATAGATACGTGTCGTCCTGTTTCCGCCGTATGACCAGAGCACCGCTGTATACCTGATAATCCATCGACACCCGGTTTCCAAACTCTTTCTCCTGTTCATAGCGGCTCTCAAGATTCAGTTTGATTGTTCCTTTTTCTGCCTTTTTATCATCGGAGACCAACCGGGGTGTCAGGAGAATCAGTAGCACCAGCGCAGTTAAGGACCAGAGCAGACGGTGGAGTGTCATACAAGATAAAACTGCAGTGCAGTGTCTGGTGCTTTTACCGCTAAGGAAAAATCCCGCGTACAGGCATACTTGAAAGCCGCACTCAGTTCGTTTACACTCAAATACAGAACCATTTTTCACACCAACGCAAAGTATTATTTTTTTCGGAGGATTATTTTGACTATTCTTACCTTGAACTGCGGCTCGTCGTCGGTTAAATATCAACTGTACGACTGGGACAACAAAGTCATACTCGCCGGAGGTATTGTCGAGCGGGTTACCCAGCCCGGATCTGTCATTGAACACCGGACCACCGGTAAAGAGGAAATCAAAAAGGAGCACGCCTGCCCCAGCCACAAGGAAGCCATTGAGCTGATTATTGAGACCCTGATTGACCCTCAGCACGGCGCCCTTTCTTCTATTGACCAGATCAAAGCGGTAGGTCACCGGGTTGTCCACGGCGGCGAGAAGTTCGCCCGTTCCGTACTGGTAGACGATCATGTCCTTGATTCCTTCAAGGCAATCCAGGACCTCGCTCCCCTGCACAACCCGGCGAATATACTGGGTATAACCTCCGCTAAAGAGGTAATGCCGTCAATTCCCCACTGCGCGATCATGGATACCGCCTGGCACCAGACCATGCCCAGGACTTCCTACATGTATGCCCTGCCCTATAAATGGTACGAGGACCACGCTGTACGACGTTACGGATTCCATGGAACGTCATTTCTCTACTGCGCAAAACGGGCTGCCGTTCTTTTAGGTAAGGACCCTTTTGAGACCAACGTCATTATTGCCCATATAGGTAACGGATCTTCCATTAATGCTGTCAAGAACGGCGTTTCCGTGGATACGTCCATGGGACTTACTCCCCTGGAGGGTCTGATAATGGGTACCCGCTCCGGCGATGTCGACCCCGCTATTCCCTTCTTTATGATGAAGAAACTGGGTTTAAGCGCCGATGAGATGGAGAACATCCTGAACAAGAAAAGCGGTGTTCTGGGAATCACCGAAAAATACGTCGACCGCCGGGACATCGAGATTGCCGCTGCCGAAGGGGACGAAAAAGCCCAGCTTTCCATCGATATGGAATCCTACCGCCTCAAGAAATACGTTGGTGCGTATACCGCCGCCCTTGGTCGAGTCGACGCCCTGGTCTTTACCGCCGGTGTCGGCGAACGGGGTCCCCTGGTACGGGAGAAGGTCTGCAAAGAAATGGAGAACCTTGGTATCAAGGTGGATATGGACAAGAACACAGCTTCCATGACCAGGTACGCCGAGACCGAACTCTCCACATCTGATTCCCCGGTCAAAGTTTATGTTATTCCCACCGACGAAGAGCTGGTCATGACCGAGGACACCTACGCACTTCTGGAGGGAACCTACAAGGACCACACCGAGTACACCTACTACTTCCAGAATCCGGATTACGTTAATAAATCACGGCAGGAGTCCCTCAAGAAGGACCTTGCAAAGCGCCCGGGACTGGACAAGATCCTTGTCTATCCACCCAAAAAATAATCACCTTACTTTTTAAGTACTGCACCGCCGGCCCGGGTCGGCGGTTTTTTTTGTCCATGCTGTTATAACAGCAGACACCTCAATCGAAACAGATTTACACCAATTCTGTTACCATTCGTCTTCTTAACCATGCAGCTCTTGACCATAGAACCTGGCTGGTATAGAGTAAATTTAACCAATCAGTTAGTATTGCTCACGAAAATCAGGGAGCGCTGGAGTATGAATAAACCGACGGGCAAGACTTTTTCGGATGCACCGGCAGACAGTACGGGATCCGAATCAAAAAACCGTATTCTCAAGGCGGCGGAAAAGCTCTTTGCCGACAAGGGTTTCGACGGCGCACGGGTGGACGAGATCGCCAGACAGGCAAAGGTCAACAAAGCCTTGATCTATTATTACTTCAAGAGCAAAGAGGCCATTCTCGAAGAGTTGATGGAGCTGATGGTCAGCGAGGCAATGGAAGCCGTAGATACCATGGTGCCTCCGGACTTTTCTCTTGAATCACTGGCCTCCCCAGAAGAAAGAGACAAAATAATGCAGCCCCTCTTTGCCTTTCTCCGGGAGAGGGCGGATCTTATGAAAATAGTGCTGATGGAGTCCCTGAAATCCTCCTCCCACAACGAAACAGTTTTTCGGCTTATCTCGGCCATGGTCGAACGACAGGAGGAGTTCTTTAAACGCTTCAATATGCCCGCCCCGAACAAACAGAGCAAAGCCCACCAGATTGTCGGTGAGTTCTTTACGGGGATGCTGCCGCTGGCTGGCTACTTTGCCCTGGAGGAACGGTGGAGCAGGTTTCTCGACATTTCCCGGGACCATTTATGGGAGATTTTTCAACAGTCTTTTATAAGTTCCCATCTCGCCTACACTCTGGATGGAATACAAAGGAGCTGAAAAAGATTTGTATAGTGCTTGACTTGACCAAACGGTTAGTTTAACATCTGAAGCAATAACTAACCGTTCAGTTACAGATGGGGAGAATGAATTTTTTCAACCGTTTGAGCGAATTGTTCGCAGCACAGATAGTACGCCGAAAATGGTGGATCATAACTGCCGCGGTACTGCTGCTGCTAATCAGCCTGCTCCTCTCTCAGAGAATACTCATACGCACTCAATTGAAGGACATGCTCCCAAAGACAAACCCTCTTGTCCAAAGTTATACCAGAATCGATGACCTTTTTTCCACCAGCTCGATTATCCTGACCTTCGAAGGGCCCGATCGGGGACAGACTGTACAAACCGCTGGAGAAGTAAAAACCTACCTCGAAAACGATCCTGGAATTTCTCCCTACATTGAGACAATTCAGCTGGAAGTTCCCCGGGACTTTATTACTCAGTGGGGTATGTACATGCAGGATTCTGACGATATCCGCCGCAGCCGGAGGATGCTGTCGGAACTGAACCTCCTCCCCTTTATAACAGCCCTCAACGACAATATGGAATCCAGCTATACCGGGGATGCCGCGGAAAAGGAGATCCTGACCAATCAGGATGAACGGGAAATGGTGGAAATGATGTCCAACATGGAACGGGGCATGGTACTATTCCGGGAATATCTGGAAGAGCCGGATGGAGTTGTCGTTAAAGAGACTGCCGGTACCCTCTCGGAGATATTTGTTATCGGGGACACTTTTACCTTTGATCCGGAAGGCAGAATGCTCCTGATGACAATCGTGCCCTCCTTTTCATTGTCCGATTATGACCGGCTGCTGAGCATGGAACCGGAGTTCAGGCGGGTCTATGGCGAATTGGAAAAGCGCTATCCGGAGCTTTCCATCAGTTATACCGGGGACCTCACCATGGAGTTCGACGAACAGGAGGCCCTCAGTTTCGATCTGTTGGTCCCATCTCTGATTGCCCTCGTCTGTATTCTCATTCTGTTCGTCTTCTCTTTCAAACAGCTGCGGGCAATCCTGCTGGCCCTTATAACCCTGCTTGTCGGAATAGTCTACGACATAGGAATCATAGGCGCGACGTTCGCCGAGTTGAATCTGCTGACATCCGCTTTTGCGGTGATACTGATCGGACTGGGAATCGATTTTTCCATCCACATTATTTCGAACTACACAGATCTACGAAGTGAAGGATTAAGCGAACATGAGTCTCTGCAGGAGACCTTCCGTAAATCCGGGAGTTCCATTCTGATCGGCGGAATTACCACTGCCATAGCTTTTTTTGTACTGATGTTTTCCGGAACAAAGGCCATTACCCAATTCGGTTTTATAGCCGGTTGGGGAATTATTACCTGCCTTGCATCAACTCTGATACTTCTTCCTGCGCTGCTGTTAGTCTTCGGTTCCAAACAGGAAAAACCGGATAAGCGCTTTGTTATTGAGTACAGTTTTCTTGGCTCCCTGGGAAATTACTGCGCACGACACCGCAGTATCATTATTTCAGCGGTTGTCATGATCAGCCTCGCCTTTGGATTTTTCCTGCCGAAAAACAGGGTTGAATACGACGTTAACAAGCTGACGGTTACCGATTCTCCAACGATGATTACCGAACGGCGGATCCGCGAGCTTTTTAATTATTCGGCCCAGTCGAGCATGGTAAGTGTTTCTTCCATTGAAGAAGCCCGCCGTTTAACAGAAGTTTTGAAGGAAGAGTTCCTGGTGGCCCAGGTAGCATCTGTTTCCGAATTTATCCCGTCGCCGAAAGAATCAGCCGGGCGGCTTGAGGAAATCTCACTGTTCCGTGCTAATCCTCCGGTCTATCGGCAGGATTACACGTTTAACCAGGAGCGCCTTGATGAACTTGAGTACCAGATACAGCGCCTTGAGTGGAACATGATAGAGATAGGCGATTTATCGGTGACCAATCTGGGAGAGGATAACCTGATCCTGAAAAAGCGGAACGCCATGATCAGGGAGATATTCGGCGCGGAAACCGGTCAGCCCGGCCGTGAGGTTTTTCAGAAGCTGCTCTCCACCCTGGAAAAGGATCGGGAAAGCAGCATACGCAAACTGGATCGACTGGACAGGTCCTTTGCCCCCGGAATGGCAGAGCTGGTCCTTCCCATGCTGAAGGTACAGCGTCCGATGGGGCTGGAAGACATCCCCGAAATGTACAGACGGGAGCTGATCAGCACGGACCGGCAGCATTTTCTGGTATCGATTCAGCCTACTGAAGCTGTTGCTCAGGAAGCGGAGTTTCTCTCCTTTAATGAGCGCATGTCTAAAATTAATCCCGAAATAACCGGTACTGTTCAGCTGGGAATCGAATGGACACGGGAAATGGTCACGGAAGCCAAAAGCGCGGCGGTGTACGTGTTTATTGCCATCAGCATTCTGCTGGCCCTGACATACCGAAGAACGGCCCCTACTCTTCTTTCCATCCTTTTTCTGCTGACAGCCATGATCTGGATGTTCGGTATGCTTCCTTTGCTGGGTATCCGGCTGAACCTGATAAGCGTTATAACCCTGCCAATGATTATCGGGCTGGGTATCGATTACGCTGTACATATTGTACATCGCTGTCTGCTTGAAGGAGACATAGCTCGGACAATGACCTATTCCGGCAAGGGAGTGCTCCTTTCGGGGATTACCACGGGCTTCGGATTCGGATCCCTGGCCTTATTCGGAAACATGGCGGGCATTGCCAGCTTCGGGGGGGCCCTGTTTCTCGGGGTTATGGTCTGCCTTTTTCTGACGTTCCTGCTGCTGCCGTCCCTTGCGGGGTTTATGGGAATTCAAAATAGCAACACTACAAACAGTACCAGGGAGGTATCACAATGAAAAATAATTCACCAGCAGGCAGGTTAAGTATATGTGCATGTGTAATATGCCTGTTCGCTACTGCAGCCTGCGCAGAAAGCGTCCAGGAGATCATCAGAGCTGTGGACGGGAAACAGCACTCGAATACGTCTGAACAGAAGATGATAATGCACGTCTATCCGAGCATGGCCAGTGATGCCGGCAAACGAGAGTTTGTCATTTCCAGCGTAAGCCTGGGAGACGACGACACGTTCATGGTTTTCGAAGAACCCCGGACCGTGAAAGGCATGAAAATCCTGTCAAAAGGAGATGACCGCTGGGTCCATTTTCCCTCCACCGGACGGGTACGCAAAATAGCAGGAGAATCAAAGAAGCAGTCCGTACAGGGTGTGGGAGGAGACTTTTCCTATGAAGACCTTGGAGGAGGAACAATCGAAAAAGATTACCGGACAAGCCTGATAGAGGAGACCGACACCATTTACAGGATTGAAGGGATACCTGTCCAAAACGACTCGGCCTACACGCGGGTGATCTTTGAGATCGAGAAAGGGAGCTACCGGACTCTCAAGATTGAATACTACACAGAAAAAGAGGGGCATCTGAAGGACCTGATATTCAAGGATTTTACGATGATGGGGGGCAAAGATATTGCCCGGACCATGGAGATGACCAATCACAACAAGCAGAGCAGAACGGAAGTCCGGATTATTGAAGCTGTGTTCGACAAGCCGATAGACGAGAAACTCTTCAATCCCACCCGTTTCTATCGCTGACAAGGTGATAAGGGTATGAGAACAGGAAAAATAAATGCCGGTATCGTTATACTGTTCCTCATGGCCTTTTCTGTTCCAAGCCAGGCAAACAGCGGCCCTGAACTCTACGGCTACCTGGAAAACGGGGCGGACAGTACACGGTTCAGCGATGACAATAGTGCCGATGCCTGGCATCCGGGCGCTTATGTCAAGCTCCGGCTAAAAGGAGACTGGCAACCCGAGGAGAGACTCCGCTTTCACCTTGAAGCGGACTGGCAAAGCAGCTATGGAACCGCCCACCAGGACTTCAGCGCCAGACGCCTTGGGCTGGACGGGCTTCCCGGATGGGAGGCGGCGGATGCGGCGGAGTTGCTCATTGATCATGCCTGGGGGCTTATAGATATGGGAAGCTTTGACATCCAGGCCGGAAAAATTCCCCTGGCCTGGGGCACCGGATACGTGTTCAATCCCAGCGCCCGGGTAAATCCCTCAGACAGCCTGAATCCAGGCGGAGACGACGAAACCCCTGGAATAACAGGAATTACTTCTTCGGTGTATCTGGACAGTGTTTTGACGATTTCGGCATATTTGGCAGCGGAAGACCGGGGACGAAATGCCGATCCGGACAGGATTGCCCATGACGCTGCCAATATCCCCTGGGGAACACGAATCCGCGGCTTTGCCGGTCCCTTCGACATGTCCCTGGGAGTCCTGCGGGAGGTTGTGTACGATAGCAGGAATAACGGTTTTGACCGGCCTCTCTGGCTTACCTGCGACGGAGTCGGCAACCTGGCTGGAATTAACCTTTACTGGGAAGGAGCTCTGCGCATCAGCGATCCTTCCGGGGATGCTGCGGACAGCGACTGGACCGGTGAAGATGCCCTTGAACTGATCGCAGGATTTCACGCAGTTCCCGCCGTACTGCGGGGGGTGGAAGTCCGGGGCGAATATTTTTATCACGGTGCAGGCAGTACACATGAGGACGAGTATGACGTTCTGCCCGTGCTGTCAGGCACACAGGAGGTAATGGGCAGACACTACTTGTTCGGCTACCTGGAAAAGCGGTTTTTCGACTACCACCTTCTTTCCTGCGGGACTCTGGTCAATGCAGTGGACCTTTCCGGAGCGGTTTTTTCTGAATACGCCTGGGAGCTCACGGCGAACACCGAGTTCTCTCTTGGATCAGTATTCTACTACGGCACAGGCGAGTTTCAGGGAGTCATCGACACTTCGGACATTGGGACAGGAACAGGTACTGTCGACAGTATTGGAAACCAGGTATACGCTAAGCTGCGTTTGAGCTTCTAATCCCGCAAACCGCGGGATGTACAACAGACACAGTACTCGAATCAGTGTCCTGAACCGTGGGGATGAATCTGGATTAAAACTCCTGCCGGCAGAGACTTATCTGCTAAATTACGGAGCGATGCAGAGCTTTCTCCAGATTCCCGGTAATTCTCAAATCCGGTGTATTGTTCATCCCCACGGTTTGGGACACTACCCAAAAGTTAAGCGCATAAAAACAAATCCCGATAAAAAACAGCACTCTTGACATTCCCCACCCTCCCCGTTATCGTATTCTCATACACCTTGGGGTGCCGGAATTGGCCGGCTGAGAGGGGGGCCCTGAAAGTCCCCGACCCACGAACCTGATCCGGATAATACCGGCGTAGGAAAGCGTGAGGTTGATCCTTCCATCATCCAATCATACATACCTACCCACCCGGATCTCACAAATACTCAGGAAACCCGAAAGCTCAATGGCTTGTACGGGTTTCGGAAAGGAGATCCCATGTACAACGTTCTCTCAATCGCAGGAAGTGATTCCTCGGGAGGCGCAGGCATACAGGCCGATCTGAAGGCCTTTGCCGCCAACGGCGTCTACGGCATGACGGTGATTACCGCCGTTACCGCCCAGAACACCCGGGGAGTCAACGCAGTCCGGGTACTGGACCCGGAAATCGTTACAGCCCAGATCGACGCAGTCTTTTCGGACATCCGGGTTGACGCCGTCAAGATCGGTATGCTTGCCGACTCAAGAATCATCAGCGAAGTTGCCGAGGCTCTGCGCCGCTGGAAGCCGCCTGTTACAGTCCTGGACCCGGTAATGGTCGCCAAGTCGGGACACCGGTTGCTTGCCCCGGATGCCGAAGAAAGCCTTAAAAATAAGCTGCTGCCCCTGGCGGACCTGGTTACGCCGAACCTGCCGGAAGCCGAGAGCCTCTCCGGTCTGGAAATTGAATCCGCTGATACAGCGGTCCTGGAAAAAGCTGCCCGCCGCATCCTTGAACTGGGTGCAGGGGCCGTTCTCATAAAGGGAGGCCATTCGGATAATTCCGACAGTTCAACAGACATCCTGGTGGACCGTCACGGCACCCGGCACTACACAGCCCCCCGGCTTGAGGCCCGCCACACCCATGGTACCGGCTGCTCCCTCTCCAGTGCTCTGGCAGCCCTGCTTGCCCGCGGTTTTGGCCTGGAACAGTCGGTCACCTGGGCAAAGGCGTACATTAACGAGGGGATCGCCCACGGATTGGCCATAGGCGGCGGCTGCGGTCCCATTCACCATTTTTACAGCCTCTACGGCGGAGAGGAGCTTGAACCATGACAGAACAGAAGTCTCTTCAAAACAGCGCAAACAGCGCTACTTTTCCCGCACTTTCTCCCCTGCATCTGGGGGTGCTCTGGTTCGGCGCCGCGGTATCTCTGGCGGAGATAATGACCGGAGCCCTCTTCAGTTCCATGGCCATTGGAACTGCGGTTATTGCCATAATTGCAGGGCATCTTGTCGGAGCAGCCGCCTTTTTCCTGGTGGGCTGGATATCCTGGAAGGAAAACAAGGACGCCATAGCTATAGCTGATTCGACCCTCGGCGGCCCGGGGGTACGCATCTTTGCTCTGGTCAACGCCCTGCAGCTTGTCGGATGGACCGCCGTCATGATTCTGGCGGGAGCCGAAGGTTTGAACGCAGCCGCCTTCGCAGTGGGCTGGCGCATCAGTCTTCCCTGGGCCAGGTTTATCACAGGACTTCTGCTCCTTGTCTGGACCGCCGCCGGTTTCCGCGGAATGCGCAACCTGAATATCGCAGCCGTGGTTCTGCTCTTTGTTCTTTCTGTAGTATGGGCAGTGCGGCTGCTGATGCTTCCCGAAGGTCCGGTTCCGGCGGAAGCGGAAGGCCCCTCTTTCGGCAGCATGCTGGAGCTGTCTGTAATAATGCCTCTGTCGTGGCTTCCCCTGGTGGGAGACTATACCAGAAACGCCCGCAGGGGCCGCAGCGGGGTCGGATTAGCCGCGGCGGGCTATTTTATCGGCAGTTGTTTCATGTATCTGGTTGGACTGCTGTCTATCCGGAAACTCCCGGAAGCCGGCCCCGTAGCCAGCATGCTCCTTGCCGGCCTCGGTCCGGGGGCCGCATTTGTGGTCCTCCTGTCTACCGTAACAACCGGGTTTCTTGATGTTCACTCCGCCGGGGTCTCAATCAGGCTGGTATTCCCCCGCCTGGGACAGCGGTCAACACCCCTGTTTATGGGCGGATTGGGACTCATTCTTGCCCTTGCCGCTCCAGGCGGCTGGTACGAGCATTTTCTCTACGCTCTGGGCTCAGTCTTTGCGCCGTTCTTTGGAGTAATCTTTTGCCGCCGGCTCTTTTTTGCCGGGTCAATGCCAACGGTCCCGGAAATCGGCCTTGGCTTTGTTGCCTGGGCTCTCGGCCTGGTGAGTTACTACCTGCTGCTGCCTGGCGGCACACCTCTGGGTGTTTCCGTACCCGCCCTTGGTATTTCCATGATCGCCTATTACCTGCTTTACAAAGGATTCATGATATGGACAAAAAAACAGACACGCAAATAGACAACACCAGAATTGCCCTCGCCCTGGAGGCAATAAAGAACAGGGCTCCCCTGATTCATCACATTACAAACATGGTAACCGTCAACGACTGCGCCAATATTACCCTCGCCTTCGGCGCGGCTCCGGTTATGGCCGACTGGGGCGACGACGCCCTGGAAATGGTAGAGCACGCCGGCGCCCTGGTTCTGAACATGGGTGTACTTACCCCGGAAAGTATTGAAACCATGATAAGCGTCGGGGAAAAGGCAAAAGCCCGGGGGATACCGGTTGTGTTTGATCCGGTAGGGGCCGGGGCCACGGCATCCCGCCGCACAGCTTCCAGGCGAATTCTAGCGCAGGTTCAGCCGGATATCGTTAAAGGCAACGCAGCGGAGATCATGTTCCTCGCTGGAGAAAAAGTACAGCAGAAAGGGGTTGACTCCGACGTCAGTCACGATATTGGGGATGTTACCCGCAGACTGGCGGACGAGAGCAGCGCCGTCGTTACAGCCACAGGAGTTACGGATTATGTCTCCAACGGCAAGGAGACTTTTCGCATACAAGGAGGTTCCGCCATGATGGGTCGCATTACCGGCACCGGCTGCATGAGCGCCTCGGTCCTCGGCTGCTTTGCCGCCGTCCTTGACTCAAAGCTGGAAGCCGCTCTGTTGGGTATTCTGGCCATGAACCTGGCTGGAGAAAAGGCGGTAGAAAGCCTGGGCAGAAGTGAAGGCAGCGGAACCTTCCGTACCCGGTTGATTGACGCTGCCAACCTGCTGGAGACCGCCTCGATTGACCTTACAGGGAGAGTACGCCATGCACAGGGATGAGTTGAGCTTCTGCCTGGTTACAGATTCCGGCTTCCGGCCGGAGGATGAGTTCCTCCCCACTATCGAAGCAGTATTAACAGCAGGCGCGACAATGATCCAGTACCGGGAAAAAAGCGGCCGTTTCAGCGACAGAGAAATCTACCTGCAGGCACTGGAGGTGGCGGCCCTGTGCCGCCGCTTCGGGGTTCCCCTGCTTGTCGACGACCGCCTCGATCTTGCCATGGCCGTCGGTGCAGACGGTCTGCATCTGGGCCAGAAGGATCTTCCCCTGGATGCGGTAAAGCGGCTCTGGCCGCAGGGGAGGATTTTCGGGGTATCTGTATCAAGGCCGGAAGAGATTGCACGGGCAGAAGCTGACGGCGCGGATTATCTTGGCATCGGCGCCTTTCCCACGGAAACAAAAAAAGACTATTCCAGCGTCGGCAGCGATGGTGTATCCTTGCTGCTTACGAAGAGCAGACTGCCTGTTATCGCAATCGGCGGCATCACGGCCGGTAACACCCCCGGTCTTATCCGCGCCGGCTGTGCAGGGGTAGCGGTCGTCTCTGCGGTCTGGAGGGCTCCGGACCCAGGGGCGGCGGCAACGGAAATCCTTGCCGCTGTACAAACAAGCAGGGGAACACAGAAATGACAGAAATACGCGGCAGAATCAGGGCCCTTCTGTGGGACAAGGACGGGACACTACTGGACAACTTCAGCCTCTGGATACGCCGGGAACGGTCCCTTCTGGAGACCCTGTGCCTGGAGCTTGAGATTCCGGAGGAGCTTCGCCGGGATGCCATAGAGAGCGGACTTACCGCTATCGGCGTCAATAAGGGCAGAGTCGATCCCCACGGAGAACTGGCAGGCGGTACAGAGGCCTCCATCTGCGAGGCCCTGGCAAATGCCCTTGGGGTTTTTGGTCCGGTGCCCGGGCAGGACAGGTTCCTCAGGCTTGTACGCAGGCATCTGAACCGGATTATATCGGACGACAATAGTACCGTTCCCGTAAAAAATGGTGTCCGCGAAGCCCTGGAGGAAGCCTCACAACGGGGGATTCCCCAGGGACTTGCTACCTCGGACAGCAGGGAATCGGCCCTCAAGGAGCTTGCTCCCCATGGTCTTGAACCGTTCTTCAGCTATTTTTCCTTCGGCGATGAAGCCCTGCGGCCTAAACCAGACCCATGGTGCGTGCTGGAGTTCTCAAGGTTCACCGGAATCCCGGTCCGGAACATTCTGTTTATTGGAGACTCCCCTGTCGACCAGGCTACGGCCCGGTCGGCAGGGGCCATGTTCTGCGCCGTCCTGGGCGGAGCCGGGGGACGAGAGGATTTTACTGATGAGACCATAATCGTCGAGGAACCAGGAGAATTAACAGGATTATTGCGATAAACAATGAATCCCTGATAATGTTGGAGTCTGCTATAATCCTTACATAATAGGCAAATAAGGAGGAGATCCAAAATGGATAAGGAGCTCTACATTCTCTGGACCAGCGCTGATCCAGTAACCGCCGAAAAAATGGTTTTTATGTATGCCGGGAATTCTCTTAAAAATGGCTGGTGGAAAAAGGTTACTGTTATTATCTGGGGAGCGACGGCCGAACTAAGTGCGAAGAATGAAAACATTCGCAAGGGAATCGCCACCCTGGTAGATCAAAAAGTGCAGGTCTCCGCCTGTAAGGCTTGTGCCGACCAGCTGGGTGTAACAGAACTGCTGGAAAATCTGGGTGTGGAAGTAAAATACTGGGGAGAACCGCTGACGGAGATACTGCAAAGCGGGAAAAAGCTGATAAGCGTATAAAAGAGTGGATACTCATCCTTCGGGAAAAACCGCATTTTCAGGCTTCTATACTACAAACAGTTTTTTACCCTTATCTCTGATCTCCTGGTAAAACTCTTCGGGTAAACCTGTATCGGTGATAATGATATCAAAATCCTCTAAATCGGAGAAATGGCCAGTCTGTATTTCACCGAACTTTGATGAATCGGCAACCAGTATCCCTGTAAGAGAAGATTCAAGAGCAATTCTTTTGGTTGTTCTTTCAAAAAAGTTGGAACAGGTTATTCCCAGCTTCTTACTTATTCCACTAGCGGTTACGAATGCTTTCTTAGCCCTGTTTCTTCTTATCAGTTCCAATCCCTCATCGCTTTCAAAAACCATGGAGCTTTCATGATACAGACCGCCGGATAGAATCAGTGTGCAGTTTGAACGTCTGCTGACCTCGGACGCAATATTAAGGGCATAACAAATAACAGTAATATGGTAATCCCGGGGGAGGTAACGCGCGATCAGTTCGCCTGTCGATCCTGCATCTATTACGATGATGTCATCGGGCTCTATCAGCTCAGCAGCTTTTTTCGCTATTCTCTTTTTTTCATCGATCATATGACTCCGCGCATGTGTCATTGTGTAGTGTTCCGCCAGGCTGGAGTCCTGGTAAATAACCCCGCCATGAATGATTTTAATTGGCGCTTCCTTCGCCAGTTTTTCCATATCCCGGCGAATAGTCATATGCGAAACAGAAAAAGCATCAGCAAGCGCCTGGATTGTGGCGGAATGGTGTTCCTGTAAATAAAGAATCATATTTTTGCGACGCTCAATGTTATCCATGCCGCTAATTATAATTCAAAAGAAAATAAAAGAAAAGATGAATGTTATATTTTTAACGCCTGATATAATAATTATTCACAATTTCTAACAATATTAGAATATTTTTCTTGACAGCCACTATTTACCGTTCTACTATTCACATCATAAGTTATTTTTTTAACATTTTATATTCGGAGGATTTATGAATATTGGGCAGGTTCGCTTCGACCTCCTGCAGCAGGTTGTTGATGGAGGAATGGAGATGGTCCGACGGGGTCTTACCGTCGGCACGTGGGGTAACATCAGTGTACGCGATAGCGAGACCGGGCTTATCTATATCAAGCCGAGTGGAATGCCTTACGAAACCATTACACCTGAAGATATAGTAGTGATGAACAGGAATAAAGAAATAGTCTGGGGCAAGCGAAAACCTTCGATAGAATACGGTCTTCATATTTCGATTATGAATATACGACAGGATATAAACGCCGTTATTCATACACATCCGATCTATTCGAGCGCCTTCGCTGTAACCCTTCAGGAAATTCCAGGTATCAGTGAAGACTTCGTTCAAATCGTGGGCGACAAGGTTATTTGCGCCGAATATTCGCTTCCCGGAACACCGGAACTGGCGGCCAATGTGGCAAAAGCAATCGGCGAAAGAAATGCCGTTCTGATTCCAAACCACGGTACCGTCTGCATCGGTTCTGATGTAGAGGGAGCATTGAAGATCTGTCATGTTGTTGAAAAAACAGCCCAGATTTATATTCTGGCAAAATCTATCGGCACGCCCCATGTCATTTCCGATGAAGACATAGCGGCTATGCAGTATTTTGCCAGAAATGAATACGGGCAGGATAAATAAAAACGCAGAATAAGGAGGAGTTATGAAAAAAGCGTTTGTCGCCGGTCTTATCGTTTTCATGCTGCTTCCCGGTATTCTTTTTGCCGCAGGGCAGAAAGAAAATGGGAGAGCGGATGAATACGAAATCGTAACCGTGGTAAAAATCACGGGGATTCCCTGGTTTAACCGCCTGGAAGAGGGAGTTATTCAGGCTGGCAAGGATCTTGGTGTAAACTCATATCAAATCGGGCCGTCTGATGCAGATCCCGCTCAACAGGTCAAGATGGTTGAAGACCTGATCAGCAAGGGAGTGGACGCGATCTGCATTACCCCGAATGATGCAACTGCCCTGGAACCGGTTTTCAAGAAAGCCCGGGAAAAAGGAATCCTGATTCTCACCCATGAGTCTCCCGACCAGGCCGGCAAGGATGTCGACATAGAGCTGATCGACAATATCCAGTTCGGCCAGCACACCTGGGACAAACTGGTGGAAAACATGGGAGCCGAGGGCCAGTATGCCATCTTTGTGGGAGGGCTTACCGTACCTCTTCACAATCTCTGGGCCGACGAGGGCATAAAATATGCCAAGGCCAAATATCCCGGTCTCGAACTGGTCACAGGCCGGATCCCCTGCGGAGAAGATCAGGAACTCTCGAAACAGAAAACTCTTGAACTGTTAAAAACCTATCCCGACCTCAAGGGTATCGTCGGCTTCGGCAGCCTCGGACCTCCGGGTGCAGCCCAGGCGCTGAAAGAGAAGGGTCTTGCAGGAAAAGTAGCTGTGGTCGGAACAGTCATCCCCGGGCATGCCGCACCGTATCTGAAAGACGGTTCAATGAGCCACGGTGTTCTTTGGGACCCCAAGGATGCGGGCTATTCTCTTACCTATGTTGCCAAATACATGCTTGACGGCGGAAAACTGTCGGATCTCACGGAGATCGAGGGGATAGGATCCATCGAGGTCAGCGGCGATGTAATTAAGGTCGATGCAATGGCCGATATTACAAAAGAAAACGTCGACAGCTTCGGATTCTAGTCGAACATACACCAGAGAACCGACGCTGAACTGATTTCAGCGCCGGTTCTGTCAACGAAAAACGGAATATACATGGAACCACTTTTTCTGTCCATGAAAAATGTCTCAAAGATGTATGCGGGAGTTCGTGCGCTGGACCGGGTATCGTTCTCAATAGAACCCGGAGAAGTTCACTGTCTTGCAGGAACAAACGGTTCGGGCAAATCGACCCTGGTAAAGATAATATCCGGCGTAGTACAACCCGAACCCGGGGCTGAGATAGTAATCAACGATAAGCGTATTCAACATGTTGACTCCATGGAATCCATCCGTCAGGGAATCGAGGTGATTTATCAGGATCTGTCTCTTTTTCCCAACCTGAGCGTTATGGAAAATATCGCCATGAACGAGAATATCGCCTCATGGAAAAAAACAGTCAACTGGAAGACCTCCCGGGAAATCGCATACCGCGCAATGGAACGGATAGGAGTAACGCTTCCCCTGGAAGATCGTGTCGAAGAACTGTCCATGGCGGATCAGCAGCTTGTCGCCATCTGCAGGGCATTCACCGGAGAGGTAAAGCTGCTCATAATGGACGAACCAACCACCGCTCTCACACGAAAGGAGATCGACTCGCTGCTCCGGGTTGTAACGGACCTGAAAAACAGGGGAATCGCTACCCTTTTTATCAGCCACAAGCTGAATGAGGTAATGGAGATAGCTCAGAGGGTTACGGTATTACGGGACGGAAAACGTATAGGCTGTTACAAAAGCGAAGATCTTGATGATAAAAAGCTGGAATATCTCATGACGGGGGAGACTTCGGTATATGAACCCTACCACTTTAAAGCGGACCGAAACACAACCCCTGTACTGCGCCTGAAAAACCTTTCGAAAAAGAACAACTTCAGGGATATTAATCTGGAAGTATATCCCGGGGAAATAATCGGGATAACAGGATTGCTTGGCTCCGGGCGCAGTGAACTCGCACAGTCAATTTTCGGACTGAATCCTGCCGACAGCGGAAGTATAGAGATAAACGGAAAAGAGGAACGAATACGTTCCGTGGAACAGGCGAAATCCCTGCGGATTGCCTATGTACCGGAGAATCGTCTGCGTCAAGGCCTGGTTATGAACCAGTCAGTTGGGAAAAACCTGGTTTCCACCATTATCGAACGGCTTACCGGCAGAAGCGGTTTAATCGATAAGAAACGAACCGCGGAAAATATCACTCACTGGGTAAACGAGCTGAAAATCAAAATTCCATCAGTGGATTCCCCGGCAAAAACCCTCTCCGGCGGCAACCAGCAGCGAATAGTCCTCGGTAAGTGGATAGCCACGGAACCATCCCTGTTTATTCTCGACAATCCCACAGTGGGAATCGATGTGTCCGCCAAAAGCAGCATTCACAAGACAATAAAGAATCTGACCGCCAGGGGGATGGGTATTATTATAATTTCCGATGAAATCGCAGAGGTCCTGTATAACTGTTCCCGCATACTTGTGATGCATAAAGGCAGAATAGTCGGAGAGTTCGATTCAGAAAATGCAGGCGAAGAAGAAATTCAAACCTTTATTGAATCCAGGCAAATATGAGATGGTAGAAATGAAACGTTTTTTGAAAACCCACGAGTTTTACGTGCTGACGGTGATTGTTGTGCTTTCGGTGGCTGTTACACTGGTAAATCCGAATTTTTTTACCCTGGAAAACGGACTCGATCTCTTAAAAAGCTATTCGTTCATGGGAATACTTGCAATCGGCATTCTCTTTGTTCTGATATCCGGGGGCATTGATATCTCCTTCGCCGCTACCGCAACCATAGCTGAATACATTATGGCTGTCGTGAGTATTCATCTGGGAGGAAATATCGTGACTGCGGTATTACTGGCTTCCGCGACGGGAATTATCCTCGGCGCCTTCAATGGTTTCCTGATCTCGAAATACCGCATACCGCCTATAATCGCTACCATAGCCACCATGAACTTTTACTACGGCCTTCTGACGGTGATTACCGGCGGCAAGTGGATTTATTCCCTGCCGGAATGGTTCCGGTCCTTTGCCGATATACGTATATTCACCCTGACATCTTCTTCGGGGACACCTTACGGATTATCGATTATTACCCTTTTCTGGATCGTAATAACAGCTGCAGCTTTCTACGTTCTCAAATACACAATGACGGGCCGGGGCATATATGCCATTGGCGGAGATATTAATTCCGCTGAACGGGTCGGTTTTCCGGTACGCCGGCTCCAGGTTTTTGTATACTCCTTCATGGGTCTGATGGCGGGAATCGCAGGAGTGATTCAGGCGCTTCTGGTACAGACTGTGGCGCCCAACTCGATTGTGGGTAAAGAGCTGGATGTAATCGCCGCCGTGGTGCTCGGAGGAGCAAGTCTCGCCGGCGGAATCGGAACGGTGGGAGGAACACTTCTTGGTGTGTTTCTCATCGCGATTGTAAAAAACGGCATGACATTAGTGAAGATACCCGCGGTGTGGTACGACGTATTCATCGGCACGGTGATTCTGGTCAGTGTTTCATTCAGCTCCTGGCAGCAGCAGAAAAATAAACGTCAAACAAAAATCGAAGTGGAGGCGGTATAATGGAGAGTGTCTCCGATAAAAAGAATGAACTCAAGGTTCTCACAATAATCATGGTCGGCTCCTTTCTTCTGATGACAGCCCTGAATCCCGGCCAGTTTCTGAGGACCGGCAATCTGCAGGGAATGGCTTTCCAGCTGCCTGAACTCGGGGTACTGTCAATAGCTATGATGATCGTCATGCTGACGGGAGGTATCAATCTTTCCGTTATAGCCACGGCAAATATTGCAGGCATAGTAACAGCCCTCGTCCTGAAGGCTCCCGGACTTGGAGCCGGCACTGCAGGGGGCGGCATTATTCTACTGGCCATAGCTGCCGGCCTGCTGGCCGCTCTTCTTGTGGGATTGCTGAACGGCGTTTTGATCGCCTATGTCGGGGTTGCACCTATTCTGACCACACTCGGCTCAATGATTCTCGTAAACGGCCTGACCATCGTGATTACCAGGGGTTATGTAATTTCGGGGTTTCCCCAGGCCGTTCTTTTTATCGGCAACGGTACACTTGCTGGTATCCCGGTACCCCTGCTTCTGTTTGTTATCATTGCAGCGCTGGTAGCTCTGTTTCTTAATCGGACTCCGACGGGGTTCAATATCTACATGTACGGATCCAACGATACGGCGACCCGTTTCTACGGCGGCAACAACCATCAGGTCATCCTGCGGACATATCTTATTTCGAGCCTTCTTTCGGGCCTGGCCGCCATGATAATGATCAGCAGGTTCAACTCGGCGAAGGCCGGTTACGGTTCATCATACCTGCTGGTCACCATACTCGCCGCGGTACTTGGAGGAACAAGCAGCGAAGGAGGCTTCGGAAGAATAAGCGGGCTGATCCTTGCGCTGGCGACGCTGCAGATTATCTCAAGCGGGCTGAACCTTTTGAGGGTAAGCTCGTTCATGACCCTCTCCATCTGGGGATTTATCATGATTCTGGTAATGGTCGTTAATTATTACATTGACCGGCACAATGAATATATGCTGAGAGCCTCGGTACAGGGCAGCAAGGAATAGAACATGGCAAACAAACAGGTACGGTGTGTCGGCTTTGACTGCGGGAACTCCTCAATCCGGACCGTTCTCGGAATCTGCGACGGTGAGACCATCACCATTGAGCTTATCCACCAGGTACCGAACAACACTGTCAGGGTCAACGGATACGATTACTGGGATATTCTCTATATTTTCGACCAGATGAAGCGGGGTTTAAAAAAAGCCGTTGAAACCGCCGGGGGAAAAGTCGATTCCGTCGGAATATCAACCTGGGGAATCGACTTCGGCATGTTCGGCTCCTCCCGGCAGCTTTTGGGAAACCCCCTGTGCTACAGAAACGAACTCGGGAATCTTGGAATGCAGACCCTCGACGCAAAGAAACAGCGCAGGATGTTCGATTTGAGCGGAATTCAGAACCATCCTATGAATACAGTCTATCAGCTGGCAGGGATCAGGGACCACCTGCCGGAATACTATGCCGCAATGAACAAGCTTATGCTGACGCCTGATCTTCTCAACCTGCTGTTTACAGGAGAGTGGAATGGCGAGACGTCGATTGCCTCAACCACCCAGCTCATGGATATGAAAAACAGGACGTGGAGCGACGAACTCTTTGAAATCGCCGGAATCAAGAAAGACATCATGCCTCCCATGGTATCCCATGGAACAGTTCGCGGTATCCTTTTAAAGGAGATTGCGGAGCAACTCGATATACCGCAAATCCCGTTTGTCGCCGTCCCTAGTCATGACACTGCTGCTGCAGTGGTATCTGTCCCTGCCGAAAAGGAACCTTTCGCCTTTATTAGTTCGGGAACATGGTCCCTTATAGGGACCGAGTTACAGTCACCAATAATTAACAATACTGTTTATGAATGCGAGCTGGCAAACGAGGGAGGAGCCTGCAATACCATTACGCTTTTAAAAAACTCGGCGGGAATGCACATACTTCAGAAGGTGAAGCGGGAACTTGAGATCAGAGAAAACAGGGAATGTAGCTGGGACAGGATTGTCGACATGTTCATCCACGGTTCACATACTGCCGGAGATGCAGGTATTCCTCTTTTTGATCCGAACCACGAAGATCTTTATCATCCGGAAAGCATGATTCTTACACTGGAAAAACTGACCGGAACTCGCAATCTTTCCGTAATTCTGGCGGGAGTATACAGCTCCCTGGCCTGCAATTACAGAAAAACCATATCCGATATCGAAAAAATAACCGGCCGCATTTTTCCTGTGATTCATATCATCGGTGGAGGCAGCCGCAACACTCTATTAAATCAGCTTACCGCCGATGTTTCCGGCAAGACGGTAATTGCAGGACCGGCAGAGGCCACCTCTCTGGGCACTGCAGCCGTACAGCTTCTCCACCATTTTCCGGATTTCGATCTACAGAAGATTCGTGATATTATCGCCGGGTGCGTACGTCCAGAAAAATACCTCCCATCGGGAAAGCACGACCAACTCTATCGCAGATTCGCATGTATTGACTAACCGTATTCGACCTGTATCATTAGGTGCATGATACGCATCCTGACTCAAATTGACATCCCTCAGGCACATGACCTTTTTCGCACAGCCACAGAAGACATGATTTCCCGCGGAATCGACCAGTGGGACGAGGTCTACCCCGCCCTTTCGGATATTCGGGAAGATCTGGAGCAGGGTTGGAGTTTCGGCAGCTTTGACGGCCCTGTTCTTACCGGCTATGTGGCCCTGAATGAGTCGTGCGACCCGGAGTATACAACAGGGAACTGGCAGCACAATTCCGGCCGGCCCCTCTACCTGCACCGGCTGGCCGTACGGCCGGCATACCAGGGACAGGGAATAGCCGGAAGAATAATATCCTTTGCCCTGGAGCACGCGGCGGAAAACGGCTACACCGCATTGCGGCTGGACGCCTTCCCACCCAACAAAACAGCGGTGGCCATGTACGAAAAGCGGGGCTTTACCCGGGCGGGATACGTGCAGTTCAGGAAAGGCAGGTTTGTGCTGCTGGAGAAAGTCCTTTAAACAACGGGAAAACACATACCGTGTCTGTCAATCAGGATAAAAAGTAACTCATAGCTAAACTTTGCCACCATTTTACCAAAACATGCTGTATAATCTGTAACAAACTTCTTATGTATATATTGCATGACAACTTTTACAGCTATGATTAAAATACACCCTCACCGATACTTCTTCTCGATATTCTTTACTTCCCTCTTATCCTTTGGTTTCATTGCTTTGATTCTTTTTTCCGCAGCATACCTGAACCACAAGTGGGATTCCCAGATAAAAGCGATGAGGGAATTCACAAAAGAAAAAAATAATGCTGTGACCCATGTCCATGTCATGTATTCAAAGATAATGACAAAGACCCAGCAAATATCTACCGACACCTTTTTACGAAGATGGATACTGCTTGTACCCGGATACGACGATCCATTGACAATCCAGAAACTTTTTAACACCCTTCATTCCGTAGCCACTACCGATGATGATATACAGACAATAAACATAATCGATACCCGCCGTCAGGTTATTTTATCAACTTATTTCGGATACAGAACTTCCGACCAGGGTGATACGTACAAGAATCTGAAAAATGAGTTATTTACCCATTTTTTTTCTACTCCCGAAACAACACATTTATTCAGAACCTATGGTAATTCCATACCAGACAGCGGTTCCACCCTCAGTTTTCTTCTTTCTCTTCCAGAGAGAAGCAAGCTTGGAGCAATTTCGATTACCTTCAGGCTGGAAAACTTCCTTCCCCCTGATGCCGGACTTAATGACCGTATTTGGGCAATAGGAGATTCTGCCGGTATCATTATCTCCAATCGCCCCGATATTTCTGATTCCTTTTTTAGTAGTTCAGAGAAATTACCCAATATCGATGTTGATTCTTCTCTTCCGACAGAAATAATCCTGAATTCCAGGACATACTGGTATACATCAGAGCCTGTTTTTGACGGTTCCTATTTTCTGAAATTGGCTGTACCAAAAGAAATCCTGTTTGCAGGAAAACCGGCAATATTAAAATACACACCGTTAATTATACTTTCAATTCTTTTTCTATCCGTGAGTGCGTCCTTCCTTTTATACAACAAAGCCAGGCAACCCATCCTTGCTGCTGTTAACAATGCACGAACGCAGATGAACCTTATTGGAATGGTTCGTGACGATTGTTCGGAAACCGGTGATGCCATTTCTGATCTGACTAAAACTCTTAACACTCTTATACTACAGACAAAAAGCAGTAAAAGAATAATTTCTGAGAACAGAGAGTTCCTTCATGAAAACGCCTTGCGAAATCTCCTTTTTCGGCGTCAGAGCCTTCATGGAAGATCGTTTTATGAGAGGGAATTTCTTCATGATAAAGACAATAATTTCCTCGTTCTTGCCTTGAGAATTGAAGAGCGCAGAGAATCTCATGATCCTGGTAGATATAATGATGATAGAATGAAGCTTGAACTTATCGAACGCATCACGGAAGGGCATACAAAAGGTATCTTGAAAACAGGATTAAACAGCTGGGCAGTACTGCTCAATTTAGAAAAACACGAAGAAAAGAATACCATAGTCGAACGAATACGACTTCTACAGGAACTTAACAATGAGATTACAGATTTGTCAGTAAATGCCGCATGCAGTGCAGTTGTCAAGATTCCGGAGGCAATACCGGATGCATATGAACAGGCGGTAGAGGGCTTACGCAGATGTTTGATGAATGAAACATGCATCTTTCTGGATGCCGCAGACCTGAAAGACAGAAAACCGATATATTACTTCTCAGTAAAGGACGGGCAAAACCTTATAGCAGAGTTGCGAATACAGAACGGTCATCAAATAGCTGCTTATACAAAAAAACTGGTTTACAGTAAAATCACTGCATATTCACCGGAGCTGATGGACGCTTATTACCTGTATCTGTTTTCCTGCGCAGCAAAGGTCGCAATGGAATACAATATATCTGCCGATATTGTCACCAGACATACATATTCATCAATAATAGAGAATTCCGAATCAATAGACAGAAAAGCAGAAAACCTGATCAAGCTATGCAGGGAGATTGTTGAAACCCGGGATAAGGAACAAAAGCGATTTAAAAGTCTTTCCCTGGAGATCGCAGTTAATTATATTGATGAAAACTACACCAAGCCGATGTCCCTGTCCATAATTGCTGACAACCTGCACGTATCGACAAGTTACCTGAGCGAACTTCTGAAGCGTTCCCTGGGAATGAGTTATATTCAGTATATAAACAAACTGAGAATGGATAAATCACTGGAATTGCTGCAGAACGATGACTTGACAATAAAGAAGATAAGCAGAATGATCGGGTACGATACGGAACATTCATTTATCAGGAATTTCAAACGTTCATTTGGTCGTACTCCTGCCGACTATCGTAACAGAGCAAAGAATATGGTCATAAAAGAAAAAACATACATTCCAGAAAACGATTCTTCGACATAAACGAATTATTGTAAATTGACGGTTTATGCAGCCCCCTCCTAAAATCTACCCATGCCTGAGTTAGATCAAAAGCGAAACGGCCTTGTTACAGCATTTATTAAATACCGGTACCTCTACCTGATGCTGGCCCCGGGGCTCCTGTGGTTTCTGATATATCGTTACCTGCCAATGGCAGGCCTTATTATTGCGTTCAAAGAATTCAGTTTTTCAAAGGGAATCCTTGGAAGCGATTGGGCAGGCTTGAAGTACTTTACCTTTATCTTTTTCAAGCACCCGGATTTTTACAGGATTCTGACAAACACTCTTCTGATTAATCTGTACCGCATTGTTATTTCCATGCCTATTCCGATAATTCTTGCATTAATGCTGAATGAAGTTCGGTCTGCGACATTTAAAAAAGCGGTTCAGACCCTGATCTACCTGCCTCATTTTGTTTCGTGGGTGATTTTCGGCGGAATAATAGTTCAGTTTCTTTCTCCTTCCGCCGGCCTCGTTAACGGGATAGTAAAGATGTTAGGCTTCGAGCCGGTCTTTTTCCTTATGCGGGAGGACCTTTTTCGTTCAATTATTGTAGTAAGTGATATCTGGAAAGGCGCAGGATGGGGAGCAATTATCTATCTTGCGGCGCTGTCCGGAGTTGATCCCCAGCTTTTTGATGCTGCAATAATCGACGGGGCCAATCGCCGGCAAAAAATAATTCACATAACAATTCCGTCGATATCCGCCACCATCGTAATAATATTCCTGCTCAAGATAGGACAGCTTCTTCAAATCGGATTTGAACAGATATATGTGCTCTATAATCCCGCAGTCTACAGTACCGGTGATGTGATAAGCACCTATGTTTACCGGGTAGGCATCGGCAAAGGACGGTTCAGCCTGACAACAGCAATCGGATTATTTCAATCGATTATAGGCTTGGTACTCATAAGCAGTGCGAACTGGTTTTCCCGACGTTATCTTGACAGGAGTCTCTGGTGATTAAACAACGCAGCCTGGATATTTTTCCTGTAATCAACAGCCTTATTCTGGCACTGTCGGCATTTTTATGCTTCGTTCCATTTTATTATGTCTTTACCATCTCTTTAAGTGACCCGACGTTGGTACGGGAAGGAGTTATCAGCCTGCTTCCCCGGGGATTTTCACTGGAAGCGTACCAGACTATTTTTCGGCAGGCGGCATTCTTCAACGCCTTCCGCACAACTGTCATTCGCACTGTTCTGGGCACCGCAGTGAATCTGGCTCTTCAGGCTACATTCGCCTACGCTCTCTCGCGTTCGTACCTGAAAGGCCGGAAAATAATGCTGATAATGGTTGTTTTTACCATCCTCTTTAATCCGGGAATCATCCCGAACTATCTTATAGTCCGCTATACAGGACTTATCGATACGATTTGGGCCCTGATTATTCCCAATGCCATTAACTCCTTTAATGTTCTTGTTCTTGTAAGTTTCTTTGCATCAATACCGGACAGCATTGAAGAGTCGGCAAAAATGGATGGTGCCAACGATCTGATTATTTTCTGGAAATTAATGATACCCCTTTCGCTTCCGGCGATTGCGACTATTTCTCTTTTTATTGCCGTGTTTCACTGGAACTCCCTGATGGACGGAATCATGTACATAAATAAATCTACCTTAAAACCCCTGCAGGTCTACCTGATGGACCTGGTCATGCGTACACAAACAGAAGGATTGACCGGCGGTGAATCGGATGCGGAACTTACAACCCTTACAATCCAGACTGCTGCCATTTTTGCCGGAACGCTTCCAATCCTGCTTATCTATCCCTTTGTTCAACGCTACTTTATGAAAGGAATAATGCTTGGAGCTATAAAAGGATAGTTTCAGGTATAGATAACCGGTACAGTCGTCGTTGACGGAACGTACCCCAATAAAAAGGAGGTTTCAATGAAAAAACATTGGACACAAATTATCTTCATTCTATGTGCAGTTCTGGCAACATTGGTTTTCTTAAGCGGATGCAGCAAGGCAGAAACACCCAGCGAAGGAATGCCGGAAAAACTGGTATACCTTACCAACATTAATGTCGACACCGAAAAGTACGATATCAATGACAATCCATATCTGGACTACATTGAACAGCAGAACGATGCGGACATAGAGATTATTAACGAAGCATCATCATCCCAGTATGTTCAAAAGGCCAGCATTATCTTTGCATCCGGGCAACTGCCTGATTACGTATTAATCAATAATGATTTAAGAACGAATTTCTCTATTTGGGCTCGTGAAGGTTTACTGCTTCCCCTGGATGAATACATCAATGATACATCTTACATGAAGGACGATATTCTTCCACTTTCATGGGAACTGTCAAAAATTGATGGAAAAATTCATGCTATTCCAATGCAGCGCTATGATGTATCTCCCCGTATGACCTTTGCCCGCCAGGACTGGCTGGATAATCTTGGAATTGATCCTGACAAGATAAAAACCATTGAAGACTGGTACCAGATGCTTAAGGCATTCACCGAAAATGATCCCGATGGTAATGGTAAAGACGATACATACGGCATAACCGGCAGAAGCAATGATGAATACTCCCTCTACATATTTCTGGATGCCTTTAATGCAGCAAAGGCACGTTTGGTAAACGGAGAGGTTTTACCCAACTATATTCTACCTGAGTACAAAGAGTGGCTTAAGTTCATGCAGAAACTGTACAACGAAGGAATTATGGACCCCGAATATGTTGTCAATACAAAGCAGCAGTACTGGGAGAAGATCGCATCAGATAAGGTCGGCGCGTTTTATCATTTCTGGTCATTGCAGGAATACACCGGGCTGAACGGAAGCAGGGAGAATCTTGCAGCCATGAACCCTCCCCTTCGGCCGGACGGATCCCCCGGTAACAATATAAATGCAATGCCTGTGAGGCACTGGATAGCAATAACCAAAAATGCCGGGAACCCGAAAAAGATTGTTGATCTCCTTGACTGGGCTTTCTCTCCAGACGGAGGGACTTTTGTTCATGCCGGTATTGAGGGTATGGATTATGAAACTGTGGATAACAAACTTACAATCAAACCCGACAGAAAGGGAAAAAGCTGGGCATGGCGGTTCATTACTATGGGTGTACAAAAAACAAAAATGGATGAACAACTGCACTCTGTATTGAAGCAGTCATGGGGAGAACTCGGCCTTCAGCATCTGGATTTCAGCACTCAACATGGTACGTACGATGAAATATCCATGCTGATACCTCCTTTCCCTGAACTGGCGGATTATGATTTACAGGCACAGCGGGATGAATTCAGGGAAAAGGCCATTATCGGCGCGATCGATATCGATGCCGAGTGGGATAATTTTGTTACCCGGTGGCGAAGCTCGGGCGGTAATGAGTGGATCAAACTGTATACCGAGTCTTATAAGACAATGCAAAAGTAACTAGTGAGGAATGGAATGAGCAGGCGGGAAATACTTTTCAGCGATAATTTTAAAAATATACCTCCTGGTATGTTTTCGGCAAATGTTGGTCCCCATACGGAGTATCACTTCCGTGAAGAAGCAGCACCAAAATATGGCTGGGGAGTAGCCTGCTTTTTCCATGACGGGTCCAAACAGGCATGGAAAATCGGAGAGCGGGATGAACGCAAAGTCATGCGACAGACCTTCAATAATGATCAGAGTTTTACCCATCCCATGGTTTCTGCCGGTAATCAGTACTGGACAGATTATACCCTTTCTGTTCTCTGTGCGCCATCAGACTCTGATGGCCGCTGCGGCTGTGTTTTTCGATACACAACAAACCGGCGCTATTACTTCTTTGGCCTGACCGAAAAAGGCGCTGAGCTTATCAGTGTAAATGAAGAGCTGAAGCATCACGTTGCACACGAAACAATATTGGGACGAATACATTTTTCCCGGAAGCCGGATACTCTTTACAAGCTCGAAGCATGTACCGATGGAGAAGAAATAGTATGTTCGGTGTGGACACACGAAGAACCCCAATCGCTTATTGGAAAAATAGAGGCCAGGGATGGAACCTTTCAGCGCGGAAAGATCGCCCTGCTTTCTGACATTCCGGCGGATTTTCTCTCTGTCCAGGTATCAGGACCGGAGTATGCAAAACGGTTCGCCCTCTCGGCACAGAGGAACGACGAGACAGAACTGGAAGAGCTCAGGGCTGGTAACCCACAGCCAAAGGTCTGGAAAAAGATCGCCACCCACGGCTTCGGTGTTGGCAGGAACCTCCGCTTTGGAGCCCTTACCGGCAGCGGTGAAACCGGGATACTGATACCCCAGGTCATTCAGCACGGACCCCGTGACGCCTACGCCGAAGTGGGCTGCATTACCGCCATCGATTTATCCGGCAACATTCTCTGGCGCCATGGTGAACCCGATTCCGGGAACTGGTATCTGACAAACGACGTGGCCGTCCAGGTTCACGACATTGACGGTGACGGTGCCGCCGAGGTTATTTACTGCAGTGGATTCGAAATGAAAATTGCTGAAGGCGCTACCGGCCGGATACGAAAAAGTATACCTACCCCGAAAAGCTGCGAACACAACGACCAGTTTCCGCAGATACTGGGAGACAGTATATTCTTTTGCGATGTCCGCGGCCTTGGAAGAAAAGGGGATATCCTGCTTAAAGACAGATACTGGAATTTCTGGGTCTACGACCAGGATCTCAACCTCCTATGGAACGGTTCCTGCAAGACCGGGCACTACCCTTATGCCGCGGATATAGATGGAGACGGAAAAGATGAAATCGCCATCGGATACAGTCTCTATGACGACAACGGCGACCTTCTCTGGTCACATGATGATATCCTGGCGGACCACAGCGATGGTGTTGCCATTCTCAATCTGATGGATCCCCTGGCAAAGCCGGATACCATTCTTTACGCCGCGAGCGACGAAGGTGTTCTGTTCCTGGACCTTGACGGCACTATTCGGAAGCACCACTTTGTCGGACACGCCCAGAATCCGGCGGTGCTTAAACTTCGTCCCGAACTACCGGGACTGCAGACAGTGGCGATCGACTTCTGGGGGAACCAGGGGAATCTCAATTTTTTTGATGCCGAGGGAAATATCTACCACACCTGCGAACCGAACAACTTCGGCAGCATGTGCCTGCCGGTAAACTGGCGCGGGGACGGACAGGAGTTCTTTCTGCACTCCACTAACTGCAAGCTGGGCGGCATGTTTGACGGATGGGGACGGCCGGTTGTAATGTTTCCCGACGACGGACATCCTGACCTTTGCAATGCTGTTCTTGATCTTGGCGGAGACTGCCGCGACGAGATAGTCACCTGGAACCAGCACGAAATCTGGATATATACCCAGGATGATAACCCGAAGAGCGGCAGACTCTACAAGCCCGCGCGCAACCCGCAATGTAATAATTCCAATTACCAGGCCTCGGTCTCCAAACCGGGATGGCTGGAGGAGTAAGAGCACTATCCTGAAAATCCCCGTTCATGCTGGACAGGGGATTTAACCAGGAGAAAATGCTTGTGCTGCGACAGACAAGAGCCTATACTCATTCTATACGGTCAACATGCAGTTGGCCGTATAGAATGCTGCTTTCTGCACGAGTATTGTTTTCAGCGGACACGTAACACTCTTCTGAATTGATACGTACAGGTCTGCGGGCCATGGTTTTGTATAAAAATGTCCAGATCAGAAAGGTTTATACAGATTGAACAGCTCCTCCTTGATCATCCTGAAGGCTTGTTTCAGATAGAGCTGGCCCGGCGCCTGGGGGTTCACAAATCAACCATTTGCCGGGATGTGGCGATACTGACCTCAATGCTTCCCCTGATGGAGGATTCCGGCGGACGTATTCTCCTGAATAAAAGCGGATACCTGCATACCCTGCGGCTTACGATGCATGAACTTGAAGCATTGCATCTTTCGGCACGGCTTTATTGCAAGGTTATGAAGTTTCCTTTTCCCCATGCATCGGCGGCACTCCGTAAACTGGCGGAGGCCCAGGGAAAGGTCAGTCCGGCTCTTGCCACCCGGATTCGGGATACCGCGGAGGAACTCGACTGGTTTGTATCCGGAAACTCAAAAAAATATTCCGCCTACCGGAAAATCATCGAAGATCTCGGTATTGCCATCTCGGAAAAACGCCCGGTGGTAATCAGCCACTTTTCCCGGGGAAAACAGATATTCCAGCAATTCCGGCTTTTCCCCGTAACCCTTGAACCACATCCGGAGGGGAAAGCGGTTCACCTGATCGGCTGGGATATTGATACTGAACCACCTTTTTTCAGAACTATTAAAAGTGAGAGAATCGAATCAATTATGCTTGAGTCCCCTGCCCCAGGGATCTTTTCCAGTATTCCTATGGACCTTTTACGCGAACGCCTGCGGGAGGCCTGGAACATCTGGACCTCCGACGACGAACCGGTGACGGTCAGGCTCCGCTTTTCCGCGGATGTAGCCTACCGGGTGGCCGAAACCCAGTGGCACGCCAGTCAGAGTCTTGAAAACCTGCCCGACGGCCGCCTGATCTGGACCGGCCGGATAGCCGAACCAAAAGAAATGTACCCCTGGATCCGCGGCTGGGGCCCGGATGTGGAGGTGCTGGAGCCGGAATGGCTGAGGGGGCAGCACAGGGAGGATTTTTTGCGGGGGGTAAAATTATACGATACTTGATTTATATATTATTCTCTCGCGCACAACTGTGCAGTTGCTGAAACTGCAACTGCACATTGATAAAATTGGAGTAAAGGAAATAATCTAAATGGAATATTTAACAGATTTAAAAGCCATCCTTCACTCAAAACGGGCTAATATTTTCTATCTCGAGAAATGCAGAATAATGCAAAAAGACGGGCGTGTACTGTATTTGACCAATGAAAGAAAAGAAAAACAGTACTGGAATATCCCGATTGCTAACACAACAGTAATCTTACTTGGAACAGGGACTTCCATTACACAAGCAGCAGTCAGAATGCTCGCTTCCGCAGGCGTTCTAATTGGTTTTTCCGGTGACGGAGGAACACCTTTGCTTGCTGCAAATGAAATCGAATGGTTGTCCCCTCAAAGTGAATACCGACCAACAGAGTATGTACAGCAATGGCTGTCCTTCTGGTTTAAAGATGATAGAAGACTTTCAATCGCGAAATATTTCCAAATATCACGTCTCAATTTCTTGCAAAAAATATGGTGCAATGACAGGGACCTGCAAAACGAAGGATTTGACAGCAATGAATCAGATATTAGAACCATTATAGATGCTTCGCGTGATTTCTTTAATAAGTGCCGATCCGTAACGGATCTACTTTTATTCGAAGCAAAAACCACAAAACAGTTATATAAAATTGCCGCGAGAAGAACCGCTACAGAAGACTTTACCAGAGACTCAAGCGCAACAGATAAGGCAAATGTATTTTTGAACCACGGGAACTATCTTGCCTATGGACTATCAGCCTGTACACTCTGGGTTCTCGGGATTCCACATGGGTTTGCGGTTATGCATGGCAAGACCAGACGTGGTGCGCTTGTTTTTGATGTCGCCGATCTGGTAAAGGATGCAGTTATCCTGCCCTGGGCGTTTATTTGTGCAAAAGAACGGATGGCTGACCAGGAATTTCGTCAACAATGCCTTTTGAATTTTACCAAACACAAGGTCCTGGATTTCATGTTTGACACGGTTAAGGAAGCTTGCCGTCTTGGAGCGCAGTCATGATGGTAACCTTCGTTTCTGAATGCGAGAAAAAAGCACTACCAAAGACCAGACGTGTATTGGATGCCTTTTCGAACAGGATAGGTGAGCGTACATGGCAGACTGTAATAACTGAAGAAGGACTCTTGGCAGTAAAGAAACTCCTGCGCAAAACTGCATCAAAAAACACTGCGGTTTCCTGTCACTGGATGAGGAGCAGAAGCCGTAGTGATCTGCTCTGGGTTGTGGGAAGCAAAAATAAATTTAATAGCCAAGGGTATGTGCCAGTGAATAGTACGAGTAATGATACCAATTTTCAGGATTATTTGGCAGATTGGCATTACCTGCCGGTAATTCAAGCCCTCGCTTCCATGGCGGCATTGCTGCACGACTGGGGAAAAGCAAATATAAGATTCCAGAAAAAGTTATTAAAGGAATATAAAGGACCGGCAGGAGACGCGTTGCGTCATGAATGGGTTTCATGTTTGTTATTAAAGGCATTGATTATCAGTACCGGAGAAAGGTCGGATGTTTCCTGGCTTACATTATTGAAAGAGGGCGTGATAGATGAGAGAGCATTGTCCAAAAAATATCTGGGACAACTTAAAAAGCTTAAAAGGCCCCTTGAAGACTTGCCTCCAATAGCAAAATTAATCGTTTATTTGATACTCAGTCACCATAAAATGCCGCTTATAAAATATGATAAAAACAACGGTGGATACAGTGAGTACATCGGAGCTCCCGCGGAATCATTTGATGAACTGTTCAAATATGTAACTGAAGAATGGGGCTACATGAATGAATCTGCTATAGATAGTCTCAATGACTGTCTTAGTTTTCATGACGAAGCTCTACAGGCATCATCAGAGTGGATAAAATGTCTGAAACGATGGGCACAAAAGTTAATTGATCAAGAACAAACACTTCTTGAATCAATTGAAAACGGCAGTATTCGTTTGCTTCTTTTTCACGCACGTCTTTCACTTATGCTTGGTGATCATTATTACTCTTCATTGAACAGTAAGGATTCAGGCTCCTGGAAAAAATCAGTATCGTTAATTGCAAACACGAACAAGGATGGAACGCCGAAACAAATGCTCGATCAGCACTTGATGGGTGTATATGAACAGGCGAAAAGAACAGCACAACGTCTACCAATATTTGAACGGGACTTGCCAGTGACCGATAATACTGCAGCCCTTAAACACAATAGCCCAGGTAAGTATCGCTGGCAGGACAAGGCCGCAAGAAATGTATCGGAGTGGACAGCTTCGCATCAAGAAAAAAAACATGGATTTTTTGCGGTGAACATGGCTAGTACCGGAAGCGGCAAAACTTTTGCCAATGCTAAAGTCATGCTTGCCCTCTCTCCTAATAATCAGGACCTCCGTTATATACTCGCGCTTGGTTTACGTACCTTAACCCTACAAACAGGATCGGAGTATCGGGAAAAGATATTTCAGAATAGCGATGGTAGTGATTTGGGCGTTTTGATCGGATCAAAAGCAATAAGCGAGCTCTACGAACAAAAATCAGAAAACAAAGAAACAGAAGATAAAATTACGGAAAAGGGGTCTGAATCAAATCAACCCCTTCTTGAAGATGAAGACATTTTTTACGATGGCATTTTCCCGGAAGATGGGCTTGATACCGTTTTGCCTGACAAAAAAAGCAAAAAGCTTTTATATGCTCCGATACTGGCATGTACTATCGATCACATTATGGGGGCCACAGAAACGACCCGTGGCGGTCGCTATATACTTCCTGCATTACGGCTTATGTCATCTGATTTGGTAATTGACGAGGTTGATGATTTTACCGGTTCGGATGCAATTGCTATAGGCCGTCTTGTTCATCTGGCCGGAATGCTTGGAAGAAAGGTAATGATATCATCAGCGACCATACCACCGTCTCTTGCAGAAGGATACTTCAATTGTTACAAGGAGGGCTGGAGTCTATATACTAAAACAAGGGATGCTGTCCCTTTTATTGGATGTGCATGGATTGATGAATATAACACACAGCTTGATGATATTGATATCCGGGAACATGAATTTTCTGTTTCGCAATATAGGCAAAGTCATACTGCATTTGTTGAAAAAAGGATCAAGGGATTATCCAAAGAAACTCCCAAGAGAAAAGCTACAATCATTGATTTTCCCGGAGCAATGGCAATCACGCGATCTGAGGAACAGACGAAGAAGACTGAGTATTTTTCTACCATTGCTAATACAGCTATTCAATTACATCAGGATAATAAATATGCAGATACAAAAAGCGGCATACATGTATCCTTTGGCGTAATCAGAACGGCGAATATTGGCCCTTGTATTGAGTTAACAAAATATCTTCTGCAGTATACGTGCCCTTCGGATATTGAATTTCGTGTGATGGCATATCATAGTCAACAGGTTCTCTTGTTACGGCATGAGCAGGAAAAGCATCTGGATGAAGTTCTAAAAAGAAAAGAAAAACCGGGTAAAAAACCGCATGCATTAAAAAACGAGGTAATCCGCAATCATCTCGATACGCTTAGTAAAAGTACTGAAAAAAAAACAGATGTACTGTTCATACTTGTTGCTACGCCCGTTGAAGAAGTTGGTCGAGACCATGATTTTGATTGGGCAATCATTGAACCTTCTTCATACCGATCCATTGTTCAGCTTGCCGGTCGTGTGCGACGCCATAGAGATGAAGAAACGAAGGTAAATAATATTGCCATCTTGCAGTACAACTGGAAGACTATAAAAAATGGAGATAAAGATTCAGTATGTTACTTTACTCGGCCTGGATATGAATTTAAAGGTAACATTCAAGTTAATGGAAGAGAGAGACCTGCCATTTGTAAGCTACACGATTTAAAACAACTAGTAAATGAAGATATTATTCAAAAACGACTTGATGCCATTCCTCGTATAACTAATGACCCTCCGATAGGGTTTGGTTTGGCCAAACTTGAACATGCAGTAACTGCTCACTGGCTTATCCGTTACGATAAAAAAGGGCCGGACAGTCTCCAGGGATACTTATCGAGCTTTTGGTACTTAACAGCACTACCGCAGGCCATGAACCGTTTCAGGCAAGGATCTGCTAACATCCGTTTGTTTCGTTGTTTTGATAAAAACGATACTACCTTTTTTACTGTTAAGGATGAAAATGGCAAGGCAGTATACACAGCAAGTGGCGATCTTTCGAATCAAAATGAAATATACAGAATACATGAAACAGAAATAAGTTGTGAGGTACAATCAAGACTCTGGTTCTACGGTGATTATCATACACTCTTATCTGAACAGTCTGAAGTAAGAGAACTATCGCTGACCAGTGCAGCATTGCGATTTGGAGAACTCGTAATCCAGGAGACGTATGAAAATCAGGAGATTGAATATATGTATAACGACCAACTAGGTCTATATAGAAAACAGGAGGAACTATATGCCGGATCCAGCGATTAGGGAATATTTTAAGACAAGAAGAGAAAATTGGATTAACGAAAAACTCAAAAAAATAGATGATGAAAATGAAAAACAATTAGTTATTTTGCAGGGTGATGAGAAGTTTAATCCGAATCAATGGTTGCCTAATGCTGCTATAAGAGCCAGACAAATAAAAATATCATCGCATCCATGTACATTCAGTCATCCGAGTGCAAATAAACATAAAAACAAAGATGATAAAACCACTGCAATTATTGCAAAGAAACCCAAAAAAAATGATGGCTATTTAAGAACCGGTAATGTTGAATCCGATTTAGATGCATTAGGAAATGCTGCAGTTCTTGATGTTTATGCTTTTCTTAATCTAACGATGGAAGATGGAAGAAATCTTATTGAACATATCGAATCAGAAACAATTGTAGCTAAAGAATTGTTAAATATTCCAACAGCTACCTATGAGAACCTCAGGAAGGGTTTTTTAGCGATGATAACTAACGAAGAAAAAGAAACAATAACAAGTTCAAGAATAAAACAGGTTTATTTTCCAATCGATTCTGAAAATTATCATCTGTTATCAATTCTTTCAAATTCTGGCATAATATACGATCTTAAAGATAGGATTAACAAATTTCGATTTTCTGAAGAACATAAAGAATTACGTGAAATGAAAAGAAAGAATGAATACTCAGAAAATGGATTCAAGGAGATTTATGATACAACAACCATTGGGTATGGAGGTGCAAATCCGCAAAATATAAGCGTTTTTAATACTATCAATCGAGGGAGATCATATCTGTTATTATCAGCACCTCCTACCTTGACTAAACGCGAGATAAGATTTCCCAGGAAGAACTTCTTTTTTGAATCAATTCGATATTACCACATCAGGGAGCCTTTACAAAAATTGCATGGAATATTCAAGTCTGGTGTTGATTCTGTTATTCCGAGAAGAAACTTGGAAAGCGGCCGTGATAATCGTATTGAAGAAATACTCGATGCGATTATTTTAAGGATGTCCGTAATACGAACAGTTTCTTCAGAACAATACAATGAAGAAACAAGCGAGCTTCCTTATCATCAAAAGATATGGTTGCTCGAAATAAATGAAAAGAAACGAAATGATCAAGATGAATGGCTCAATACACTCTGTAGCGAGCTTTCTAACTGGATTATTACAGCATATAGAAAAACAATTAAAAACCCTATCATCCTTGGATCTGCAGAACGTCAATATATAGAACAACTCGTCGAAACGAACAAGGAGGCACTGCGATAATGAAAAATGTCCTACTCATACCACATATAAAAATTCAGAATGCCAACGCATTATCAAGTCCGTTTACTGTTGGATTTCCGGCGATGACTGCCTGGCTGGGTGCAGCACATGCACTACAGCGCAAGATCAATGAAAAATTTGAAAGACGTGGAGAAAGCCGTGTTCAATTTACTGGAACTGGTGTTATATCACATAGTTTCAAACTGCAAGCGTACAAAGGCCCCGGAGATTATGAATACTCTATTATTGGTACATCAAACCCGTTAGATAAGGATGGCCAGCGACCGTCATTCATCGAAGAAGTACGCTGTAATCTTGAAGTAAGCCTGATCATTGAATATGAAGGTGTTAAAAAGCTTGATGAAGATGAGTTTATAGATAGCTTGGATTCAATTTTATCGTCCCATATGAAGATCGCAGGCGGTGATATTCTTGGCTTTCTTAAACTCAAGATTATTAAGGATTTTGAACTTCTTAGAAAATTTGTAATGCCTGGCTATGCTTTGATTGAGAGAAGAGATCTCATGTTAAAAGCAATGGAAGAAGGCATGGATGCTCTCGATGCAATTATAGACTATCTTGCAATACATCATTCTTGTGAGAAAACGGGTGAAGGGCCAGAGGCATCTGTTACATGGCATAGCAGCCGGAAACGAACCGGTTCACAGGACGAAAGAGGATGGATTGTACCTATAGCAACAGGGTTTCAGGGCTTAAGCGAACCAGGTCCTGCAAAAAATCAGCGTGATCCGGAAACACCTCATCTTTTTGCAGAAGCTATTGTTACCCTTGGCGAGTTTATCATGCCGTATAAAAATGAAATCAATAACTTGGACAAATTACTATGGCGCTATTCCTATGATAAAGAGAACTGTCTATATCTTTGTCAGCAGAAGGATGAAGATTCAATGCAAACTTTTTCAGAAGATGAATTCTGAAATAAATATAATAAAGGAGTTATTTTATGGCCAAGAAAGAAAACACCGCATCGGTACTTGCTTTTGAAAAAAAAATGGTTCCCTCAGATGGGTATATGTATGGAACTCAGTGGGAAAATCGTGAGAGTGTAACACCACTTAAGCTAAAGGAAAAATCAGTTCGTGGGACAATTTCAAATCGACTAAAACCTGCTATTCAGAATGATCCTGTAAAACTAAACAAGGAAGTTGAAAAAGCTAATTTGCAAACAGTTGATTCCTGTGCTCTCCAACCGGATCAGGATACTCTAAAGCTGCATTTTACCCTGAAAATTTTAGGAAATATTCATGTACCTTCAGCCTGTAATAATGCTTTGTTCAAACAAAGCTATGCAAAAGCAGCAAAAGGGTATGTTGCAAATGAAGGCTTCAATGAGCTATCCCGGCGCTATGCATTGAATATAGCAAATGCACGCTTTCTGTGGAGAAACCGTATAGGAGCAGAAGATATTGAAGTAATTGTAAAGGCTTTAAATAAGGATGCTGAGCAAGAGTGGATATTTGACTCGATAAAATACAGTCCTCGTGATATGGAAATTTCTGATGCTGCGATTGAAAGTCTTTCAGAGAGAATAGCATCAGCATTAGCAAGTGAGGACGGATATTTACTTCTTGAAATAACATGTTTTGCGAAGGCAGGGAAATCGCAGGATGTATACCCCAGTGAAGAACTTGTTCTGGATAAGGGAAAAGGGAATAAAAGCAAGGTATTGTATCATGTAGATGGTATTGCCGCGATGCATTCGCAAAAAATCGGTAATGCACTGAGGACCATAGACACATGGTATCCCGAGTTTAGTGATCCTGAATTATCAATTGGACCTATTGCGGTTGAGCCATACGGTTCAGTTACCAATTTAGGAAAAGCCTACCGAACACCTAAGGATAAAAAGGATTTCTATACTCTTTTTGACTCATGGGCCAGAGGCAGCAGTCTGTCTTGTCCTGAAGATGAACATTATGTTATGGCTGTTTTGGTACGAGGTGGTGTTTTTGGTGAAAGCGACAAGTAGAGGAAACTATGGACTATTATATTGAGATTACGTTATTACCCGATCCGGAGTTCCCAGTTACTCTGCTCATGAATTCTCTATACAGCAAACTCCATAAGGCACTATATGATTTAAACTCCACAAGTATAGGTATTAGTTTTCCAAATTATAATAGAACGCTTGGGAACGTTCTCCGACTACATGGTACTATGCATGATTTGGAGAATCTTATTACCAGAAAATGGATAGGTGCTATGACCGGTTATTGCAAAATCAGTGAAGTCAACAGTATTCCAGAAAAAGTACAGTATAGAAGCATATACCGGAAGCAGGCAACAATGAGCCATGCAAAAGTTCGAAGACTTATAAAAAGAGGTTCAATATCAGAAAAAGATATAGGCAATTATACAAAAAAAATGAGCAATAGAACACTCAATCACCCTTATATAGAATTAGTAAGTGCGTCTAATGGTAATAAGCATCGTCGATATATAGAATTTGGTCCTTTTACAGATAAACCTATATCAGGATCTTTTGACATGTTCGGTCTATCAAAAAAAGCTACCATTCCCTGGTTCTAAATGAAAGATTAGGAATAAATTCCCACCTTTTGCTATTTTGTTATATTATAAGTATTTATATTTACCCCAAGAAATTATTCTTTTTTGGGGTAAATATCGTATAATTGTATTCATTAAAACAAAATAGTTAATTATATTTTAAGTTGACTGCCGCACAGGCAGCTTAGAAACTTACAGCTTCAGGACAGGAGCGGCGAGTTCAGTTGACTGCCGCACAGGCAGCTTAGAAAAATGCGCTGTACCGTGGCAGCCGGGAAAAGAAGTTGACTGCCGCACAGGCAGCTTAGAAAAGTGTGCGTATGCTCCACTTGATCACGCCAGCGTTGACTGCCGCACAGGCAGCTTAGAAACTTCGTGGATCGTTGCTACCTCTTTTCCATAATGTTGACTGCCGCACAGGCAGCTTAGAAAGCAACAGGCGACGATGGATGAGTTCAATTGCCGTTGACTGCCGCACAGGCAGCTTAGAAAACTTTCGTGGATCGTTGCTACCTCTTTTCCATGTTGACTGCCGCACAGGCAGCTTAGAAATGAGATAGTTGGTGCTTTACTCTCTCTCTCTTGTTGACTGCCGCACAGGCAGCTTAGAAAGACAACAAAAGACCTTACCCAGACCAATATAGGTTGACTGCCGCACAGGCAGCTTAGAAATCAGCTATGAGCGCAATGTAAACCGCGTCAATGTTGACTGCCGCACAGGCAGCTTAGAAAAGAACTGGATTAACCAGGCGGAACAGGGGGAAGTTGACTGCCGCACAGGCAGCTTAGAAAATCATGCCACAAAAATAGCGAACGATGCAGCCGTTGACTGCCGCACAGGCAGCTTAGAAATCGACACGCTCGGTGCGAACTATGGTGTACTGGTTGACTGCCGCACAGGCAGCTTAGAAAATAAAATAATCCTCCCAAATATTTAATATTCTGTTGACTGCCGCACAGGCAGCTTAGAAAAATGTGAAAGGACTGCAGGGGTTTACGCACTTGTTGACTGCCGCACAGGCAGCTTAGAAAAGCTTCAAGTCTGAGATTGAGACGGCACAAGAGTTGACTGCCGCACAGGCAGCTTAGAAAATTGAGGACAAAGCAGTTCCTTGCCTATTTCTGTTGACTGCCGCACAGGCAGCTTAGAAATTAATCTCTTTGATCCTGGCAACGACGGCATCGTTGACTGCCGCACAGGCAGCTTAGAAATTCGATGACCTGAGAACCCTTATCGGTGAGATGTTGACTGCCGCACAGGCAGCTTAGAAAATTCTCCTACTTGAGAAACACTGACAATATCTGTTGACTGCCGCACAGGCAGCTTAGAAAACATGATGGTATTACATCATTAAGCACTATATGTTGACTGCCGCACAGGCAGCTTAGAAAATTCACGATCAGTACACATTAGGTTCCCATACGTTGACTGCCGCACAGGCAGCTTAGAAATTATCGCCTTTCCAGTGTGACGCCATGGTATCGTTGACTGCCGCACAGGCAGCTTAGAAATATCTGATTTGAAAATGTACCACGATCTTGAAGTTGACTGCCGCACAGGCAGCTTAGAAAGATAAATTCCCAAACAACATCACCCTTCACGGGTTGACTGCCGCACAGGCAGCTTAGAAATCAAGGAAGACCGTGACCTATGGAAAGAATCCGTTGACTGCCGCACAGGCAGCTTAGAAATCAACCGGCTTAAGCGATGTTTCAATCGAATCGTTGACTGCCGCACAGGCAGCTTAGAAAATACTACGTATTGTTATACTATCCATATGTATGTTGACTGCCGCACAGGCAGCTTAGAAAAGCCGCAAAACAAACTGCGGCGGGCTTATTTTGTTGACTGCCGCACAGGCAGCTTAGAAAACAGTACCGGAACGTAATTAAAAAAGCATATCGTTGACTGCCGCACAGGCAGCTTAGAAAGAGACATCGGAGAAGGGTCCGCCGATAATTTAGTTGACTGCCGCACAGGCAGCTTAGAAATATCAAGACAATATGTAACCGATTTCGCAATAGTTGACTGCCGCACAGGCAGCTTAGAAAACACGAGAATGACCTCACACCGGAACTCTACGGTTGACTGCCGCACAGGCAGCTTAGAAAACATAGTTTCCCGTGGAGCTGGCGGGCCTGATAGTTGACTGCCGCACAGGCAGCTTAGAAAGGGTAATCCTCGGTCGAAAAATACGCCTTGATGTTGACTGCCGCACAGGCAGCTTAGAAAAGTCATGCATAAACGAAATAACCGAACTTGTAGTTGACTGCCGCACAGGCAGCTTAGAAAATATCCGGTATTGTTTGTTTTTGCTGACGAACGTTGACTGCCGCACAGGCAGCTTAGAAACGGGGGCTTTATTCCGAGCAGGTCGAATAGGTGTTGACTGCCGCACAGGCAGCTTAGAAATCTTCTGTATCCTGGTATAATGCCGCCAGTGTGTTGACTGCCGCACAGGCAGCTTAGAAAGCGTATTCCGCCCCCTCTGGCCCGATGGATTTGTTGACTGCCGCACAGGCAGCTTAGAAAATTTATTCCTCCGGTGGGATGTCGGCAGATTTGTTGACTGCCGCACAGGCAGCTTAGAAAGAGTCGTCGGTAACGTCGATGGTTCCTTCTTCGTTGACTGCCGCACAGGCAGCTTAGAAAATGCATCTGGGTAGGGGGATACTGACGGTATTGTTGACTGCCGCACAGGCAGCTTAGAAACGCACGAAGCACAGGTCCTGTCCGTATGCAACGTTGACTGCCGCACAGGCAGCTTAGAAAACATGAAACAGGTACTCGACAACAACGGTTTGGTTGACTGCCGCACAGGCAGCTTAGAAATACTCTACAAATCCGGAAGATGGGATCAGTATGTTGACTGCCGCACAGGCAGCTTAGAAAGTTGTGTGGGCATGAGTTTACAGTTATTGAATGTTGACTGCCGCACAGGCAGCTTAGAAAACACAAATGGCTCCCGCAATGGATCGAGGAGGGTTGACTGCCGCACAGGCAGCTTAGAAAAGACAACCGCAGTTGATGGAGACGATGTGAAAGTTGACTGCCGCACAGGCAGCTTAGAAAAAAACATTGAATTAAACAGGATAAAGGTAAGCGTTGACTGCCGCACAGGCAGCTTAGAAACATAAAGATATGGGTCCGGGCGAAATCTCCGAGTTGACTGCCGCACAGGCAGCTTAGAAAGCATACGCGGTTACTCTGATATCTTTTCAATTGTTGACTGCCGCACAGGCAGCTTAGAAACACCATCGGCGCAAGAACAAGAGCGCTTCCAGGTTGACTGCCGCACAGGCAGCTTAGAAATTTGACCCGGAGGCTGACGAGCTTGAGAGCTCGTTGACTGCCGCACAGGCAGCTTAGAAAACTCTGAAAATGCGTTTACCCGTTACCGGTCCGTTGACTGCCGCACAGGCAGCTTAGAAAATCAACCTGTTTCACATTTCTGGTGTGTACATGTTGACTGCCGCACAGGCAGCTTAGAAAGTGTGCAACTGGCGATTCGTGGATATTCCGTGAGTTGACTGCCGCACAGGCAGCTTAGAAAGATAACCGAGGATCAGATGCTTTTCTCTGCTAGTTGACTGCCGCACAGGCAGCTTAGAAATGTCGCATGCGAGGCAGCGCTGGGCGCCGTTAGTTGACTGCCGCACAGGCAGCTTAGAAACTGCGATAAGCCTGTCTTTTTCATGGGTAAGCGTTGACTGCCGCACAGGCAGCTTAGAAAAGAAGCGCGAAGCATCGCACTACAGCCTGGATGTTGACTGCCGCACAGGCAGCTTAGAAATGCAGAACCGGATCCCCATCGATCTGATCGGAGTTGACTGCCGCACAGGCAGCTTAGAAAATGCGCGGAATCGACCGCTGGGGAGTCTCTGAGTTGACTGCCGCACAGGCAGCTTAGAAAATGATCCCTGGATTGTCGATCCGTCTAATCCTGTTGACTGCCGCACAGGCAGCTTAGAAAATCGGAAAGACGATTGAAGCCATGCGCGGAATGTTGACTGCCGCACAGGCAGCTTAGAAATCTCAGCGGTGCGGGCATTTCGTACATGTCTAGTTGACTGCCGCACAGGCAGCTTAGAAATTGTCACGTTTCCCGCAAACGAACAAGCCAGAGTTGACTGCCGCACAGGCAGCTTAGAAAAAGATTCCCAAGTTCTTCGCCAGCGTTAAGACGTTGACTGCCGCACAGGCAGCTTAGAAAGCTTGCCGTGCTATCTGGTCTCTCCCCGCTTCGTTGACTGCCGCACAGGCAGCTTAGAAATGCCGGGTTCCGTCTGTGTCCTCCCATTCTGCGTTGACTGCCGCACAGGCAGCTTAGAAAAGGTGAAGATGTTCAGGGACGCTGCAATTGGAGTTGACTGCCGCACAGGCAGCTTAGAAAAAAAAGGAGACCACGGATCGGTTCGGCAATGCTGTTGACTGCCGCACAGGCAGCTTAGAAAAAAAGATATTTATGAAACTAAAAGGCATGTAAGTTGACTGCCGCACAGGCAGCTTAGAAAGCCTTCACAGTTGCGTCGTATTCCGCTTGGGTGTTGACTGCCGCACAGGCAGCTTAGAAATATAATTAACGCATATAAAAGAGAACTTAAGAAGTTGACTGCCGCACAGGCAGCTTAGAAATTGAAGAACTGCGTGCGAAAAATGACCAGATAGTTGACTGCCGCACAGGCAGCTTAGAAATCACGGTTGAGGCATTCCAGGCGCTTGACGTCGTTGACTGCCGCACAGGCAGCTTAGAAAAGACGTTCAGAAGTTTCAACAAGCTTCTGCATGTTGACTGCCGCACAGGCAGCTTAGAAAAGGAAAGATGCGGAAGAGAAGTATCGGGCAGAGTTGACTGCCGCACAGGCAGCTTAGAAATAAAGTTTTTTTGAATAGCAGGAGCACTGGGCGTTGACTGCCGCACAGGCAGCTTAGAAAAAGCACGGTAGCCAATGCCTACGTGGAAGCGAGTTGACTGCCGCACAGGCAGCTTAGAAAAAACGAGTGGAGAGAAGGCCGGCCAGGAAGGAGTTGACTGCCGCACAGGCAGCTTAGAAATTAACGTCCTCAAGCAGCCTTGCGCGCTCGCTGTTGACTGCCGCACAGGCAGCTTAGAAAAGCAAGCGATTTTGTCATTGTACAAAACATGTGTTGACTGCCGCACAGGCAGCTTAGAAAATCATGCTGCTGAAATAGCGAACGATGCCGACGTTGACTGCCGCACAGGCAGCTTAGAAAAATACAAAAAATCGACCGAAAAGGCCGAATAAGTTGACTGCCGCACAGGCAGCTTAGAAATCTTATAGCCCATTCTAGTGATTTGTTTTTCCGTTGACTGCCGCACAGGCAGCTTAGAAATACGGTGGTGCGTTCCCTCCGTACTGGCACTCGTTGACTGCCGCACAGGCAGCTTAGAAAAGATATGCTGGAATACTCCTCATCATTTCTACGGTTGACTGCCGCACAGGCAGCTTAGAAAGTAAGCAGAATTAAGGAGGTCATACATGCCGAGTTGACTGCCGCACAGGCAGCTTAGAAAGTATGCTAGTCCGTTGTTTGCTATGTATGGATGTTGACTGCCGCACAGGCAGCTTAGAAAATACATGCAAGCATCCCAGGGCATCGGGAAAAGTTGACTGCCGCACAGGCAGCTTAGAAAATTTTCTATCATTCTTGCCGACAGCGGTCAGAGTTGACTGCCGCACAGGCAGCTTAGAAAACATAGACGGTAAGTTCACCGCCTTTATGCGCGTTGACTGCCGCACAGGCAGCTTAGAAATCTGAGAGTTTCGTTGTTCTCCAAGCTGATTTGTTGACTGCCGCACAGGCAGCTTAGAAAGGTGGAGTGAGGGCAGCGACGATATGCTATACGTTGACTGCCGCACAGGCAGCTTAGAAAATCAGCATTGCCGACAGCGTGTTAATCACATCGTTGACTGCCGCACAGGCAGCTTAGAAAATTGAGATCTACCCGGCAGATAATGACATTGTGTTGACTGCCGCACAGGCAGCTTAGAAAAAGCAGGTTATCGGAAACATAAAAGCGATCTAGTTGACTGCCGCACAGGCAGCTTAGAAATCCTGTATATTCCTGAAACGAGATCTCGTCTCGTTGACTGCCGCACAGGCAGCTTAGAAAGCAGTACATATACCGCAATTTTTTTTCGGGATGTTGACTGCCGCACAGGCAGCTTAGAAATCTGAGAGTTTCGTTGTTCTCCAAGCTGATTTGTTGACTGCCGCACAGGCAGCTTAGAAATTCTGGGAATCGCAACTCGGGCGGGGTATTCGGTTGACTGCCGCACAGGCAGCTTAGAAAGTCGCAAGGCGACCCTTCTCAGCAAGGGCTATGTTGACTGCCGCACAGGCAGCTTAGAAATCGAAATAAAGGACTGACGATGTGCAAAAGAAGTTGACTGCCGCACAGGCAGCTTAGAAACATAAATTACAACATCAACAGCACCAGTATCAGTTGACTGCCGCACAGGCAGCTTAGAAAACCGGTATATGCCGCTAATGATTCATTCGGCTGTTGACTGCCGCACAGGCAGCTTAGAAATTTGATCCCCATCCTTTAAATGTCGAATAACTGTTGACTGCCGCACAGGCAGCTTAGAAATCAACGCCATCGAACAGCAGATGATGGCAGAAGTTGACTGCCGCACAGGCAGCTTAGAAATCCACTTTAAGCAGCCGGAAAAAGGAGCAAGTGTTGACTGCCGCACAGGCAGCTTAGAAAAGATGTTAAACTCGCGCCATGCAAGGAGGAGGGTTGACTGCCGCACAGGCAGCTTAGAAATATATTTTATCCAGATAAAAAACATGCTATATGTTGACTGCCGCACAGGCAGCTTAGAAAACACACCGGAAAATATATCCCGTATCCATTCAGTTGACTGCCGCACAGGCAGCTTAGAAATATTCTCGCGGCAACAAGATTGTGTATGATAATGTTGACTGCCGCACAGGCAGCTTAGAAATTTGATACGTCCACGGTCTTCGTGGAATCATTGTTGACTGCCGCACAGGCAGCTTAGAAATTGTGCAGACCGTATTGCCGCCTGATTCCCCGGGTTGACTGCCGCACAGGCAGCTTAGAAAATATCTGTCGCCATACTCACCGCAACCATAATGTTGACTGCCGCATAGGCAGCTTAGAAAGACACCGATAAGTGTAGTTTTAGCCAACTTCAGTTGACTGCCGCACAGGCAGCTTAGAAAAGATATGTGCGTTTTTGAGTGCCCACGTTCCGGTTGACTGCCGCACAGGCAGCTTAGAAACAACCATCCCTATCTCCCCCTTGTTTTTTTCTGTTGACTGCCGCACAGGCAGCTTAGAAAATGTAGCGATAGTCACTGTCGCCTCGCCTATTGTTGACTGCCGCACAGGCAGCTTAGAAATTGGCCCCATCCTTGTCCGGTGATATTTCCCTGTTGACTGCCGCACAGGCAGCTTAGATAAATCATTCCAGACTGATGAACTTTTCTTGCCAAAAAGGAACTTTTATAGCGCTAAAGGAAGAAAAATCAATACAGGTATTGCTGTCGCCCCTCCCCTGGAAAGTCATGGCTGCCGGGATTTTTAAAAAAAAAGCACGATGCCATCGCTCGTCTACAGCTTGACCTTATATACCGATCGGTATATAACAACGGTTATGGATTCCACCCGCAGTCGAATTCTGTCCATTGGTCTCAGCGCTTTTGCAGCCCGCGGCTATAGCGGGGCGGGCATTCAGGAGCTCTGCGAGGGAGCCGCCATTACCAAGCCTACCCTGTACTATTATTTTGGAAGCAAGCGCGGTCTGCTGGAAGCGATTGCGACCGAAAGGTACGCGCCGTTTGTCCATTCCGTGGCTGCCGATGGCGTGTATCGCAGCGACATAGCGGGGGCGCTGGTTTCCGTCATGGATTGTTTTTTGGGATCCGCCCGCCGCGATCCCGACTTCGCGCGGCTGCGTCTGTCCCTGGCGTTCAGCCCGCCTGCCAGTGAGGAGCACGCGGTGTTTCGTCCCTTTACTGAAGAGCTGTATACGGTTATGCGGAGTTTTTTTTCAGCTGCGGCAGAGGATCACGGCAACATACGCGGGCGGGAGCTGGCGTATTCTGCATCCTTTATCGGCACCGCCGACGCGTATACAGGGCTGCTGCTGGCCGGTGCAATGGATCCTGACACAGCTGTCGTTCGGCGGATTGTGCACTTTTTCATGCACGGGATTTTTTCATGATCAACAGTTTAATTTCATGAGTCTTCGGATCTTGTGGCTGCACGCCGCTCTGTGGCGAAAGGAGGTTCTATATGAAACTTGAAGACGCAACCTTTTATCATATTTACCCCTTGGGGGCTCTGGGTGTGATCAACGCCAAAACCGCAACCCCGGAAAACGAAAACACCGGCGGCACTACCAATTCCGCGCCGCTTCTCCGCCTTGTAGAATGGATTCCTCTCCTGAAGCGGTTGGGTACGAACACCCTGTACCTGGGTCCGGTATTTGAGTCGGAGTACCACGGCTACGATACAATCGATTATCTTACGGTAGACAGCCGGCTTGGAAGTAACACCGATCTGGCTGCGCTTTCCGCAACGCTCATGGATCACGGAATCGGATTAGTCCTTGATGCAGTATTCAACCACGTTGGGCGAAACCACCCCATTGTACAGGACGTTATCCGTAAGGGCACAGCATCATCCTACGCTCAGTGGATCGCCGATTTTGACCCGACCCACCCGGGGCCGGACGGAATGCCCTTTTCCTACCGGGGATGGGCCGGTCATTATGAACTGGTCGGCCTGAATACCGCCAATGCAGAGGTGCAGGAGTATCTGATCGGCACGGCTCTGGGCTGGATCGACGATTTCGGCGTGGCGGGGTTGCGCCTGGACGCAGCCGACTGCCTGGACCTGGAGTTTATGCGTGAGCTGGGTCGACGCTGCCGTGAAAAAGATCCGGAGTTCTTTCTGATCGGAGAGGCAGTTCACGGAGACGGCTATGCCCCCATGCTTTCCGCGGGGGGCCTCGATGCGGTTACCAACTACGAGGCGTTTAAGGCTCTCTGGTCCAGCTATAATGATCGTAACTATCATGAAATTGCGTGGACCCTGAATCGACTGTTCGGAGACGAGGGACTGTGCCGCGACAGGCTCCTCTATTCCTTTGCCGACAACCACGATGTTGACCGTGTGGCCAGCCTCATCCGCGATCCGGCAGGTTTATACCCGCTCTACGGATTGCTCTTTTCCATGCCGGGAGTGCCCTCGCTGTACTACGGAAGCGAGTTCGGGATTCAGGGCCGCAAACATGATCGGGACGACTCACCTCTGCGACCCGCGCTCGATCCGCATACGCTGGATCGAACGGCAGAACATCCCGACCTGGCACATGCAATTACTCGATTCAGCGCCGCGCGCCGCGCCTCGCCGGCTGTCCGGCACGGGTCATACCGTCTGCTGGCGGTCGATTCCCAGGCAATTGCGTTTCTGCGCGTGGAAGACAGTGATCCCTGCACCGGTTGCGTCCTAATTGCGGTCAACGGAAGCACTGAGAGAATTGTGTTATCCGTTCAGCTTCCCGAGTCGTCCGCGACGGACTTTCAGGATCTTCTGGATCCAGGTTACTACGTTCGCCAAAATAAGACCGGCAGACTATCGATAGATATTCCTTCCCATTGGTTGCGCTGGCTGGTACCGGCGGGAACACATGGGTGAGCACCACCAGGGACTTGTTGCAGTCAATGGGTCCGGACAGCACTGATGTCCTGGGTCCTAAGACCGAGCCCTGATATGGAAAAGGAACGAGGGATGATACCCGCAGGCATTACATCGCGCCCATCGAGAGTCTGCTGATGCATTAGTACCATCATGTACTCTCTTTGCGTTCGTGTTCCTGAGTTGCTGCGGTCTCCCTTCGAAGCGCCTCAATCGTCTCCTCCGTCATATGAGGTGTCGGCATGTCGATGCATTGATACGCATTGTGTACAACGAGCGCCAGTACGTATTGCGCCACGATCTCCGGTGCCGGCGAACAATCGCGCTCCAGCCACCACAAGTAAATCGCCAGTACCTCTCCTATCAGCGTTTTGGCAGTCAGAGAGGGCGGCACGATCGGTCGTGCGTCTTCCGGCAAAATTGTCCGAATACGCGTCAATACGAATTCTTCAAAGAAGGATCGGAATTGCGCCACAAATAGGGGTAAGCCACGCTCACCCAGCGCGAACCGGAAAAACTCAGCGTTTTCCTTCACATAATTAAGCATGACCAGTACGTTATGGGGAGGGACCCGGGTATTAAAATCGGCGGTTGAATAGGGCGGCGGATCCATCAGCGCGCTCATTTCGTCGAGGAACTCCTGAGTGCCGCGGGTCAGGATATCGTGAAGGTCTTCGTAGTGGCGGTAGAAGGTGGCACGATTGACCATGGCACGCTCGCACACCGCCCTGACGGTGGTGTTCTCCAGTCCCTCCCTCATCAATATCTCCCAAAACGCCTCGCGCAGGGCTATACGCGTCTTTTTTACTCGTAGATCCATAGATCTCTCCTCGGTTTTTATGGCTCCGGCAAGTACGACAGAAAACGGTCGATCGTTGCGTGTGCGACATTCTACCGCTCCTCTGTCGCCCTCACATCCCTATCATTACTCCGCTTTCTTTTGTAACATAATGTCGCATAATAATCAATGTGACGATTAATAGTCACCCTGATGCATAAATATGGAGGAGGATGAAAGGTGAAAAAACTTTCACGGTGGGTGGTACGCCACCACACCGCAATCGTGATTGTGACGATCGCGCTGGCGCTGACCAGTGTCTTTCTTGGGAATCGGATAGAGATGGTGACCGACGCCAAACAGATGCTGCCGCAGTCGAATCCGAGGGTTGAGTCCTTCAACCGCATTTCCGAGGACTTCAGCTCCACGTCGCTCATTATCACGGTGGAAGCGCCCACAAGAGCACACATTGAGGAGGCGTTGCCGTGGATTGCCCGGGCAATCGAACGCGACGAGCGGTTTACGCCCTATGTACGCGCGGTACGATACCGGACGGAAGACGAGTTTATCCGGAAGTGGGGCCTCATGCTCCAAAAGCCCGACGATCTTCGTAAAACCGGGCATCAGATTGAATCGACGGGCGTTGTCTCATTTCTGACCGCCTTCAACGACAATCTGGAAGACACCTACTCCGGTGACGAAGGAGAGGACGAGTTGGACAGCGCGCGCGAGGAGCTTGAGGTTGCGGTATTTCTCTCGCAGGTGGAGCGTTTCACCGAATCGTTACACTCGGCCCTCACCGATTCCGGAGCCGACCCGGAAGAGGAAGGACGCCGATCCGCACGCATGCTCCTCTACGGTGATCCTTTCTCGATAGACCGTACCGGTACGATGGGACGGGTAGAAGTAGCTCCCACCTTCCCGGTGGAAGATATTTCCGCAACCATGGCCCTTACCGCGCTGGTGCAGGAGCTCTGGATCGAAGCGGAATCCCTTTTTCCGGCGGTGACCTTCGGCTATGCCGGAGACGTGGCGCTGAACGCGGACGAGCAGGATGCACTTTCATCCGACCTCTTTATCCCCACCCTGATCGCGCTGGCGGCAATCATCGCACTCTTTGTTTTTTCATTCGATCGCATTCGTACAGTGCTCTTCGCAGCGACCTCACTGGTGGTGGGAATTCTCGTTACCGTGGGGTTGATTGCCGTCTCGATCCATCAAATCAGCCTGATCAGCTCGATCTTTGCGGTGCTCCTTGTGGGGCTGGGCATCGATTTCGGGGTTCATTTGATTTCAGGATACGACGAAAGGCTTCGCGTCGGCGATTCATCGGCAGCGGCGATCGAGTTTACCCTGGTAAAGGTCGGCAGCGCGATTATTGTGGGCGGCCTTACCACGGTGGCGGCCTTCCTGACCCTAACGCTCACCGACTCGGGAGCGATTCGCGAATTCGGGGTAGTGGCTGCAATGGGCATTGTTGTGACGATGGTAACGATGCTGGTATTCCTGCCGGCACTGCTGCTTCAGTTTCCCTCTCACCGGGACGGAGTACGGCGCCTGCCGGTAGTTCAGTTCTCCTTCATGCCGGCATTCGCATCGCTGGCTGTCCGCCGCCGGTGGATTACGCTTGGTGCAACGGCTGTTGTCACAGCGGTGTTGGCCTTTGCGATCCCCTCGCTGCAATTCGAATACGACATGACCAAATTCGGTCCGCAGGACGGTATTGCGTTGGCAACACAATACCGGATCCAGGATCGATTCCGGCTTTCTCCCTTCCCGGTCATGGTCTCCAAAGGCTCGTTGAAACAGGCGTACGAAATAACCGAAGCCCTCAAGGAACAGCCTTACATCTCATCAGTTTCTTCGATCACGGAAATCTATCCGCTTGAGGAAGACCAGGCGCAACGGCTGGTTCTTGTTCGATCCATGGCCGAGGCATGGACACCGTCAGGCGACCGTGCTCTGTCCGTAACGGACGTTGAAATCCTGGCGGCGGAGATTCAACGCCTGGAGTGGAATGTAGTCGAGATAGGTGACATGGCGGTTGCGGCACTGGGCGATGGAAACATGGTGCAGCGCCAGCGCAACGAAATGGTACGCGAGGTGTTGGGTGCGCATGTCGGAAAACCAGGACGCGAGGTATTTCAACACCTGATTGCGCAACTGGAACGCTACGCAGAGAATATGGAGAATGGACTGGTCCGTGCCGGCGGCTCCGCGCCGCAAGACGAGCATCTACTGGACAAGTTTCAACACGGGTTCAGCTCCTATCTGAATACCGAGATAGCTTCTCTTCTCTCCATCGATCGTCTTATGACCCTGGACGATGTTCCATCCAGCTACCGCGACCAGCTCGTGTCCGCGGACGGCACCCATTTCCTGGTAATGGCCAATCCTGAAGCCAGGGCCGTCGCAGAGAACCAGGATCTGTTCCGCACCCGTGAACGCCTCGAAGAGCTTGAACCGGACCTTACCGGTTCCCTTCAGATCGCCGTCGAGTTTTCCGACACGATCCGGCGCGAGGTTACCGCGGCCACCGTCTATGTCATCGGAGCCATCGCGCTGTTATTAATTCTCATGTTTCGGCGCATCTCGTTCGTATTGGCGGCGTTCGGCAGTCTGGCCGTTGCGGTGATGGTAACCTTCGGGCTTTTTTCCGTTATGGGAATCGATCTGAACGCTGTCACCATGCTGATTCTACCGCTCATTTTCGGGCTGGGAATCGCCTATTTCGTGCACGTGATTCACCGCAGCCGCGTGGAAAAATCGATCGACGCAGGTGTTACCGGTTCCGGGAAGGGTGTGGCATTGTCAGCCTTCACTACCATGATCGGATTTGGTTCCCTTGGACTTATCGGCAAATACCGGGCCATTCAAATGCTCGGTTCTATGCTTTTTATCGGCGTGGGAGTTGCTCTGCTTGCGGCAATCACGCTTTTACCCGCGGTGCTTTCATTTTTCCCGCTGGAACGGTCCCGAGGCTCGGGCCGATCCAGAAGCAAAAATGTCAGGTCAGCGCCGAATAACAATTAGAATGATATCAATTAGCCAGGAGGATTCATATGAAACACAATGTTGGAAAAGCACAAAAATTGCCAGGAGCCACGCTCTTTTGTATCGCGGCATTACTTTCGATCGTGTCCCTGCCCATGTACGCTCAGGACGCCGCTGCAATCATGGCGGAAATCGATGCCAAACAAAACTCGGGAACGAGCCAGTCGCGCATGATCATGCGCATCTTCCCGGATCGCGCCAACCCTGCGGACTTCCGTGAGATGCGGGTAGAGGGCTATGGAGAAGGGTCGGAGAAGAGCTACATGGAGTTCGTTGCGCCGGCGGCGATCCGCGGGTTACGCGTTCTGGAAATTGATAACGACACACGTGTGTTTTTTCCCTCGACGGGTCGCGTCCGGCGGATTACCGGCAACCAGCAGGGCGGCTCGGTAGGCGGTGTGGGAGGCGATTTCTCCTATGAAGATATGGGATCCGGCACCTATATCCGGGACTACACCTTCGTGCTGGAATCCCAGGAGGCGACGCACTATCGCATTCGCGGTGTTCCCACTGATCGGAACAGCAGCTACACCCATCTCATCTTCACCGTGGAGCGTTCGACCATGCGGGTGGTGCAAACTGACTACTTTACTGCCAAAGACGGCCACCAGAAAACGCTGTTTCAATCCGAATTCCGCGTGATCGACGGAGTGGAGATGCCGATGCGCCTGGAAATGGTCAACTTGATTAAGAACCAGGCGACCATGGTGGAGATTGTAGCGGTGCGCTACAACATCACCGTCGACCCCAAGTACTTCTCACCCACCCGGTTTTTCAACTAAGGAGGGCCCGTGACTGAAACAGAACCTCGCGGTCTCCAGGGCCGAGTGTCAGGACAACCGGCGTTGCGTACGAAAGCGGGAATTCCTGCTGGTGTCGTGTTCATTGCTTTCACCCTGATGACGACGATAACCTGGGCCCAGGAAATCCAGGATGATTGGTCGTCCGGCTGGTCGGATGCCGTGGAAAGTGAATCCGCGGCCGTCGGAGGAGAGCATGGCGACTCCTCCGCCTTCGCAGGAACAGCAGCCGCGCTCTACGGCTACGTGGAGACGATCGGCGTTACCCAATTCCCTTCCGGGGATTCCCCTGCGGTAGGGAGCAGCACACGGGCGCGCCTCAAGGGTGAATGGCACCCCGAAGAACGTATTACAGCCAGAGTGGAGATGCTGTACGAGCAGCAGTTGGGCATCGCCAACGGTTTAGTGGGGTTGAACTCCGCCGGCATAAACCCGCAGCCAGAGATCCAGGCGGAAAACCAGCAGGACGACTTCACCCAGAGCTTTACCGTGGACCACGTCTACGCTATCGTTAATCTGGACAGGGTGGACGTTAGTCTCGGGCGAATGCCCATTGCATGGGGTGTAGGATATGTTTTTAATCCCACCGACCGCGTCAATACCGCCGGCTCGCTGCAGGGCAGCGAAGAGGAGACCCCCGGCACCGGCGCTGTCTCCCTTGCTTTCCATTTCCCATTCGCATGGTCGCTGGAGAGCTATCTGGCGTTCGAGCCTGGCGGTACCGGGGGAGCTGCGCTGGTGGAGATGAGTCAAGCAGACAATTTGCCTTTTGGTGTGCGCTTGAGAGGAAATGTATTGGGATTCGACCTGTCGCTCTCCGCGCTTCGTGGAGTGTGGTATTCCGGTGAAGCTGGCGGCTACGATATCTCGGTTGACCCGGCTGTCGCTGCGGAGAAGTGGGAGGTCGACTACCGGCTGGGTGCCGATGCGATCGGCAATATCGGGCCCTTGGGTGCGTATGTCGAAGCTGCACTGGCGTTGCCTCAAACCGGCAACGAGATCGACTTTGGTGCGACGCGTGATTCCGCTTACTCCTTGGAACGCGCCCTGGATACGGTGGTCGGGTTGGAATATATCACCCGCAACGATGTGTCGTTCAAAGTCGAATATGCTCATCTGGGCGGAGGCGCAGCGCATAAAGATAGCTACGACCCCTCGCGCGTGCTGTCCGGCCGCGCGATAACCATGGGACGCGATTATCTGTTCCTTTACGCATCCGGTATCGTTGCCGAATTCTGGGAGTTGACCTTCGGCACCCTGGGGAATCTGCGCGACGGAAGTGTGGTTCTGACGCATGAGGTTATCTACGACATACGCGACAACATGGAGCTGACCGCCTCCGCGACGGTTCCCTTCGGCAAGCGCGGCAGCGAGTACGACGGTCGTGTCTCGGCTCTGGACGGAGTTGATTTGTACGCCACGGAGGTAAACCTGGGAGTGCGGGTCAGTTTCTGAGGATAAACACCATGAAGGGCTATACTGTTTGAAACGTCCGCCATTTCGTGTTCGCGCACTTTATAACGCATGGAATTTCCAGCAACGAAGACGCGAGTCACATCACAAAGGAGGATATACCTGCCGCCCAGCCTCCGAGGAGCCGTCGGTACTTTCGCCGCGTTTTCAGCAGCTTGAATGATTCGCTCAAAGGAGCGGCAGCGGACTGGCTGGGGGCAGATGACTCGGGGATTTTTATCAATTGACGGCTGGCATAGAAACCGACCAGGCAGCCGAGACCGATAACAGCCTGGTATACCCACCCACACCTTGTCAAAAAAGCGCATGAGCAGGACAACTATGGTAACGGAAAAGAAATAGGCCGTCTGGGATCGTACCCAGTTACCGGATAAAAAACTTCCCCGTTCCTCGTAGACTGTTACCTCTCCGGTAAGCGGGGTATTGGCATACTATGCCGATACTGCGGAACATGGCAAAACCGAAGGCCCCCAGTAAAACCGTGGCTGCTACAAAACTTTGGGGGAAGCGTCCTGCCATAAAGGGAGCGGCAATAAGAACAGAGCCGAATACGTAGCGCAGAATCCAGGCGTCTCCCCAGGTGCGGGCGAGTCCGAGCCGGGGAATCAGCAGTTTACCTACCAGTAAAAAGGGCATGGTCAAATGCATAAACGAGGCAAGTACTGCAAGCTGAGGATCGGTTAATCCGTTGCGGATACCGTAGAGTATTAAAATATCGTTCATGAGAAAGGCGATGGAAATCCCGTTCAGCATTACAAATCGCCGTAGATAGCGTTTGCCGACTGTACGGTCATCTTTACCGAGTTCACTGGGAAAAGCTGAGGGTGCCATGAGAGTATACTACCGGGAAAGAGAGGGCGTGAAAACCTTCTATAAAATACTTAAAAACCCTATTAACTTGACTTTTTTAGTAGTATTTCATTATGATTAGAATACTATGAATAACCGTGTAAATCAAGGAACATCCCGCCAGCCACAAATGGTAAATGAGCGAGTTATCCGGGGTATCGCGATACAGGTGTTTGTTCTCTCCCTTGCAGCTTTGGCTCTTGTGCTGCGGGGCCATACCCCGGCATCCTTCTGGATTCTGGCTTTTCTGCTGGCCGACTTTACCCTTCGTTCGGCGGGACTGGGAAAGATCAGCCTGACCGCGGCGCTGGCAAAGGCCCTTGCCGGAAAGGTTTTCAGCTTTCGTCCGCGATTGATCAGCGCAAAACCAAAACGTTTCGCCGCTGGAATCGGGGCCTTCATCTCCCTTGCCTCAGGTCTTCTGCTTTTCGTACAGATTGAGCCGGGTGCGGCGCTGCTGCTTGCAGTTCTTGCCCTCTTCTCTTTTCTGGAATGGGCTGTCCGCTTCTGCGCTGGCTGTCGTATCTTCGCCCTGCTGGTCCGGCTGGGACTGGCGAGTGATGACCTGTGCGTCGACTGCGTTCTGCCCGATGGGAATGGTATCTGATGCCGGGGTCCGGGGCTACAAGCCCCGGTGAAGGGGGTGCGGCAAGATCGCCGGACGCTAAGCGGCCGGAGAGTATTGACTGGGAGGCGATTACGGTATGAATGCGGTAATAGCCATGGCCGCCCCCGGGCCGCATTCTCGGTTCCGGGTTCTGTCAGGGGATAGCTTACACAATGGAACATGGGTTCGGCGGCGTCCATGCAAAAGGAGGGATAATATGCTATAGTGGATAGCGGTACGAAATAAGATAAGCTCAGGAGAAACATTACTCATGTCAAAATCAACCGTATATTTTACAGACATGCATGTAACAGCAAGGGAAAATCAGCAGCAGAAGCTTGAGAGGCTGATTAAAAAAGCGGGAATCGAAGAGATTGATTTTCAACGAAAATATGCTGCCATAAAGATACACTTTGGAGAGCTGGGAAACCTGGCGTTCCTGCGTCCGAATTATTCCAAAACCGTGGCGGATGTAATCAGGAATCTCGGCGGACGCCCCTTCCTTACGGACTGCAATACCCTTTATGTGGGGGGCAGAAAAAACGCCCTGGACCATCTGGAGACCGCCTATATTAATGGTTACTCCCCTTTTTCCACAGGCTGCCATATTCTTATAGCTGACGGACTAAAAGGCACCGATGAGGCCCTTGTTCCCGTACAGGGGGGCAGCTATGTAAAAGAGGCAAAAATCGGCCGGGCTGTCATGGACGCGGACATAATTATTTCCTTGAGTCACTTTAAAGGACACGAGCTTACCGGTTTCGGCGGGGCCATAAAAAACATCGGCATGGGCTGCGGTTCCCGGGCAGGCAAGATGGAGATGCACTCCAGCGGCAAGCCCCATGTAATCTCTTCTAAATGCATAGCCTGCGGGGCCTGTGTCCGCAACTGTGCCCACGATGCGATTACCATTACCAACGGTGCCGCCCTTATAAACCATACAAAGTGCGTCGGCTGCGGCCGCTGTATCGGGGTCTGCCCCACAGACGCGGTGCAGCCCGCCTCGGACGAGTCCAACGATATTCTGAACAGAAAAATGGCGGAATATACCTGGGCAGTACTGCACGGCAAACCCCATTTTCATATTAACCTGGTTATCGACGTATCCCCCTACTGCGACTGCCACTCGGAAAACGATATTCCCATTGTGCCGAACGTGGGGATGTTCGCCTCCTTTGACCCGGTAGCCCTGGATGTGGCCTGTGCCGATGCGGTAAACCGGCAGCCCGTGACTGCCGGAAGCCTGCTGGAGAAGCATGGATCCCGGCATAATGACCACTTTACCGATACAAGCCCCGAGACCGACTGGAGGTCAGCCATCGACCACGCGGTAAGCATGGGGATCGGAAACAAGGAATACGAGCTGGTTACCATATAGTAATGCAGCAGGTTTCCCGAAGAAACGGTCTTAGGAATACTCGGCTATAAACTCAATAATCTTTGTTTTTATATCGTCCCTGATCCGCCTGGTTTCGGCCAGGCGTTCTTCTTCGCTGCCACTTAAGGATGAGGGATCGTCGAAGGGCCAGTGCAGGCGGGTTCCCTTTCCCGGAAATATGGGGCAGCGCTCCTGGGCCTCCTTGCTGCAGACGGCCACCACAATATCAAAGGACCTGCCTTCTTTGGCATAGTCAAAAACGCTGTTGGTAGAGTTGCCGGAGATATCGTAGCCAAGCTCCGCCATCGCTTTGACCACCAGAGGATTCAGTGTACCGGGTTCAAGCCCTGCGCTTACAGCTTTGAACCTTCCTTTGCCAAGATCGTTGAGAAAGGTCTCCGCCATCTGGCTGCGGGCACTGTTGTGCACACAGATAAACAACACATCTACAGGTTTCTTGTCCATTTTGTTTACTCCATAATCCATATTATCACGTATGACCGCTCAGCCCTGTGCCGGAAAAGCGCTCCGAGTGGAAACAGCTATCTTTACCAGGGCCAGCATAACCGGTACTTCCACCAGTACACCCACAACTGTGGCCAGAGCAGCGCCCGACTGCAGCCCGAAAAGGCTTACAGCCACCGCTACAGAGAGCTCAAAGAAGTTGCTTGCGCCGATCATGGCGCCGGGTGCGGCAATCTTGTGCGGAAGTTTCCATAGTTTTGCCCAGCCGTAGGCAAGGCCGAAAATAAGGAAGGTCTGTACTACAAGAGGAACAGCGATCAGTACAATATGCAGCGGGTTGTTCAGGATTATCTCTCCCTGAAAGGAGAAGAGGATAATCAGGGTCAGAAGCAGTCCTCCGATGGTGGTATTATCGAACTTTTTGAGAAACACCTTCTCAAAATAGTCGGCTCCGCGGCGTCCGATAATCAGCCTCCGTGAAATGTATCCTCCGCCGAGGGGTACAACTACAAACAGGACCACCGAAAGAAGCAGGGTGTCATACGGCACCTGAATGTTGCTTACCCCCAACAGAAAAGCGACGATCGGGGTAAAAGCAAGTAAAATGATTAAATCGTTAACCGCTACCTGGACCACCGTGTAGGCGGGGTCCCCGTCGGAGAGATAGCTCCACACAAACACCATGGCCGTACAGGGAGCCGCGCCCAGCAGTACCGCCCCTGCGACATATTCAGTAGCGAGAGAGTCGCTGATAAAGGGTTTAAAAAGAACCTTCAGAAAAAAGTACGCAATAAGGTACATGGTAAAGGGTTTTATCAGCCAATTGGTTACGGTGGTCACCGTCAACCCCTTCGGTTTTTTTGTGGCGTTCACAATGCTGGTAAAATCAATCTTCAGCATCATGGGATATATCATGAGCCAGATAAGAATGGCCACAGGAACAGAGACCCGCGCATATTCCAAAGTAGAGAGGAATTCCGGTATCGCCGGCAGAAACCTGCCGATCAGGGTGCCGGCCACAATACAAAGGGCAACCCATAGAGTAAGATATTTCTCAAAAAAGCTTATCCGCTTCTTTCCTATGGTCGACATAGATGATTACCTCCAATCTATATGCATATATCGCCATATAATACTACCCAGTATCTGCAGCGATGTCAATTCTTATCACACCAGTAATAAATGGCCAGAACCAGACACCAGATTCCGTCTATTCGTAACGTTCGAGGTATCAGACCACAGCACCAAACAGGATTCCCGCTGCGGTTGAAAGAATAATGACCAGCAGCACATAGGTGGCAGTCTTTTTCAGACCAAGCTCTCCATTAATAACCAGCATGTTGGGTAAGGAAAGGCTGGGTCCGGCCAGAAGCAAAGCCAGGGCCGGACCGTCTCCCATACCGCTTCCCAGCAGTCCCTGGACTATGGGAACCTCCGTAAGGGTGGCAAAGTACATAAAGGCACCGGCAATGGAGGCAAAAAAGTTTGCCCCAATCGAGTTTCCCCCAACAAGGGAAGCTACCCAGCTCGTGGGCATAAGGGCCTCATGCCCCGGACGTCCCAGCAGGAACCCGGCGATCAGTACTCCGCCAAAAAGGTAGGGTAGAATCTGCAGGCTGAAATCCCTGGTAGCGACGGTCCATTCAACCAGGTCATCCTTGGTAAACCATCGCACCAGGCTGTAGATTAAAAGAACGGCAAATACGGCGGTAATCCAGTATTTGTTAACGAAGATAAAATCCCACACCGCAGAAGCTCCCTGGGACGGGGCCCAGTTAATAAAAACAAGAATCCCCACCATGGAGACCATATAGACAATCATCTGCGCAAGGCTTCGTCCGCCTTCCTGATCCCCGGCATAGGAAAACATCCGTTCATCCGCAAGGCGGGCTTCGTCTTCTTTGCGGTAGATCATCTGCATCAGGTTTCCGATGACAAAGGCAAACAGAACCGCACCGATCATGCGGGCAAGACCGAGTTTCCATCCGAATACCTTGTAGGAGAGGACAATTGCCAGGATATTGATGGCGGGGCCCGAATAGAGAAAGGAGACCGCAGGCCCCAGTCCGGCCCCTTTTTTGTATATACCTTTAAAAAGAGGCAGTACGGTACAGGAACAGACCGCAAGAATGGATCCCGAAACCGAGGCTACCGAATAGGCCAGCAGCTTGGGAGCCGACGGCCCCAAATAACGGATGACCGCCTGCTGGTTCAGAAAAACCGTAATGGCCCCGGCAATGAACATGGCCGGAACAACACACAGAAGCACATGCTGCCGGGCGTATTCCGAAAGCATTAAAAAAGCCTCCTGAATCGCGCCGGCTACCCGGGGGGCATCGAAGGGCACAAAATAGGCAAACAGAAAAACTGCTGCTGTAATCAGCAGAAGAGTATTTGGGGAGAACTCCTTTTTAGCCATAGCCTGACTTTATTCCACATGTTGAAGCATGGGGATTATCTGATCCTTGTTCAGGACCTTGCCGGAACTTTTAACATCACCGTCGACGGCCAGGGCCGGGGTTATCATGACACCCATTTCCATAATGTCGTTGATATCCGTTACTTTGACGATTTCCGCCTCGATCCCGGCTTCATTCATCGCCTCACGGGCCTGCTGTTCCAGCATCTTGCATTTTGGGCACCCTGAGCCGAGTATCTGAATTTTCATCGTGACCTCCATTGAATTGTTTGCTATGGGTTCTTTTGGCAATATAGCCAAACATAAAATTAGAGTCAAGTCACTCAGAAAGAGTTATCAACCGTTAGCGGTAAAGCGTATACTGTCGTTATTCTTTCGCTTTATCCTGCTCCAGGCGTACGATTTCCTTATCGTCACAATAGTCCGTCTCAAATTGTATGGTCGCATGGCCGATAGCGAATCTTTTCTTTAGTTCCCGAATTATTTTATTATATATCACCATTGTTTCGGACACCTGCATATCCCGTACCTCAACATGGGCTTCAAGATAAACAGTCTTTTGGTCGGAACGCCATGTATGAACATTAAGATTATGCAGGGCGTCCGAAAGCAGCGCAAGGCTTCCGGAAAGAACCCCACCGACTATTTCCGCCGCGGTGATAATCAGATTCAGGCCTGTTACCGCGGTCATACGGTGGCCAGACAACTCTTCAACACCATGATGATCGTGATTTTCCATGCCGGTAACAAACGCAGCATGGCATATTGTCAATAATAAACGATGCATAGGTTATTTGGCTTTCTTGCCAAAGACGGATTCATTGGTTATATTCGGTACATGGATTGTGTAAAACCTGAACAGGATATATTGAAGGGCCTTCCAAACAAACAGCGTATCTCCGAGCTCGCAGGTGTATTAAAAGCCCTCGGGCACCCTTCCCGGCTTCTTATTGTTGAAGCCCTTGGCAGGAAATCCTACTGTGTCTGCGAGCTCACCGCAATGATAGGCGTCGATACCTCTACAGTCTCAAAACACCTCTCCATTCTCAAAAGCGCCGGCATAGTACGGGACGAGAAGCAGGGCAACCAGGTTTTTTACACTTTAATGTGTCCCTGCGTGATCGACGCGGTGGCGCGCCTGACTCCGCTGATGGAGCAGAAACTGCAGCATTACAGCCTCATTATGGAAAATCCGCGGGTATAATAACCCAGGAAGCAGTCAACAGGCGTTGCAGCCTTCTCCATTCTGCTGGTCTTGGGAGAATCCGATAACGCACATACCGTCCTCCCGCAGCAACAGCCGCTTTTCAAGACGAGACATGTCCTCACCGATGGAGGAGAACCCGCCGCTTTCACTCAGACAACGCAGAAGGTCTGTAAAAATGGGGTGTGTATCTGCCGGATAATAGTATACCCAAAGACCATTCTTTTTTGTTGTAACCAAACCTGCCTTACGCAAAATTGAAAGCTGCCTGGAAATAGCATACTGAGGCAGCTGTAAAGCATCGGTCATCTCACAGACGCACAGCCCTGAGTCATACTTTGCAAGGAGCAGCATCATCCTGAGACGTTTTTCATCGGACAGGGCCTTGAAAATTATCATCCAGTCTACATCCTTAGCGACCATCAGATAAAAAATAGTATCTGTCGTACTGTATGTCAATCAACAGAAGCAGGCAAAGATGCAGTGGCTGAAAAGTCAGGCCCCGCTGACCCAGATAAGCGCCGCCAGCAGAAAAAAAAGCAGCGCCATGAACAGCTTACCCGCTGCAATATGCCGGCTGAACCATTCGCGTACACGCTGCTGCTTCACTCCGGCAATGGCCAGACCAAGGATCCCAGCCAGGGGCAGAATAAAAGCGAGGTTGTATAACAACAGCCAGAAAACCTGCGGCCCATTTCCTGCGCCGGACTGTACCATATAGGCGATGGCAGGAAAGTAGATCTGCCCGGTACAGGCCAGTTCAAGCAGCGCGACAATTACTCCGGTAAGAGTAAAAGAGAAAACCAGCAGCAGCGGAAAGGTAGTGGTCCCGGATGGGTTCTCACGAATTACGGAGTGTATCCGCCGTTTGAGTCCCTTCGGCAGCTGCAGCACCATTTGTGCAGCATTTCCCTTGCTGGCGAGCAGGGCGTCGCGAAGTGAGAACAGGGCGAAAATCAGGGCCAGGATGCTGAACAGGTAGCGAACGCCATGCCGTACGACATCCAGTCCCGACGCGGTCCGCATGAATCCGAGCAGCCCAAAGCCGATTCCCAGATACGCCAGAAAAACTCCGGCAATAAAGGCCCCGCCGGACAAGAGCAAACGCATCCTCCCTCCTCCTCTGGCGGCTATCCAGGAGATAAAAAAGAGCATCGTCGCGAAGGCGCAGGGGTTAACCCCGTCAATGAGGCCGGCCAGAATAACAGGGATTACCGCGAGCCTGAAAGAAGACGACCGTACGGCTCCGGCAACCTCGGGGAACCGGGGCCGGTACTCACTGTATTCGGCAAAGAACTTCAATTCTTCAGGTAAATTCTTTTCGATAGCACTGTTTCCCTGGTAAACATTATTCCCGATGACAAGTACCGGAAAAACTTTGAAGGAGTACCCCCTCTCAGCCAACTCTTCCTCGCAGCGTTCATACCCGTCTTTAGACAGGATATCGTAATAGTTCGCCTCCGCGTTAATACCGGCTGCCTCTTCCGCCGCTGGCAGGACCTTTTCGGCAAACATGTCGCAGTGGGCACAGCCGATTTCACCGTAATAATCCATGGTTGCGGTACCCGGTTTATCTGCCCGGAGGGCAATACTGCCGAGACAAAGGATGAAAACCAATATAACGGACAAAAATGCCTTTTCCATATTCCTGCAGAGGCTACCATATTCCACTTTCGCTGTCACCAAATTCCGTCAGCACAGATCAGAGGATCAGTGATATACTGACAAAAATATTAAAAATGCCTTTACCTGGTATGGAATCGGGGGCAGCGCAGGAGTACCTGTCTTTTGCAATGAAAAGTAATAACGATATAAAAACACTCTCCCTGGTTTTACTGATAATTATTCTCGCTGTCGGTGCAGCATGGACCGTAATAAATTCATGGTGCTATGCCCTGGTAAAGGAGCAGACCCGTAACCACATTATTCAACTGGCCCTGCCTTTCCAGGAATCTATTCAGGGGGTAATAAAAGAGCGCTTTGCCCTGGTTGAAGGTTTGTGTTCCTTTGCCGGTGCGGTCCCGGAAAAGACAATTGCCGCGGTCTTTAATGACTTTGCCGCTGGAATCTATGATGGAAAGAAAGGAATACGCAATATCTCGATTGCTCCCGGGGGAATCCAGAAATATGTGTATCCCCTGCAGGATAACGAGATTGTTGCAGGTCATAATCTTCTTTCAGATCCCCGTCTGGAGGTTCAACGGGATATACAGCGTGCTCTTGAAACAGGTGAACTGATTATAAGCGGCCCCTACGAACTAAGGCAGGGCGGTCAGGGACTGATAGCCCGCAAAGCAGTTTTCAAGAATGACAGGTTCTGGGGTCTGGCTGTAATTGTTCTTGACATGCCCCCCATCTATCAGGAAAGCAGCCTGGACAAAGCGGAAACCATAGAAATTGCCATGCAGGATGCGGAAGGACGGATTTTCTACGGTCAGGAACCTGCAGGAAAACCGGTACATCTCAAGATGGATATCTCTGACGAAGTCTGGCAGATGCTGGTAGTGCCGCGTGCAGGCTGGTTTAATGAGCATTTCAAGTTGATGTGGCCTTTTTCCCTCATGACCCTGATTATAGCTGTATTTACCGGCGGCGGCGCAGTCCTTTTAACCAGGCAGTTATTCTCTCTCTCTCAAAAGGCAAAATGGGAGCAGCTGCAATACAAAAACCTTTTTAACAGCATTCACGATGTCATTCTGATTACCGACGACCAACGGCATATAGTAAACGCCAACCAGCCGGCTACGCGCAGCATGTTCGGCTACGAACTTGACGAATTAGTCGGCAAAGAGACATCCGTCCTGTATGCGTTGAACAGTGATCATGAAAGGATTGGAAACTGGCTGTCTGAAAATTTCAGTGAAAGAATAAAAACTGTCCTGGAAGTCACCCTTAAGCGGAAGAACGGATCGGTATTTCCGGCTGAGGTGGGGGTTCCGGCACTTCTCGATGATAACGGCAGGATCATCGGCAACATCGGTATTATCCGGGATATAACGGAACGGAAGAAAGCCCAGGCAGCCCTGCATCAGGAGATCGAAGACAAGAAAATACTGATACAGGAGATTCACCACCGGGTAAAAAACAATCTGAATATTGTGGCCAGTCTGCTGAATCTGCAAAAAGGGGAGGTCCGTTCCACGGAAAGCGCACGACAGTCCTTTGTCGACATGTCAAACCGCATTCACTCCATGTCGCTGATTCATGACTCCCTCTACAACACCGGAAACGTGTCCCGTGTAATCATGTCCACCTACATTCGGCGGCTGATTGGAGAACTGGGCAAATCGTTTGCCGGGGGCAGTTCAAGAATCACAACCAGTTTTGACCTGGAAGACATTCAGCTCACAATAACCAGGGCTGTTCCCTGCGGCATCCTGATTAATGAACTTATAACCAATGCTATAAAGCATGCCTTTACAAGCCGGGCGGAAGGTAAAATTACTGTATCCTTAAAGAGAAAAACAGAAACCGACACGATCATTCTTACGGTACGGGATAACGGCGTCGGTCTAAGATATGATTTTTCCCTCGAATCCTCTTCTTCCCTGGGAATGCGGCTGGTACAGCTTTTGACTGCCCAGCTGGACGGCACCTTAAGCTACAGCGGAGATAACGGTACCGCCTTTACCGTGGAGTTTACGGGAGACTAAACGCAAAAAGAACACTTACATAATTTCACAACACTGTTTCTGTAGTAAAAACCCGGTGGTAACCATTGGGTGGGCGCTTTTTTTCGAATGTGCCGGAAATCCTGTTTTTCTCTTTGCTCTCTCCTGCGGTATAGGGTATATTTTGAGTACAGAAAATGAACAAATGAGCAGATTACCGTTAATTGAACAGGAATGGGTCAAAGTCCGGACCTCGAACCTGAAATACTACGATAACATTGAACTCTTTTTTAAAAACCCCTATGGGAAGATTGTACTCTATAAGCCGGCGGGGATGAAATTCACCGATGAAAGCCTCAAGGAAAAACCCTGCCTGGGGGACCTGTATGTTAAACCTGATGACAAAATCCGGGCCCTGCAGGAAGCCCAGCGGGGATTCAGTAATAATTTTTCCAACAGCATCATAAACCAGGGGACCAGGAAGGTTAAAGAAGAGCTGATCAGTATCATCGACGAGACCCTGGCGGAGCCCCGGGCAGGTAATCTGGCAATTGTACCTGAGGCCATGGAAGCAATTGTGGCTGGCTACTCCCGGCAGCCAAGCGTCATCAAGAACCTGGCGCTGATATCCTGCACAGACTACACCACTGCGATCCACTCCATTAACGTTATGGCTCTTACCGTGGGATACTGTTTTTACACCGGCCGTTCACGACAGGAGACAATTACCATTGGCCTTTCCGCGCTGCTGCACGATGTTGGCAAGACCGAAATTCCGCGTGAAATCCTGACTGCGCCTCGAAACTTGAGCAACTCGGAGTTTCAAATAATGAAGGAACATCCCGAAATAGGTGCAGGGATTCTGGCTACCTATTCTTCAGAACTGCTCAGCGCCCTTCCTGGTGCCCTGGAACACCATGAAAAACTCGATGGAAGCGGGTATCCCAAGGGAACGACAGATATCTCCGAAATCGGACAGATTCTGAGCATTATTGACTGTTACGAAGCCATTACCAATGATGAACGACCCTACCGTAACTCCATGCTGCCGATAAACGCGCTGAAACTTCTTAAAGAAGAGGTTGATACCGGCAGGTTCAGCCGCCGAATTTTCGAAGATTTTGCCTACAGCCTTACGGACTTTTCCTCCGGCCCGCATCGTAAAAATATCCATCCGTTTTTGGCTCCATGAAAAAGAGCCTGTACAGCCTTGAGTAATTACTCCTGCCCGATGCATACTCGAAAACCATGAGTGTGAACATACGGGAACTTCTAAAAGAATATGATCTGGAGATAGATGATCTTCGCTGGTACCTGAGCATGCAGATGGCGGAACGACTTCTAACGTACCGCGAGGATCCCCGGCTTCTTACGGAACTGATCTGGCGGGGGACCCTGGGGGATGAACTCTACGATATGGAAGAACGTTTTTTGCGGGAATCCCAGGAGCAGATGGACCGGGGAGTCCTGGATGAAACCCGGGTGCGAGAACAGCTCAACCAGGCCCTGCGGGCCCGGCGGCTGCGTCGCAGATAAGCTGTCTTAATCCGGTATCCAGGATTCCAGCTCCTCCCGAATAGCTGCAAGCTGAGCTGCAACATCCTTTTCTGCCTGGTCAAGAGGAACCCCGGCCGCCGAACGGCAGGAGGCGTAGAACTTGATCTTCGGCTCTGTTCCCGAAGGCCTGGCAGTCACCACGGCCCCGGTCTCCAGAAGAAACTGCAGCACATTGGAAGAGGGCAAATCGATATTGTCGTCACTCTCCCCTTCTTCCATATAGCAGGTTGTTCCATACAGATAATCTTTAACAGCAGTAACACTGTACCCGCCGATTGCCTCCGGAGATTCTTTCCGCAGCTTATCCATCAGTTCTCCCATAATCGACAGTCCCTGCTGCCCCTTAAAATAGGCGGAGATCAGGCTTTCACGGAAAAGTCCGAACCTGCGGTAAATATCGTTCAGATGGTCCAGTACCGAGCGCCCGAGGGAACGGTTGTAGAGGGCCATTTCCGCAGTTAAAAAGGCAGCGGAAACCGCGTCCTTGTCCCGAACCTCGGTCTCAATAAGGTAGCCGTAACTCTCTTCACCGCCGAAGACGTAATCCTCATCGGTGAACTCAAATTTTTTCATAAGGTCGGCAATATATTTAAAGCCGGTAAGTACATCATAGGTCTCTGCCCCGTAGCTTTCTGCAATCAGGCGCTGCAGCTCCGTTGTCACAATGGTCTTGATTACCCGCGGCTGGGGCGGCATGCTGCCAGCCTCTTTATGAGACAGCAGAATATAGTCCTCCAGCAGACAGCCGAGCTGGTTACCGTTTATCAGAACATACTTACCACCCTCATCGGGAACCGCTATTCCCAGACGGTCACAATCCGGGTCGGTACCCATCACCAGGTCGGCTTTCTCTTTCTTTGCCAGGTCCAGGGCCATCTTCATTGCCGAGGCTTCTTCCGGATTCGGAAACTCCACAGTGGGGAACTCCCCGTCAGGTTCCCGCTGCTCCGGGACGGTAACAACCTGGATACCCGCCTCACCCAGGACCCGTTCTACCATCATGGTGGCGGTTCCATGGAGGGGCGTAAAAACTACTTTAAGCTCTTTTCCCCGCTCCTTCATTAGTTCCGGCCGAAAACTGTACGATTTAACCAGCTCTGCAAAGGCGTCATCAATCTCTTTGTCTATAACTACCAGAAGTCCTGCCTCTTTTGCCTGGTCGAGCTCCATATCGGGGACATCGCCCTCAACAGACCGCACCTCTTCGATTATGCCCTGATCGTGGGGAGCGATAATCTGTCCGCCGTCGTCCCAATAGACTTTGTAGCCGTTATATTCCTTTGGATTGTGAGAGGCGGTAATAACAATACCCGATGTACACCCAAGGCGGCGCATAGCAAAAGAGAGCTCCGGTGTTGGACGAAGGGAGCTGAATAAATAAGTCTTGATGCCGTTGGCACAGAGGGTCCTGGCCGCGGTTTCGGCAAAATCACGGCTGAATCGTCGGGAATCGTAGGCTATGGCAGCGGAGGGCTTATCGGAGCCGGAGTTCTCCTTTATGTACCAGGCAAGCCCCTGGGTAGCCCGCCGGATCATCAGAGGATTCATGCGGTTGTAGCCGCCGCCGATAACACCCCGCAATCCCCCGGTACCAAAGGCGAGCTGGGTATAGAAGCGGTCGGAGAGTTCTTCCCACTTTTCCGCTGCAAGAAGGTCTTCCATCTCCTGACGAAAATAGTCGTGTTTTTCCTGCTCTATATATTCTTTGGCTTTGCTAATCAAATCTTTTTTGTCCACTGTTTTCTTCTCCTCAATGAAAAAGATGGTCCCCGATAAATTCGTACCATGAAAGAGAGGTGAGTGCAACAAGAACAGTTATCAAAAAACAAAAATGTGCCTTGCCAAGAGCAGGCTTCTCTCCTATGCTGAAGACCGTGGTATCATTAGTCCCTGTTGCAAGCGGAAAAGGAGGGGTCGGGAAGTCCCTGATCACCGCCAATCTCGGGTTAAGTCTCGCCAGGAAAGGAAAAACCGTAATAATGGTGGATCTGGACCTGGGAGGATCAAACCTGCACTCCTTTATCGGCGTAAAAAACAAGCATACCGGAATCGGCGGCTATATATACAAGCAGGCTAAGAGCCTTGAAGAGTGTATTCTGCCGACCGAATATCCCGGGCTCTTCTTAATACCTGGAGATTCTCTTTTGCCAGGGACCGCGAATCTTCCTTTTTTTACCAAGCAGAAGATAATCAAGGGACTGCAGAACTCTGTGGCGGATATAGTGCTGCTGGATCTTGGGGCCGGGAGTTCCTACAATACGGTGGACTTTTTTCTCTCCTCCTGGTCCGGTTTAATCGTCACTACCGGGGAACCTACCTCCATTCTGAACGCCTATTCCTTTTTAAAGACCGCGGTTTTCCGGCTCATGCAGCGCAGTTTTCCTGCCAAATCCAGCGAACGCGCCATGGTACAGGAGTTTGTCGGCACAAAGATTGAAGGCGGCGAAGGATCCCTCTACGATCTTCTTGACGCCCTTCACGCCATCAATCCCGAGTCAGGGCTCAACCTCAAGCAGAACCTGAAAAAGCTTGTTCCCCGGGTAGTCGTGAATATGGGACGCTCGGACTATGATCTGCAGATCGGTAAAAAGCTCAGGGACATCAGCCGCAAAAACATCGGTATAGAAATGGAGTATCTAGCCTTTCTGCCCTACGACGAGTCTGCGCGGACGGCCCTTATTCGCCGCTCTCCCCTGATTGAGCTCGCGCCGCAGTCGGATTTCAGCAGTAAGATCGATACTCTGGCGTCCGACCTGATTTCCCGATTGCGGGGAGAAGGCCCGGAGCTTCATGACGACGATATAGACGATTTATAGTCCCTTCTCTGTTGTTCAAAAGCTTCAAGGATAGGTTTTACGAAACCCCTCGACCCTTGCGGAAGCGGCTTCCGAGAGAGACGAAAACCGGCCTTCTTTCAGGTAATGATAACCAAGACCGGCGATCATCGCACCGTTGTCCGTACAGAGGTCCAGGGGTGGGAACAGCACTTCAAGGCCCTTCACATCAGCAAGGCTGGAACGCAGGTAGCTGTTAGCAGCCACCCCGCCTCCTGCAACAACCCTCTCAAGTCCTGTATCTTCAGCAGCCCTGAGAAGGCGTTTAACCAGAATATCGATTGCCCTCTTTTGAAAAGATGCTGCAATATTCTCCACAGACTTCTCTGAGACCCCGTCCCAGAACTGGTCGATCTGGTTGATTACCGCGTTCTTGAGTCCCGAATAGCTGACGTCGTAACGGTGGTCCCCTTTGTGCAGATTCGGTCCCGGAAAGGCAAAGGCCTGGGGGTTTCCCTTTCGGGCCAGGCGGTCAATAGCCACCCCGCCGGGATATCCCATGTTGTAGTACTTGGCGACCTTGTCGAAAGCCTCACCGCAGGCATCGTCAATGGTCGTACCCATTACCCGGATATCGTCAACCCCGTCGACCCGGCAGATCATGGTATGACCTCCGGAGACCAGGAGCCCCAGAAAAGGGTACGGTATCTCCCGTTCCAGCTGAGGCGCGTAGAGGTGGGCTTTAACATGGTTCACCGTGGTATAAGGAATACCCAGGGCCAGTACCAGCCCTTTGGCAAAGGAGAGTCCCACAAGCAGCGAGCCCACCAGACCCGGCCGGCTGGTCACCGCAATGCCGTCGAGCTTTTCTGCAGTCATCCCGGCCTGACGCAGACTCTCGCTGAAGGTATCGTGAATCCACTCCGTGTGGGTCCTTGAAGCGATTTCCGGCACGACCCCCATAAAGGGGCGGTGTATATCTATCTGGGTTGCGACAATACTGCTGAGGATGCGCCGGCCATCCTCAACAACGGCAATACTGCAGTCGTCGCAGGAGGTCTCGATGCCCAGAACATTCATTCGTCCACATCCTGCCGTCCCAGGTAAATCATGGATCCGATATCGTCAAAGCTGAAGCCCTCATCGGTGAACTCAGGGTAGAGTTCCAGCAGCAGTTCTGCCAGATGCTCGTCCCAGACATGGCCGATCATAACAGCCCGTCCGCTGGTTTCCGCCAGAGAGAATCCCGAGCGTAAGGCCCGTTCAACATAATCCCGTTCCCGTTTGTTGTCTAAAAACATGCTGTTCCTTTCTATATACGGCAGAGAAATCTCCGCCGCGATTCGTCCCGCGACACTTTCACCGGTTGTTACCGAATCTAGAAAAAACATATTCTGTTCTTTCAGGTATTTCAGTACCGTCTGCATCGTCTCACTGTCCGCGGTTGCTTTGGATCCCATGTGGTTATTCATACCCGGAGCCCCGCCCATGGAAGCCAGGTTCATATTCAGGAGATCATAAATTTCGGTTTTGGTCATCCCTGTGTATATGGCCCCCACTCCGGGATCGGCATCGCCCACAGGTTCCATCGGCTGGTGCATAATATAATGCTTTTTTTCCTGTTGTATACGCTCAACCGCCTGCCGGGTATAACGCCGCTGGGGCATAACCGCGAAGGTTATCGGCATGGGCAGAGCCAGAAACGGTTCCAGCTCGGCAAGATTGTTACCCACATCGTCTATTACAACATAGATTTTCGGAGGCACTGGAATCACAGCGGAAGGCTTTGGAGCAGGTTCCGGCGGTTCTGCCGGTTCGGCGATCTTATCCGATGTCGAAACCTTTAGCGGAGTCTCGGGAGCTACAACCTTTACCGCTTCTGATTTTTCAATCCAGCCCTGCACCAGGGCAATAGAAATCCCCAGCATCAGGGCCGTCGCGCCGAGAAGCAGGTAACTTAGATATGTCTTTGATTTTCCCCGGGTAGCCGTGGAGCCGGATCGTCTCATCCCCTCCAATGGTACGAATAATAGCCGTAAGGGTCAATCTATCCTACTGGTATACGTACTCCCTGAGCTCGTCGGCGTGTTCCCGGAGCTTACGGATGGCCCGCATTTCTATTTGCCGGACCGTTTCGGGAGAGATTCCCATGCGTTCACCGATGGATTTGAGGGTATATTTCTTGCCGCCGTAAAAGGAGAAGCGGTACAAAAGAATTTGCCGTTCCTTTTCCATCAGGTGCTCAAGAAACCGCATGGTGTCTTCGTGCATGCTTTTTTTAATAAGCTCGCTGTCCGGATCGTAGGTATAGTCTTCAAACATATCCATCAGGGTACCGGATTCGAAATTTTCTTCGCTGTCCAGGGAAGCGATACTGCTTGAGGCATTCAGAAGTGAACCGACCTCTTCGGCTGTCATTCCTACATCCCGGGCTACATCCTCTACCGTCGGTTTCTGCTGCAGACGCTGGGTAAGCGTGTAATAGGACTTCTGAATTTTTTTCAGCGCCTCTTCCTTGCGATGGGGCAAGCGGATCACCCGCTTCTTATTCGATAATGCCCGTACTATGGACTGCTTGATCCACCATGCAGCGTAGGTGCTGAAACGTACGTTCTTCCTGTAATCATATTTACTGGCGGCTTTAATAAGCCCCAGATTTCCTTCCTGAACAATATCGAGAAAACTTACATCCGTTGAGGCATAGGCTTTCGCGATTTTTACAACCAGCCGCAGATTGGCCTTTATCAGTTTTTCCCGTGCAAGCTCATCGCCCTGCATAATGCGACGTGATAAATCCAGTTCTTCCTCAAAACTCAAGAGGGGTGTCGTTTTAATCTGCTGGAAGTAGGCCTTCAGGGAGTCTTCGCTCCGGGTAGCCTTTCTAGCTTTCATGGCACTCTCCTTACAGACATATACATGCAAAGTTCATGCCAACGAGCATTGTTCAGTTTTGATAGTAATAAATGTTTACAGGGCAAGTAATTGGTTAGTTATACTTATTATCGACATCGGAAAATGACTTTTTGTTATACAAAAGTATACATATCACTCCGGGAGTGTATGTTTCTGTGAAAGCTGCTTGTAGAGCATATCCGCGAGCCCCAGGTTGGCGGAGTTGGACATTTTACGAGCATACTGCTCATAGAGCATATCTTCAAAGATATCCTCGGCCATACCGCCCTGTATCAGCCCGCTTTTGTTTACCGTTTTACGCATGCTTTTCAGCATCTGTTCCAGCAGGATTGTCTCAAACTCCTTGCAGGCTTCCTTGAGGCCCTGATCGTCCTTGCCATTGGGGGCCTTCGGCGTGTTCAGAGGTTTGTAGCTCTCGAGCATCTGCAGGGCGTTCAATTCCATCTTACATTACCTCCAGTTTACCGTAGAGTGCCCCCGCATGGTCAACAGCCTGCAGGATCTCTATCAGGCCCATGGTATCAACCCCTATTTCCCGTAAAAGATCCACAAAATCTTCAACTGTGGGCCGCTGACCAATCAGAAAGCTCTCGCTCTCTTTATCGGAATAGATATCGTCATCCATAACACTGATTTTCAATCCCTGATAGGAAACAGCGACCTTTCCGATACGTACGTCCTTGCCCATGACGACTACGCCGGTTCGGGGATTTACTACAACCCTGTCGGTAAAAGCCGGCGGAACGCTGAGGTTCTCCAGTTCAGCGACCATCTCTACTATTCGGTCACTGTACTCTTCGGGAATACGAATACTGATACGGGCAGCATCCGCAAAGGCAACCTCGAACTCGCTGTTTTCTCTGATGACCCTGGTAACTGCCGCGGCAGTACCGAAATCCGGGTCCTTCAGAAGAATGTTCACAGTTCCGTTTTCGCTCACCTGGGAGTTTACTCCCCGTTCCATAATGGCCCCTCCCGGCAGGGAGGCAACGGTATCATTGGAGGAGCCGCTGATACCGGGAATACTTCCCTGAGCCACCGCATAGACCGTTCCGTCTGCACCTTTTAAGGGGGTTTGCAGCAGGACACCGCCGATCAGGGATTTTGCGTCACCGATACTGGAGACCCGGGCGCTTATCCGCTCCCCCGGCTGCACATACGCCGGCAAGTCCGCTGTTACCAGTACCACCGCGCTGTTTTTACTGCGGATGTCACGTTCGCTTACCTGCTCAGTAAAGCTTGAGACCATGTTAGCCAGAAAACGCCGCATAAGGGGTGAGGACTGGGAATCACCCTTGCCTGCCAGACCGGTAACAATACCAAGCCCGGCAAGCTGGTTTTCCCGGAAGCCTTCTACAACCGAAATTTCCCGCAGCCGGACATTGTCCTGAGCGTGGAGACGGGAGATTTGTGCGAAAGAAGTGATTAAAAGAATAGCTGCTACAAGGAGCAGCATATGTTTAGTTTTGCATGTTCCCATCAGAGTCGGACCTCCCCTTCTCCTGAGCCTGTAAGCAGGCAATTGAGCCTGCGGCGGGTATTTGTCAGGGTTACCGGGACCAGTTCGCCAACCGCTGCTCCGCGGTTTGTTCTGCCTTCCGCCTCAATAATAAGTCCCTTCCGGGAGATATAGACGGTTATCCGAGTACCCGCCGGTATGCGTTCAGCTTCTGCAGACTGGTTTTCCAGAAATGTCACCGGTACCGGTTCCAGACTGCCCTTTTCAGCCTCAAGGAAGCGCCGGGCACCGCTCCGGATCATCCGAATTTCCCCAGAGGAAGAGAGAGCCGGAAGATCGGCCTCACGAAAATAAAACCCGGAGGAGCCCTCTTTTTCAGCAGAACCCAGTGTGGATGCTATCCTCCACAGCAAAAGATGCAGCTCAGCGCTGTCCATACCGTCAAAGCTGTCAGGAATCAGCCAGATTCCGTCACCGATCAGGGCCCCGGGGATTCCGCCTGGAACAATCCGGGACAATCCTTTTTGAGAAAGATACACAAAGCGCCCCTCCGTTGTTACAGGAAGAGGCGCATCGCCAAAGTCGCTGGATTCGGGCACAAGCAGGAGCTCATTGACTCGCACAGTACTGCCCACCCGGACCTGATCAGCAAGATAGAAGGTTTCCCCAAGGAGCCAGCCGTTTCCCGCCGCGAGCAGCAGAAAAAAAAGTGTGGCTGCAGAATACCGAAAAAACTTCATCTACCTGTACCTGTTACAAATCTTCAGATCAAACCTAACGCTTCAGATTGTTGGCAATGCCCAGCATGGAGTCTGAGGTCTGAATCGCCTTGGAGTTGAGCTCGTAGGCCCTCTGGGCCACGATCATGTTGACCATCTCCTTGACCACTGAAACATTGGACATTTCCAGAAACTTGTGGATTGTTTTTCCCATACCGTCGAAGCCGGGACGGCTGCCAATGGCGTCCCCGGAGGCATTGGAGACCTTGTAGAGGTTTTCTCCCACTGCCTGCAGCCCGGGGGGGTTCACAAATCGGTAGAGTTCAAGCTGCCCTACTTCGATGGGGTCGTCAGAACCGGCAACCTTGGTCGTAACCCGGCCGTCCTGGGAAATGCTGACGCTATCCCGGACAAAGCCTTCCGGCAGGGTTACCTCCGGCATAAGACGGTAGCCGTTGGAGTTAACGAACTGTCCTTCCGAATCAATCTTGAAGGAACCGTCACGGGTATATCCGTAGGTGCCGTCGATAAGAAGCACACGAAAAAAGCCCTCTCCCTGGATGGCGAGGTCTGAGACATTATCCGTTGCCTGCAGCGCTCCCTGGGTATGGAGCTTCTGGGTTGCCGCCACCCGTGTTCCATGCCCTACCTGGACGCCAACCGGAACCGTAGTCAGCTCCGTAGCCGGGGTACCGGCAATACGGGAGGTCTGGTACAGAAGGTCCTCGAAATCGATCCGGTTCTTTTTGAATCCCGTGGTATTTACGTTGGAAAGGTTATTGGAAATGGTATCGATATTAAACTGCTGCCCCGTCATTCCCGACGCGGCTGTCCACAATGAACGCATCATACTGATTTACCTCCTACACCCGCACGGCCTGATTGATCAGCCGATCGGTCATCTGGTCATGGGCCTGTATGGCCTTCTGGTTTGCTTCATAGGCCCGGTTGACCTCGATCATGCGCACCATCTCGCGCACCGGGTTCACGTTGGAGCCTTCGAGGAATCCCTGCCGCACCTGGAGACCGTCTTCAACACCCGCCGGGCGGGGGTCTCCGGAAAAGCGGTCATTCAGCCACAGACTGTCGCCCTGTTTTTTCAGGTACCTGTCCCGGGGAAAGTCCACCAGCTTGAGGCGGTCCACAAGCTCAATGTTCTCCCATTCGTTCTCTTCCAGTGAAACAAGGCGCTCAGGATCATCGGCAAATGTGCTGTTCTGCCAGATACGGCCTTCCTGGTCCACAACAAAGTTATTCTTTTTAAGGCGGATAATTCCGTTTTCTCCCATTACAGGGAGTCCCTGTTTATTAACAAGAATCCCTTCGGGGCTGACAAGGAAGGACCCGTTGCGGGTGTAACGCTCGCCCTGGGGGGTATCGACGGAAAAGAAGCCTTTTCCTTCAAGGGCAAGATCGAAGGGGTTGTCCGTCTGTTTGAGGGCGCCCTGTGAAAAGACCGTGTAACTTTCGTTGTATTCAACCCCTGTTCCCAGCGTACCGATTACCGGTGCCTGATCCACCGATCCCGGGGGAATTTTAAACACCCCGTCGTCGTTCATTCGGCGCAGAAGCAGCTCGGGAAATGCCTTGTGTATCGGGGTGTCCTTTTTGTAACCCGTCAAATCCACATTTGCCAGGTTGTTTGAGATGGCGTCAAGATTATGCATCTGGGCAATCATGCCGCTGGCGCCGGTGTAAATCCCGCGAATCATGGATACCTCCCTCTATACTCCATTATCGAAGGAACCGGTCCTAATCCTGAGCGGTTTTTACCCGGGCTCACTTGAAACAGAGGACGCGGTCAGGGTATAAATGCACATGCTTATCAGCATTGCCAGAATAGCTCAGGGGTAGAGCAACGCTCTCGTAAAGCGTAGGTCGTCAGTTCAAATCTGACTTCTGGCTCGTCAACGCCTCCCTTCGGGGAGGCTTTTTTATTGCTTAATTATTTACAGATAAGGATTTATGGTTTACCATGAAATGGTAGTGATTCTGCCTGATAGCTGATCAAATGCACGTTTTTGGGTACATTGTACCCATTTATTCAGGTAGAGATTTTTGTTTTTGGGTACACAAGCATAAGGGGGAGATTATGCCGAGAAGACGAGGGAGCGGAAAACCATACCGCTTCAAAACCAGAAAGACAAAGAGCGGGGATATCTACTATGCAACTTTCCGGGCTATGCCTGGCAAGTGGATCTCCACTGGAACCACCGATCTGAAAGAGGCCGAACGCTGGGCCGCAAATTATGAAATATCCATCGTTCCGACAGAGCAACAAACTCTTGCGGAATTTGCAGACAGATTCTACATCCCCGGGAAATGCCCCTGGCTCAGACGGATGAAGGCGAAAGGAAAAACTTTCACGGTTAACCACCTGAAAAAGATGCGGGGTGACCTCGACAACTATATCCTGCCGGAGTTTGGGAATCTCATGCTCTCCGCGATCACCCAGCGGGATATTGACGATTACCTGATTGATCTCAAGTCAAAGCGATACCGACGGCCACTGATGGCCGATGCGAAAAACAAAGTCCTGATCTCCCTGCGCCATGTAATGAAGGAGGCTGTTGCCCAGGGACTGATCGAGCGAGATCCCACCCAGGGGATTGTATGGTTCAAAGATACTGAGGAGACAGAACAGGAGGTATTCTCCCCGGAGGAATTGCGGAAGCTTTTCCCGCCAGCACTCGATGAGATGGTGCAGATCTGGCAGACTCTCGAATGGGCCGCTTATTTCATGGTGATGGGCTCCTGCGGTCTCCGTCCCCAGGAGGTTGGCGCTCTTACCTGGGGGAAGTGGAGTCGGTCTCTGCATGGACTTGCGATCACCCACAAGATCGACCCCGGGACAAAGAAGCGGGTAAAAGGAACAAAAACCGGATACTCCAAAGCTGTCGCCCTCCCCCGCCGCGCAGAAGAAATCCTACTTCTCCATGAAGCTACGACTGAGAACACTGATCCGGAGGACCTGATCTTCACCCCGAAGGCAGCCGACGGCGGGATATCCGCTGAAAGTGCAAATAAGCACTTCAAGGCCAGCTGTGAACGAGCCGGGCTCGACCGGAGAGAGAGGACCCCCTACAACCTCCGCCATAGCTTTAACACTTATGCGCTGCAACTACTCGACCGGAAGGAGGTCCAGTGTCTCATGGGGCACCGTACCAACGCTATGACGCAACGGTACGACCATCCTTCTGACCAGCAGCTTATCGAAAGAATTCCAGCTGGGGTTTGGGAGAAAATAGATAAATTATGGGGATAATAATGGAATTTCTGGTTACATTGCACAAATTCTGGTATAATATAGGTTATTATTTCTGTAACACACCATATCTGGAACCATATAGATTTCTATATCGCCATATATAGTATTATATCTTTAGTACTTGCTATCTTTTCTAAAAGACTTTAGGGTTTAACTGTATGATAGTAATCGTCGAGGGAATTATTTATGCCTAGACATGCGATGAAGGTTAAAGGGCATTCAATTGTATTTGCAAGTGATTTCAATCCAACAGTATTCCAGCCAAGATGGTTGAAGCAACTCGGATTACTAGATTTTGATGAATCTGATGAAAAAGTGAATATTATACATCCAGAAATCACTGATTTCGTATACAGCTGGCTTAATATAAAAGTTACTCGGACTAAGTTAATTGCCCAAACTATTGATGAGAGTGCTTTTGAATTGCTCAGGGATTTTGTTTTTGGACTTTTTTCTTATTTTGATACAATCCCAGTCAATCGTGCAGGGATTAATTTTGATATGCACATTGATTTATTTGACAGAGAATATGTCAGAACTACATTCCAAAATTTAGTAAATTATAGTTTCCTATCTAAATTAACAACTGAGCCAGACATAAACAGTCTAAGATTTAATCAACATTATGATTATGAAGATTTTTACCATACAATGAATATCCGAATAGAACCATCAATGACTAGAGTTCCGAATACAGGAATATTCATCAGTATTAATAATGATTTATGGCTTAAAGATGAAAATAACCACGATCCTAGAAAAATTCTTGATGTCATTTCTTCTAAATGGGATGCTTGCATGAGATTGTCCTCTAATTTACCGATAGATATAATTGAAGGAGACGATTATGCTTAGTGAACTAGAAATAACTGTTGATGACCCTTCGATCGCCCCCGATCTTTTTGATCGTAAAACTATAATCCCATTAACTCCCGGCAGTCATAATGAATCTGAATGGATTCCTCCTTCCCCCAACGATCAGACTTTAGGAGAAGCTTCAGAGCAAGAAATTATTGAGAAAGATAGACTCATGTTAGCTCCGAAGACAAAGCGTGAACAGCAGGATGTAAGTGAAGATACAGCAAATATTACTGACAACAATCATCTAATAAAATTCCAAGAGAACAGCTTAGTCGCCCTACAGAAATGGGAAGGTACCGTTGTCTCCGTCAATAAGGAAGCAGAAACCTTTGTAGCCAGAATATTGGATCAAACTAATCCTGATGAACTCGAAGAGATTGTTGAGTTTGATTTTGAAGAAGTTCCCGATAAAGACTGGCAACTAATAGAAAAGGGTTCAATATTCTACTGGAGTATTGGATACTCGTATGTCGACTCAAAAACCAAAGTTCGCCAATCTATCATTAGATTCAAGATGAAGCTAAGGTTGAATAAACACCAGAAAACTACTGCTGATAAAGAGACAGAACAACTAATGAGGATCCTTGATATTGCAAGCAAAAGATCACAAAAACGATAACGGAATAGAGATTGTATTCATCGGACCAAGCTATGGCGAATCTATTCTAATAAAAGATAATGAAAATAACTGGTTTGTAATCGATTCATGTATTGATCTCGCAACCAAGGAATCACTCCCACTAAAATACCTAAGTGATGTTGGTGTAAATACAGTAGAAAGAGTGAAGATGATCATTATCACACACTGGCATGATGATCATATTCGAGGGATCTCTCAGTTATGTGAAAAATGCGATAATGCGTCAATAGTAATTCCACTCACATTTGGACAACGTGAGTTTGTTAATATTTTTAGCTATTCAATAACTGATGAACTAGGCTTCCGAAGGTCAGGGAATCTGCGAGAAATGCTTAGAGTTATCAATGTCGTAGACCAGAAACAGCTAGAACTGATTTACGCGAAACAAAATGAGACAATCTTCCAAAGCAACAATAGCGAAAATAAGCTATCTATTTTTGCACTTTCACCGGGGAATCTTGATTATCGGCTTAGCTGTTCAGGGATTGCACGTGCATATAAATCAATTCTTGATGGGGGAAGGTTACATGACGATAGAATCAATCCTAATTTGTTTTCGATTGCGTTGCTAATTAAAATAGGTAAAAGTTCACTACTATTGGGAGGAGATTTAGAGGTTCACCCAGACCCAAGACGCGGAATTGATAACGCGCTCAAATCTCATTGCTTGTCTGATAATATAAGCGGGTTGTACAAAGTTGCTCATCATGGATCAAAAACAGCATATCACAAGCAACTTGGCCAATCTCTTCGAAAAGACAATTTTTCTATCATAACTCCATGGCGTAAGGGCAGAAACGCCATTCCAACATGTTCTGAAATCGAATTACATAAACAGCATTCCGATCAACTATTTATTACGGCGAAACCAAGGAATTCCAAACCCATCAAGAAACGCAGTAATATGATTGATAAAGCAATGAGAGACGCCACAAATTTTCGGTATCTTTATTCTGTAGCAAAACCTGGCCACATTATCATGAAAGCAAAATATTCTGATTTAGTTTCAGGAAATAATAAGTGGGAAATAGCGTTATCTAATCAATCAGAAAAGCTTTAATCATATTTCTTACATATCCCCCCCACCTCCTATCGATGATTATAACCAAGCCAGATGATCACCCTTTAAGTTTTCGTAAGGACTTCATTGTCACTATTGCGTAACGAAAACACCATAAATCTAGAAAAAATAGCGAGCCAACTCACAATAGCATAATGGCCATTCTATTCTGACTGGTTTTTAAATTCTTATGGATCCCGTGAAGTCTGAAATACGAGGACATTTTTAATCACATAAAGTCGAGTTGTACAAGAAAAACTTAGATTCTCACAATACTACCTGCAGAACGTTCAGAACGATTGAAACAGCTAAAGCTCCCCCACCAAATTTAATCAACTTTCTCTGCCTGCGATTCTGATGCTCTAAGTTCTCGCAGTAATCCAAGAGCTCCTGATATGTCTTCATTAAGGCTTCGTACTCCGCTGATAATCTCTCGACCGTCCCCTGCAGCTCCGTCGATAAGATCTCCAAGCTTTCGGTTTTCTGTAATGCCGAGTTCCACCTCAGCTCTAAGATCTTGGATTGTTCCCTGGAGGCTTGCAGTTTTTCTGACAAGCTCAGTGTGGAGACGGTCAATTTCTCGATCTTTTTCTGCGATCCTATCAATGTATTCTCGAGTTCGTCCACTAGCATCTTTTCCGCCGGCGTTAAGCCCCAGGATATAGCCGATCCCAACAGCAAGAACCAGAGCACCAAGAAGATATAGAACCTTCCGCACATTGTTCCCCCTAGTTGTGTTCTGTCAAGCACAAATCCTGGCTTTTGCCGTTATAGCTTCCCGGAAATTACCGCGGGGAATTCCCGGGTTTTACCGTTGCTATCTGACGCATAGATTATGATATTTTCTTAGCCATTAACTCCTTTTGTTGAGTGCCGGGAGACTTGCTCGTGATGGGGTGTAATCCTACGGCTTCGAGTGTTCTGCTGGTCATTGGTAAACCGCGTGTTCATCGTTGTATTGGCTGATCAGTTTTCTGATCTGCTCGTAGAGATCCTGCTCGCTGTACTCGTACGGTTCCGGTTCAACGCCGTATTGAGCAAGGATCAGTTCTTCCAGCTGGGCGTCGATACGGAGCCTGCAGTTGGAGCGCAATTGTTCGATCCATTTCCGCGTAATAGTCATGGGGTTTCCATTCTTTCCGTCGTCTCGGTAACGGCGGTGTGGCGCATCAGTGTGTGGGTCATCCGGTAGCTTTTTGATTCGAACATCAACAGGTGCCCGTGATGTACCAGTCGGTCGATCATCGCTGCGGCCATCTGCTCGTCGGTGAACACGCCCCCCCATTTGGAAAACTCCAGGTTGGTGGTAAGGATCAGGCTCTTGCTTTCGTAGCTATCGGCGACAATGCGAAACAACAGCTGTGAGCCTTCCCGGTCTACCGGTACGTATCCCCATTCGTCGAGGATCAAGAGATCCAGTTGTTTCAGATCACGAACCAGTCGTTCCATCGTTCCGGTGCGGTAGGCGTCGGAGAGGTTGAGCACCAGTTCGGTCACTGTGTAGAAGCGAACCTTCAAGCTCATCTCACAGGCCATGATTCCGAGGGCGAGACTCATGTGGGTTTTACCGGTACCCACTCCACCGTAGAGGACCAGATTCTTCTTTTCGGCGATGAACCGGCAACTAAGCAGTTCCTCCTGACTCAACGCCGGCGGGAAGCGAATGCCGGAAAAGTCATAGTCGGTGAAACTCTTGAGCACCGGAAATCCCGCTCGCGAAAGAAGCCGCGTCTTTCGGTTGCGATCTCGCCGCGCCATCTCTTCGCTCAACACACGATGGAGAAACTCTTCCTGTTTGGGCGTGGCCTCGGTCGCACAGAGTTCAGTAACGCCGGTAGAAAGCATCAGGGCCCGGCTGTAGCCGGCAATTTCCTGTCGTGTTCGTTCACGGTCCCGGGGAGTGGCGATCATCTCACCACCGCCACACCGGTTAGGAATGCATCATATACGTTCAGATCCGGTCCGTGTTCCGCTGCGGTATCCAACCCGTATTCGGTGATCCTCGCCGCCAGAACGGCGGCATCGCAGAAGGTGGCCCGGTTGATCCGCATGCCTTCCTCAAGGGCTTCCAGCGCCGTTTCGAAGCTGTAGCGGTTGGTGAGCACATGTAATGTGCGTAATGTCTCCCGGAGCTCATCACGCGGCTGAGCGTCCATCACATCCTTGAGAAGCGGTGGGACCAGCTCCCTGATGCCGCTGTTGGGCCACGCCCCGGCGTTCTTGAGCAGCATCGCCAGGGTGGTGCGATAATCTACCGTGTCGCTGCGGGTTGCCCCGTACTGTCGGGAGTGTTGTACCACCAGCTGCTTGTCTCCATCCAGGATATCGATCGTGTGCGCCCGAATACCAACCAGGACGTCCCAGCCGGCGTATTCCGGACGGGTCGAATAATGGTGCCGCGCATCGATGTGGATCTTGCCGTAGCCGTCGGTCTTCACATACTCGTACCGGCATACATCAAACGGTTTTCCCGGAAGCGGCATCAACGCCTGCTCATCGGCGCGATACAGCTGCTTGATCGGCAACAGTTTCTTGTAGTGGAACTCCTCGGCCTTCGTCACATGGCGGTCCAACAGATCACAATTGAACGCCTCGACATTATCAAACACGGGTTCAGGCACGAACATATTCCGGCGGGTGTAACCGATTTTGTTCTCGACATTTCCCTTCTCGTACCCCGCGTAAGGATTGCAGAATCGAACAGAGAATCCGTAGTGTGCCCGAAACCGCTGAAAGAGCTTTGCTTCCCGGATCACTTCACCGACTCGCCGCCCCACGCCGGTGGCATTGTCGAACACGATGATGTGTGGAACGCCGCCGATGTAGGTGAAGATATCCTTAAGCCCCTGGCATACGCACTCAGCGTTCTCCCCGCCGAACACCTGGGTAAAGCTGTTGTTGCTCTGAGGAAAGGAGAGAGTCAGATATTTCTTTCTGATCTTCTCTCCCCGTTCGATGAAATCCGCCTCACCGAAATCGGCCTGAGTCTCTCCAGGATGCCATACCAGCTCCTGGTTCGCCCGCTGTTCCTGCTTCGCGCCACGCACCTCTTTCACGTACCGCTGCACAACGTTGTAGGAACAGTCGAACCCAGGCGACTCTTCACGAAGGCGTTCATAAATTCTCTTCCCGGTATGGCGCTGTTTATACCACCGCGTCTCATCTTGATGAAGCCACTGGTCAATCAGGTTCTTGTGGGCATCAAGGCGTGATTTCCGAGGCGTCCGTTCAGGCGGCCGTGGAGAAAAATTGTCCTGGTTCAAATATTTTCTGACCGTCTTCTCATCAACGGACAAACTTCGGGAGATACTGGCTACTGATCGATCACGAGCCATATCTCTGATATCTTGTATCTGGGGCATGGTGAGCACCGTTTCCTTTCCTCCGTCGTCGTTGGTAGTTCATTGACGAAGGGTAGTGGTTATCAGGGACGGTGTCTCAACTGCCCCTGCTTCTCCCTCGGTTTTTCCCGGGAATTCCTCACGGTAACATCCGGGAATTCGAAACGGTAAAACCAGGGAAATTCAGGCTACAACAAACAGTATGGATGGAGATATGGTGTGAGATTCCGGCTTTTTTCACTGCGCGGGCGAGCGCCCCTTGCACACTGGCCCGATTCATCGGGGTTGTTGCGGTTGCTCCTCCGGTATGTCCCCTCCCCAGGGCAGGAAAGATGAGCTGCCGGTTGCGATGGGTTTTCCAATACCGCCTGAGCAGGACCAGGGTTTCTGAGGGGATAGGAACGTAGCGGTCCTTTGAACCTTTGCCGCGATGGACATGCAGAATCATGCGCTGACCATCAATGTCGGCCGGTTGGATGTGTAATGCTTCCTGCAGGCGAAGCCCGCAGGAGTAGACGGTGGCGAAGAAAACAAAGTTGTGGAAGGTGGTGACGCAGGAGAAGATGTGATGGATCGTCTCTCTGGACGGGATGTGCGGCAGACGCTCCTCTTTTTGAGCTTTGAGGATGGAAAGGAGTTTCCATTCGCGGTGACACACGTGGAGATAGTAGAACCTGACAGCGCAATACGAGAGATTGAGGGTCTTGGGGGCCCACTGACTCTCATTCCTGCGAAAGAGGAAGTAATCTTCCAGTTCCTGTTCGCTGATCGCTTCAGGGTTTTTCCGGCAGTGAGCGGTCAGTTGCCGGACAGCTCGCGTGTAGGCCTGTTGTGTTCTGCTGCTCTTGCCGTTGATCCGGAGCGTGCGGACCATTTTTGCGTACCAATCGTGGTTTTCTTTTGTCATACTGTTCCTCCAATACAATGAGTAGAAAAACTATGACAAATTGGGTACGATTTTCCTAATGGTACATCCGGCCGCGAAGCGGCTTTCTTGAACCAGCAATTGGAGCAGTCATGGCTATCGTCATGGTTTGTGCTTTTGGGTGAATAATTAGAGTGTATGATATTCATGAGTTTCAGTATGTACGAAACTGTAAATAGGGATCTTAGATAATTGTTAATAAGGCGCTGAACTGTACAAATGACATGTTTAATAATTAATCAATTATAGTAAGTACTAATTGGAGTAAAATTGAAGAAATCAAAATTTATATATTTAGGAATTATATTTCTTATTACATTCATTATCATATTTCTTTTCTCGGACATTTCCCCCAATAAAAAAAATGATCCTTTGAAAATCTTGTTTATTGGAAATAGCTACACGTTCAATAATGAACTCCCCATACTTGTTAAAGAAATGAAAAAAGAAAAAAATTGGAATCTATCTATTGAAATTAAAGCATTTACGCCAGGTGGAGCAAAACTCAAGGATCATCTTAATTCTCCTTTTACATTAGAGACCATACGAAATGGGAACTGGGATATTATTGTGATTCAAGGCCATAGCCTTGAACCACTAATGAATCCTATTGGTTTTAATAACGCTGCTACAGATCTCTTAAAAATTACAAAAGAATCTGGTGCTGTTGTTTATCTATTCGAAACATGGTCTCGAGCTAAGGATAATTCAATTTATAATGAAGCATGGTCAGGCCGAAATCCGGAATCTATGCAAAAAAAATTAAGTATGAAATATAATGAAATTGCACAAAACTCAAATGTAACAGTAATTCCTATCGGATCCATTTGGCAAAAAATTATGACAGAGAACAAAGAAATCGAGTTGTATTCTATGGATGGATCTCATCCGTCACAAATTGGCTCTTATCTTACAGCTTGTATAATATACAAATATATTTTTAATGAAGACCCCATGAAATTAAATTATATTCCCTCAGGAGTAAAGGAATCAGAAGCTAAGATATTACGACAATATGCTACAACATTTGGAAGCACTACAGTTAAAAATGATCTTTGAATACTATAGCTTTATTCATACCTGAAAAAAATGTTTATAACGAAGCTTCTGAGAATTATGTATGATAACTAATATTTGCAATAGATTCATTCCATGATAAAATACGCGGTAGAACAAACGAATGAACGAAGACAGAGTCTTTGTCACAGCATCTGCTCGGCGCTTCGCTCTGAGGCAAATGCAGCGCCAATTCTTTCGCTTCGCTACAGAAACGAGTCTGCTTGTTATTCGGACGTTATATTCAACAAGAAGCGGCAAAATAGAGATAATGGTATGATTGTCAATATTGGCTCCAAAAATACTGTTTTAGACAATATGAAGTGACCCCCAGTTTGCAAATCGTGGATTCACCGGGCATACTGGGAATAACAAAATCAACGTATGCGGCTACCGCATGCAAATGGAGGTCACTAGATGAATACTGTAACGCACATTGGAATCGATGTCCACAAAGATACTTACTCGCTGTGTTCATTCAACTTTTCAGCCCAGAAGAGTTTCGGGCAAACCAGAATCGCCAGCAAGAGCTCTCTGGTGATCAAATATGTACGAAAACTACAAAAGGAACATCCTGAGTGTACAGTACTCTGCGGTTATGAAGCAGGTCCAACCGGATACGGACTCTACCGGGATTTGGCGAAAGCAGATATCCCCTGTGTGATTATGGCCCCGACTACGTTGCCGAAAGCACCAGGCAATCACATAAAAACAGACAGGATAGATGCTGAAGAACTGGCCAGACACCTGGCGTGGGGGACCTACAGTGCCGTGCATATACCGACGCCACAAGATGAAGCGGTAAAAAATTATACACGGCTGAGAAATACCCGGAAAAAGGCTCTAGGACGAGCAAAACAGAACCTGTTGTCCTTTCTACTGCGTCATGGACGATGTTTCACCGAGGGAAAAAATTCTTGGACAATTGCCCACTATACATGGCTGAAGGGGCAACTGTTTCATGATGAGGTCGACCAGGAAACGTTTACTGAATATCTGCAGGAAGTACACGACCAACAGGAAAAGGTAGACCGCTATAATCAGCGGATCGAAGAGTTGGCCGCCTTGGATGCCTACCGAGACCGGGTATCGAGACTTCGCTGTTTCAGGGGAATAGAGACGCATACGGCATTATCGTTTATTTCAGAGATTGGGGACTTCTCCCGGTTTGCAAACCCACAGCAGTTCTCCTCGTTTCTGGGCCTGGTTCCCAAGGAGAACTCCAGTGGTCAGAGAGAACGGCGAGGGAGTATCACAAAGGCCGGGAATGAACGTTTACGGCTCCTGCTTATCGAAGGAGCCAAATCAACCCTGCGAAGCAATATCTATGGAAAGAAATCAAAGCGTCTCCTGGCGAGACAGAAAGGAAATGATCCGGATGTCATTGCGTATGCTGACAGGGCTAACAGGAGATTGCACAGAGTGTACAATAATCTTGTTGCTCGCGGTGTGCATCACAACAAGGCGACCGTCGCTGTTGCCAGAGAGTTATCCTGCTTCATCTGGGGGATGATGAACAATAGAATCAACTAACCAATACTGTTTCGATAAGAGGGGTTTTAGATGAGAGGGATTGATAGACAGGATAATCGGGCAACGATCCAGCTATCTTCGAGGACACTATGTTGACACCCAAGAGGTGATTCACGTTTTTAGACAGAAAGGGCTTTAGGCGGACCATTGGCCTGCATTAACCAATATGCGTATATCAGAATGGTCAAATGCCGAAAACTGATTTCCTGTCTATCAATCCTTTTCTTCGTTCAATATTTTGGGAGTTTTATCGTGTAGAGAAAGAAAAAACCTTGACAAAGGTCACATCATATCAGTGTATGATTGTATTAGAAGTGTTGGATAAGATGAAATGAATGATCAGCAACTAAAAACAAAAAAACTTTTTGAAAAAATTAAGAAACTCTTTGCGCTTGCAGGATCACCTAATGAATCGGAATCTGCTGCAGCGCTGCTAAAAGCAACAGAATTACTGGCAAAGCATAAACTGACGATAGACGAGATAAAAGATGAATCTGCACTGGTAATAGAGAATGTACTCGAAGTTGTAGTTGAGATAAAGCCATGGGAGGAAGAACTGTTATCCTGTATAACAAATACAACTTTCACGGAAATATTAGTGTTGCATATTGATGGAAATAAACATTTGAAACTTATTGGACGTGAGGCAAATATAATAACCGCAAAATTTCTCTATGAATATCTACATGATATAATTATGAAGAAAGGAAATCTATACTATGAGTGTATTGATGATATTGAAAGCTTCAGGCTAGGGATGATAGAGAGTATAAAAAATAAACTGAAGCAGCGATTGTTACACGAAAGACCGATCGAAACTATGAAATATCAAATTGCAGTTGTCAAGAAGGGATGCAAAGCAGAAAATATGAATTACATAAAAAGAGAATATGGTAAAACTCATATGCGTGATAATTGGTATGGAATTGATGAAAATAGTTATGGATTAGGTAAATCAATTGGGAAAAAGATATCGATTCACAGTCAGTTGCCCGCAAAATGAATGATTGTGAATATAACCTCAAGGATTGAGTCGACCTTCACGGTCGATTCAATCCAATGTTCAAGAAGCCCTGATGGTAAAATCCCGGCATTTGTTACGGTCTTCTGTAATCTTGTTCATGAAAATATCACCTGGAGTGTAGGTATCGCGCAGACTGAGGAGTTTATGATCTCGCTTTGATTTTCAAATGTGATTCTTCTATTCACCATACACCTAATTTCTCCAATTTGGTCATTGTTACTTTCACGTGCAAATTGGGGAAATGGCGACCTCAGGTTAGCATCTGATCCAATAGGCACAGAAAATAAACTTTCGTTTAACTAAGAAAAAATAGGCACATATGCCTATTCCCATGATATACTGCTGATAGCAGGTTATATGTTGTTCTGGGAACGAGTCAAATCATTAATCTCAGAGAAGAACTCAACGCAAGGCAGTATCGCACGATCAATTCATGTACGGCCTGATACATTCAGCCGTTGGATACAACGGGGAACAATGCCTAACGCCGGGCAGGCGGTCTTTCTTGCAAAAAATCTGAACACGACTGTTGAGTACCTTGTAACCGGAACTACAACCAACAAATCCTATATGCGAATCCTGCTGGACAATTTTCTTGATTCCTTATCCGAAACCCAGATTGAACAATCCCTCAAAATGCTTAAGGCTGCATTCCCCCAGGAATCCGCCTCCAGCCGGGATGGACTGACATGAGATCTCACAGCTCAATTTCAGGTAAAAACAACGGAAGCACCAGGACGCTTATATGAACGTAATATTCATTATGATGGAACGCACGTCCCTGTCCCAAGCGATCTTCCAGGATTCGATATCTTTATTCGTCGAACCTGCCGAACGACGTTTCAGAATAATAGATTATTTCTAGAAGAGGAGCTCAATGCTGCCATTCTCGGGGGCTTAGACTTCGTGGGATAGGCATACATATTTGCAAACAAGGAGAGGTTTTCAATGAGCACTACAACAACGTCATACAGCATCAATTTGGACTTTGAAACCATCAAGCTTCCTCCGGTTTCCGACATGCTGATACTGGGAAAGAAGGTCCCCCAGGGAAAGAACGGAGTCCTACATTCATTTCATCTGATATCTCCGGATGTCTTTGAAGTCATTGAGATCAACAATGATATCAATAAGAACGTTGAAGCAGTAATTGTCAACAAGATGATTCTCAAAAAGTTGCCAAAGAAAACGATCATTAAAGTCTTATCAGAATACGTATTCCCTTTCGTGACAAAGGGAGAAACTGTAAAAGTAAACTTCGATGTCCATATCTTCCAAAGGGACATCAAGGGAGATATTGATGATGATCAGGAACCTGATAAATAGGAACGAAGATATCGTCCATCCATTCACCAGCACTGAATCGGTTGAGAAGATTCTCCTGGAGAAATACTACGTTGTCGTTATGGACAATGGAGAGTTCAAGGGAATCGTTACGCAACCGGATATTATCAAAACAGGTCATAACCTGATCATTGATTGCATCATTCCAAAGTCCAGGCTCTCTGTTAACGACGATCTTCCAAAAGCCATACAGACGATGCAGAAAGAACAGCAGTTCACCCTTCCTGTCTTTGATGAAACAGATACCTATATCGGCAGTCTCTCATACACCCGCATTATGGAGAATATTTATGAGTCAGGCCAGGGATCTATCAGAGACATTTGCTCGCCTATGTCCAATGTTGAGGTCAAGATCAATAATGTTATTGGTCCGGAAGATTTTGAATCAGTAAAACAGATGTTCATCAGTGAGTTGTCACATTACACAAAAAATTCTATACAGGTGATCTATAGTTCGATAGAATTATACAAAACAGCGAATGAGAATCAGGAAAAGGAAGAGCTGCTCTCCTCGATCTACGACAACACCAGGAAGATAGACGGAATCCTGAATCAGCTCTTTCATCAGTACTTTAGCGGGGTGAACTGATAGGCCCTCCCCGGGTCTCATGAGAGGACACTATAGGCATGAGAAGGAAATCATCCTTGACGATCTATGACAGGCTGATTGATCCAAAGCCAGGAACGCCCAATACGATAGAAAACGTTCATATCTGCTTGAACTGCGTTTTTGGGATGACTGCTTTGCGATATGGAGAGTTGACTTGCCGGCTGGATGGGGTTACAAGGCCTGATCATGCAGGTGTGACAACTGGAAAGGGAATGAGAGAGCAGATCGGTGAATGCCTTTAAGGATGTTAATGAGTGTTTGTGGAAAGTAGAGGTATAATCATTCATGAATTACGCATTGCGGATAAGGATAGTTATATTCAATGCCCTTTTTTTGGCTTCTTTTTAAAAATTCGCCCATCCATGGGCTCAAATATTTCGTATTAATTAGGAGTAATTATGGATATTGAAAAATTGAAAGAATACTTTCAAAACATAGTATACTCTTCTAAAAATATTAAAGTCCATGTTTCAAATGAGTTTTCAAATTTTCTAAACTTAATTAATGATATTCCTGAACTTGCAGATAAAAAGAATAAGATTAAAAATTGTTGTAGGGAATTAAATAAAATTCTCAGAGAATATGAAAATGGACATGTTTTTAAATCATATGACTTATTTGATAAAATGATGCATGGCTTAAACCATAGTCTAAATGCAATAATAGTTAATGGAAAAAAGCCCGATGATTTCTTGAATAAAGATTTTTATAGGATGAGACTTTCAAGTTCCATTTTAAGTAACAAAAAGGAAATCTTTCATACTCCTATTAGCTTAAGACGAAAGATAAATTCCCAAAGATATAGTGTACCAGGTTTACCATGTTTATATTTAAGCAGTTCAGTATATACTTGTTGGGCTGAAATGAATAAACCGAATATCCAAGATTTACATGTAAGTCGCTATGTCTTAGATGATTTAGCAATTGTTAATATTCTGAACTTCACGATGATTGATCCTAAAAGACTATTTTATAGAGACAAAATGCATGAATTCCGTGGTGATAATCAAATGTACATTGAAAGGATTGAGCCACAATTTTTAATTGATGCAATTATTCTATGGCCATTATTATTTGTATGCTCTCTTAAGGGTTCTGACAAAAGCGATTTCTATAAACCAGAATATATAATTCCACAATTTCTATTGCAATGGATCAGAACCAATCATGACTTAAAAGGCATCGCATATTTTTCGACTGACTTAGATACTAAAAACATTGATCCATTTTACTGTATAAATTATGTATTTCCTGTTGAAAGTGATGCAAGTGAAATCTGTACTTATCTCTCCAATATTTTTAAGCTTACAGATCCTTATCGCTGTGATGTAATCGAAAACACTGTTTCAGCTTATAGAGGGGTTTCGCCGGATCTTTCACATAGAAGATTTCAGGATTGTAATTATAGAGGGCTTGAAATTTATTATGAACACACAAAATATGGAAAAATAGAGCAGTATCTGCAATTATTTGATGCAGAAAAGATTGAATAAATTGCCCTCCATGGCAATTTATTCATCCCACAACTCAAAAAAGGGCACTAAATATAACAGAGAATATACGGCTCCGCTTCGCTCCGACCCAAATTGTTTCTTTGACAAATCTCAAAAAAAGTAGGTATACTTTTTCCGAGATTTATCAACCCCGCAAGGGGGCGAAACAACTTCGTATATTCTCGGAACGTTAAGCGACGAAATTAGCCGGAGTTCACCGACGCACTTTTTGTATAAGGTGTCATCGTGGAAAGTTTGAACACATCGAGCTGAGGCCGGCTTTTATGCGCAATGCGTTAAACTCGCTCTTTTATAAAGAAAAGTTCACGTGTCGTTACCCGCTGCCAGATTCTTCGGAAAGGGTGGTGAACTTAGAAGAAATCACTAATTTCTACGCTTAACAGCGGTTCCACCGCAGAGAGGCTGCGTGCCTGCGGCACTTCGCCTATCTGCGGTTAAGCTCAATTACCTTCGCCGAAGCAAGCTTCTGCTTCGGTAACTGCGCTTAACCGCCGCCCGATAGGCAAGTGCGACTGGACGTGTCCTGATAAACCACTCAGGTCACAAGAAGCTGTTAAGCAAGCTGTCTAAGTCGGCATATTATTATATATCGACTTTTGGACTACTCCATTCATCTGGAGTAACCCTACTTTCAAATGCGTCACTGGCAACGGTGGGGTATTAAGCTGAAAGGACAAAAGCAAATATTCTGATAGCCTAAAATCGGATGATTGCCAGGGTAAATGTATTGGTATGGGTAACATATGTGAATGATTGTAAGCTTCGTAAAACGTGAGGAGCGAAACAGGCTAATACGCTTCAGCCAAAACGGCAAAGAAATCGGGTGGAAATGTCTTTGCATGCAGTTCCACAGATGAACAGAGTGATTTCCGGAGTAAAGATCGGCCCTAACCCAGTACGAATTGGTTGTTTAACAGAACCAGGTAAGCCTGTCAGGTTCTCTTTTAAGAGCATGATTTTCGTAAGAAAGGTCTATGCACCGGCAGGTAAAGGAAATCGGAAAAAGCGAATGCCTTTGTGTAATGCAGAGGATAGGGATTTTATCCTGATCCGAAAGGATGCAGACTTCCGATAGGTGATCTATTGCTTGAAGGGACAGGTACTTTATGAATACGGCAGGGTCAAAGGCTTCTCTTCACAGAGAGGAGGCCACCGTAAACCACAAACATGATTTTACTCTTTGGGATTATCTCAACTGGACAAGAATTATGAAGCAGGTCAATAAACTCCAATCCCGGATAGCAAAAGCTGTAAAGAATTGCTTTCTCCCCGAAGACATGAAATACTTTACCAATCGGGGAAGGGGTGTCGAATCTCAAATTAAACTAAATAAACCCTCGCACGAACAGTTAGACAATTTCTCACGCACATTGAATGAACGTTCACCCTGCGGCTTTGCCGCAGGGTGAACAGGCTTACAGAATCTCTGTTGCAGCGAGACGGACATGTTCCGCCGAGATAGTATGGCCCCCTTCCAGCGCACTGGCCATAAGCGCGGTTTTCGCCAAAGAATTGGCTCTACGCAATAAGCCACCGGATCCCTGGTGGATGGCAAAGATCGCTTCCTGACTGAATATCTTGCTGGTGCTCCCTGAAAGGCGGATATGGTGATTCAGGTATTCTTCCATAACTTCCATCTTGATCGCTTCCAGGTGGGTGCGTCCCAGGACCCGGGATGCAAGAGGGCGTACCGCATTCGCCATAAGGTGTTCAAGCAAAAGATCCTGACCGCAGAGAATCATGGGCATGACCGGACGGGAATCAAATTCGAACTGAGCCAGGGTATGCAGCTGGGTAAACACGGCACGCTTGAGCAAGTGAGCCTCATCAATGATAAGCACCGGTGTGACTTTTCTGGATGCGATTTCCAGAATGATCTCCCGGATTCTTGCGATCATCACCGACACCTGATATGACATATAGCTCACGCCAAAGTTTAAGAGAATCTGCCGGTACAACTCCATCGGCGAGTAGTTGCCGCCGACGATGGAAATCAGCTCATATTCGCTCTGGTGGAACTTGCTGGCCACATAGCGCAGAGAGGTAGATTTCCCGGAGCCTACATCACCGGTGATTACTGCTATCGCCTTTTGGCCCACAGCAAAGAACACCCGCTGTTCCAGGGGAGTAAGTGCAGGCAGCGGATACAGATCCTTCACGGCCATACTCTGCGGGAAAGGATCCTTCTTCAATCCAAAGTGATGTCGTATGGAATCCATCATCGTCCTCCCGCCGTTCGTTCAAACAGCTGTCCGCCGGTTATAGTCGGGCCGCTTGGATCTGGGCGATCGCGTTTAATGCGACTGTTTACTTCCTGATTGAGGTCTTTCAGGAATCCCCGTGACTTCTCATCAACGAACACTTCAATTCGGTCGGTATTCTCGTACCGCAGGACGACTTTCATCCCCACAAGCCCGGCCGGAGCCTCATAGAGTCGTCCGGACAACTGCACGGTGCGGTCTTTGTTCACTTTTCGGATCTCCTGCTTCCGGAAATACTCAGGAAGGTCATCCGGTGCTTTCCTGAGCGCCTTCACATCTGCCAGGTATCGGTCTATCGGTTTCTGACCGGTCGTTCCGTGTATCCTCTGGTGGTACTGGTGTTCTATATACCGGGCAAACAATTCGTTGATCTTCTCAAGGTCCAGGTTCTCATTCAGCTCTGGCAGGAACTGCATCCTGACGGTACGGAAAAAACGCTCAATTTTTCCCTTCCCCTGGGGACGATACGGCCTGGCGTACTTTAAGCCAACTTCAAGAGCTGCACAGCCCAGCTGTAGCCGGTGGGCCCTGAAGGAGGCTCCATTGTCCACATACAGCTTTCTTGGCAGCCCTCGTTTGCGCATTGCTGTCCACAGGCAGTCCAGGTAATTCTCCAGGTTCTCAGCCGGGTAAAACTGACCATGGGTAATCAGTCGGCTGTGGTCGTCGATGATGGCAAACAGATAGGTCTTGCGCTTTTTCCCATTGATAATGATCTGCGGGCCATGCATGCAGTCCGACTGCCACAGATCGTTGGACATCTGCACCTCGAACTTCCGCATATCCTGCTCACTCTTCTGTCGCTTTGCTTTGCGGATCTTCAAAAGCCGGTAGATACTGGCCATGGAGACCTCGGCGCCCGGCGGAAACACCCCTGAGCCCTGAGCCTTTTCTACAAGCCGAGGCGTAGAAAGTTTTGGGTTCTCACTTCGAAGTCTCATAAGCGCATCAATCTGCTCATCGGAGATGCTCCTCATCCTACCCCGATCGCCGCGGCTTTCGGGGAACAATGCTTCGATCTTACGCCCGCCGTCTTCATAGCGCTTTACCCAGTTCAACAGAGTGGCCTTGCTGATGTAGGTCCGCTTTGAGTACGGGATCTCCCATTCTTTGCTGACCAGTTCCTTAAGAATGCGCTCCTTTTCTCCCCAGTATTCGTGAAGGTCCTTCTCCACAAGCGGAAAGATGACGCCAAAACGAAATACGGCGATTTTCTCCTGCTTTTCCCGGTCCATTTTTTCTCCTTTGAGTGAAGTAATTTCGTTCACTCAAGACTAAATGGGGGCGGTCTGACTGTCAGTGCAAAAGGCAGGTAGGGAGATACTGCTGTCGGCCAGCTTGCACGGTAGATTCGTCGCTTTGTCACCGGCAACTGACCCGGGTGAAGGTGCTCGGTCAGGAACTTGCGAAGGTCAGTCCAGTTTCCCGATTCCCGACAGAGATGACGAAATGTTCGCCACCAGTGCTGCTGAATCTGGCGGGAGACTGTCTTAAGAAAAGATTTCCCGGCAAGTTTCGATTCAAGACTTGATCGCTGGGTAGATTTCGGATACTGCATCCCGGGAAGAAAGCTTTCAGGTCGCACGGTATGAACGGACCCGCATTCCGGGCACCGCCATCGTTTTATCCACACTCCTGAAGCAAATCCAAAGAAATACCTCAGGACAAATCCATGGCCCCACAGGCGGGTACTTCCACAGACAAGACACCTTCCGGGATTTTTCCATCGAAATTTCTTCCCAAGCTCTTGAACTTTTTCTAATTCTATCCGACAAATAAGTAACGATTTTTTCCCCTCGGGGAGAGTTTTAAGAGCAATGGGAAGCGTCAACTTCTTAACCATTGCTCTTTTTTTATGTCGGACACATGGAATCCCTCCCTAAATCATTTGCGAGATTGTGTAACTGTTCTTGAGATTTTCTACACAGGTTTGTTTAATTTAATGTGCGAGTCTACAAGGGGTTCTCTGCAGCTGCCCTGCTAAAAGGGTTAAGATTGCTTGAGCCGTATGATGGGAAACTATCACGTACGGTTCTTAGGGGAGAGGGAGCTCGTGAGGGCTTCTTCTTACCCGACTACCGCACCAATGCTTTTCAAAATATGATACAATATATGAGCGAGCGATCTTAAAATCCCCGCGCCCCAAGAAGCCCGGCATCCATGCCGGGCAAATACGATGAGGAATGGATTGTATGACTTCAAGATTTCTAAATATTGGGTAAAAAAAGTAAAATGGATCTAAAATTATTTATAGCAATTGCATTAAATGAATTAAATAAACAGAATGGTGGTGACGGGAAATTTGAAGTTCTATGCAAAAACTTGATCATCCAAATATTAGATAAAAATTTTCTTGGTTCGTCAGGCCTTGCTGCAGGAGGGGATGGTGCGCTTGATGGATGGGGAAAAGCAGAAGATGATAAGAAAATAAAATATGCTTTCTCAATAGATCAGAAATTGAATAGAAAAATAAATTCAGAAATTACTAGCTGGAATAAAGAAAGATATGATCAAATGGTATTCTTTACAAATCAAACAATACCACAACGAAAGAAGGAAGAATATTACAGAAATTATTCTGATCTAACTTTTAATTTATATGATAAACAAGATCTTATTAGTTTTATAGAGAGAAATCCAAGTTTAGGTCAATATATCGGATTACCAATTATAGCACGTGAATTTGATAAAGCCAAACTTCGAGATAAGCACCAATTTATTAATTCGGAACAATATATAAGGAATTTTTTACCACGAAAATTACAGTTATATAATGCAAGTGATGAGGATCAGAGAATAGAATCATCGCTCAACTATATTTTAAGAAAAAAACTTTCAATTATTGAAGCCCCGGCTGGGTTTGGTAAAACATCTTATCTTCAACAATTATATATAGAAATTCTTGATACTGAGGTGCTCCCAATTCCCATTTTTATTCAATTAAAAAACTACATACCAGGTACATTGAGATCCCATCTGAAAGAAGTAATTCCACTTGAAGTAGCTGAAGGAATAAAAGACTACATTCTTTTAATTGACGGATATGATGAGATTTCAGAAGAAATACGCCAAGATCTATTAAAAGAACTAAATCAATGTCTTATTAAGCCTGATACATATAGAAGATTTGTTATTACAGTAAGGAAAGATCAATATAATGTATCTGACTTCGATATATTAGATACTGATATCAATATCGCATTCATTACGGCTTTAAATTTGAATGATTTGGATATTTTATTTGAACACTTTGGTATAGAAAACTCAGATGATTTTTTAAATAATGCCTTTTTTATGGATAGTTATCATAATATCTTTTATGCTGTAAAATTAATTGATTTTTATATTATTAATAAAGATTTTGCTGGTAATTTAGTTACTTTGATGGATTATGTTGTTGATGTTGAGATTCAGAGAATATTTCGAAATAGTGATATTAATAAAGACGTTTTAAGCAAAATCGCTTTATTTCTAACTCTCAATCAAAAGCTTGAGATTACAAAGAATGAAATGGAAGCTCTTGAAGGTTTAGATAAAGACATAGATCTTCTAAATCTTTCATTTTCTCATAAAAGCATTCAAGAATATCTTGCTGCAAAAAGGTTGTCATCTTGCACTTCTGAACAAATCAAAAGAATGGTTGCGATTGGTAATAGTATTATTCCTTTCTTAACGAATACTTTTGGGTACCTATTAAATATACTTTGTTTACAGAATTCATCATATTCATTGTTTAAAGATTTAGTTGAATGGAGTATCGAAAAGAATTCAGAAAAACTTATACAGATAGAAGGGGACAAAATTTCTCCTGAATTGAATCATACAATATTTTCTACATTACTAAGTGTCGAATCAAAAACAATCAATATTCGTAGTATGTCAAACGACTTGATAATTTTTATGGCGAAAAATTATCAAAATATACAACATCTTTTGGCATTATTATTTGATCAAAATATTTTAGACTTATGGGCACCTCTAAAAACTAGAGGAATTTCCCAAAAAAAATAATTGTGATATTCTCCCATAAGGAGGATGAGAGGTGGCACAACAAAAAGGCTTTTTTGATGAAGATTTCCGTCTGGAGAAAATCAGCAAACAGGGAGATCCGCTTCGAAAGCTGGATGAATACATCAATTGGGAAATGTTTCGTCCGATCCTTAAGAAAGCCTTTCGTAAAGAAGCAAAAGGACCTGGAGGAAGACCTCCATTTGATTATGTGATGATGTTCAAAATCCTGGTGCTTCAAAGATTGTACAATCTCTCCGACGCTCAGATGCAGTTTCACATTTTAGACAGGCTTTCTTTTATGAGATTTCTGGGCTTGCAGATAAATGACACCGTACCGGATGAGAAGACCATCTGGCATTTTCGCGAGACCCTTACAAAGAAAGGGAAAATTGAAATTCTATTCGAAAAGTTTCGATCGTTTCTTATGGTGAAAGGGGTCATTGCTCAAAGTGGAAATATCGTCGATGCCAGCTTTGTTGAGGCGCCAAAGCAACGGAACAGTAGAGAAGAAAACAAAGAGATCAAAAACAGAAAAACTCCTGAGAGTTGGAATGAATCGAAGAAAAGACAGAAGGACACCGACGCCAAATGGACCAGCAAGGGCGGAAAACGGCATTTCGGGTACAAGAACCATGTGAAAGCATGTAAGAAATCCAAGCTCATAAAAACCTATGGAGTAAGCGATGCCTCTGTGCATGATTCCCAAATCTTAGAAGATCTTTTAGAAAAAGATGATTCCCACCATGAAGTGTATGGGGACTCTGCTTATGCCGGTGGCCCAATAAAAGAGATCTTAGATACCAGGAACATACGAAACAGAATACACGAAAAGGGATATAGAAATAATCCACTTACGGAAAAACAAAAAGAGAAAAATCGGAAGAAGTCCAAAGTGAGAGCTCGAGTAGAACATATATTCGGCTTTATACATAACAGCATGAATGGTTCAACGTTACGGTCCATAGGTAAGCAAAGAGCTGAGGCGATAATCGGACTCATGAATCTGACCTACAATATGAACCGGTACATACAGCTGCAAAGGATATAAAAAATGAAGATAAGCGGAAAAAACCTGCCTCAAAAATGTGAAAGGCAAAAAGTAAATAGTATTTTAGTTGGCAATCAGCCATGTAGTGCTGATAGAAATTCAAAATAGGCACCCCAAAACTGAACTGCGCCCAATTGTCAAGACAGTTTTATAGGAAGTTTAAGGTGTACTCCTCCCTCCTGTTTTATTCTACGCTGCCAACGGCAGCGGGTTCTCCGTAGCGAATGATTGATGCATCTCTTCCGGTGTCCTGTACTCCAGCGACTGGTGTAGCCGTTCGGTGTTGTAGAACGTGAAGTAGTGTTCAATCCCATGATGTAATTCCACCATGCTCTCATATGACCGCAGGTAGATATCCTCATATTTCAATGAGCGCCACAGTCGTTCGACATACACATTGTCCAGTGCGCGGCCAACCCCGTCCATGCTGATCTCCACCTGGTGTTCTTCCAACACCGACAGGTAGGCCCTGCTTGTGAACTGGCTACCCTGATCCGTGTTAAAGATCGCCGGGACCCCATAGGTCTCGATCGCCTCCTGCAGCGCGGCAACACAGAATGACGGATCCATGCTATTCGAAAGCCGCCAGCTCAAGACCTTACGAGAGTACAGATCCACTATAGCCACCAGATAGACGTGCCCCTGCGGAAGACCAATATAGGTGATATCACTGGCCCAAACCTGATTGGGATGCCGTATTTGCTTACCGCGCAACAAATACGGATATTTCTTGTGATCGTTGCGTGCCTTGCTCAGATTTGGCCCAGGATATAATGCCCGCAGTCCAAAACGCTTCATCAGCCGCCTGACTCGTTTTCTGGTCAGGTGAGGATGCTCGGGTAACAGCACTCGTGATACTTTGCGATAGCCGTAAAAGGGGACCTTCTTGTGATACTCCAGAATGACTGTGAGATCCTCCAGATCCGTCTCTGTTCGCATATCTCGGCCTTTGCGGTAGTAGGAGCTCCGAGTGACCTCAAGAGTACGACACTGCTGCGCTATGCTCAGCTCGGGATGGTTCGGATCAATCATTCCGGATCTTTCCCGTAATACTCGCGGTGTTTTTTTTTGAGGAATTCGTTCACAACTGTCAGTTCTCCAACAGTTCGCAGCAGTTGGTCGCGCTCCTGCTCAAGCCTGCGCTCCTCTTCTCGCTTCTTATTAGGACGCTCGAAAGTCGCAGGAAGATTGTCCGGCAGCTGCTTTTTCCACTGCGATACCTGGTTCGGATGCACATCGTATTTAAGTGCAATCTGCTGTATGGTCTCCTGCTCCTTGATAGCCTCAAGTGCCACTTTCGATTTGAATGCGGTGTTGTAGCTCTTCCTCATGGTACTACTATACCTCTCTGCTCCCTGGAAGGCGAGAGTTACACCTTAAAGGCACCCCCAGAAGCTGTCTCGTTTCCTGGGCTCATTATAAACCTTATTTTTGAGTAGTATTTAGAGGTGCCCTATAATGAGTCTTACATATATTATACATCATTATTACAGAAGCTAACCCTCTATGAAAAATTTGATTTAAAGCAGCAAATTATTACAGATGAAGATAGTATGATAATTTTGAATTCGTTTATAGAATTACTTTCAAATAAAGATAATAAAGAATTAATTGGTCATTTATTTTATAGTATCTGTTTCAATAAATGTTTATCAAATCTGAGATACGATCAAATACAAGTTATAATTAACGAATCTCTCAAGTTGAATGAAGTCGATGGTGTATTTGATAATTTATGCACTACAATAATTAACTCAGAGATAATAATAAATTTTAGTGATTATGAAAAGATTCTTAAATATGCATTAGGTTGTATGGATAATTTTGGTGCAGCTTTTTCAGCAATTCCAGATGAAGTTGATGATGATTTTAAGACACCTATGATTAGAATTACATCATTGTATAATTTTTATAATCTTACAAAGTTATACATAACGAATTGCTCAAAAGAATACTGGATGATAGTAAAAACGGCAAATAAGGAATTGAGTGAAGAGAGGAACAATGGGCATGATGTTAAAGATTTTTATGATGTTTTATTTACTGAAGGAATTAAGAATCATCTATTTATATCATCGAAAATAAATATTAAACTTGTTGAAGAATTTCTACTAAATCAAATTAAATGTATTAATATTGGTTATTGGTTTGATAAAATACTTAATGTATGTAAATTAAGTAATCCCGTTTTCTGGAAGATTATATTTAAACTTGCTCAGGATGAGAACTTTAAATATTTCGCATGGCATGAGCTCTCAGCATCATTATATAAGAATATTGTAGTAATTGAGGACTATTATTTTATTTGTGATAAATTCAATTCTGAAAAATCTTCAAAAGTGAATGAAATTTTTAATTATTTTAAAAGTTCAATATACTCTGAACATCATTTATACAAAGAAATATTAAATACCTTAAATATTGATTTACAAAGAATACTACTTGATAAAGCTTCAGAGCAAGAAAAAAGAAAGAAAGAAGATGAATTACTCAAAATCAAACCTCAGATCGATATAGACGTCTTATTTAATAAAGAGCTATTAATAGAAGCGATTAATATTCTATTCGATTTTTTAAATAAAGATATAATTATAGATGAAGATTTATTGAATCATCACTTTTTTAGGAGAAATCTTGAAATCAATACTTTTGTTTCTCAATATTCGCATTCTTTACTTAGAGGCAATGATAATAAAATAAAGAAAGAACTATTCCTGTCATATGCTGATAAAATATATGGTTCAGATTGGGGTATACATTTTGCTCGATATTTAAGCACTAATCATATTGAATTCACTATTCTCGATAAAGCAAAGAAAAAGAAAATATTCCAATGGATTACATCAACATTACAAAAATACCCAATGAATAATCCGCAAGATTGTAAATATCGAATACAGCAAGTAATTTGTTATTTATTAAATAAAATTGATTTTAATATAGTTTGTGAGAAAATATCAAAGGAAATGTTAATCGGGGCCGCCCTTTCTGGATTTCCTACGGTTATCGAAGGTGTCTTTTCGCATAATTATGAGTCATTTTCCATAAACTATTTAGAGAGGTATATTCCAAAAAAAGATATACTAAGTTATATAATAGAAGAGTTTACTCCAAAATCAATAGATGATAGACAAGTAATAGCATTTAGTGGATATATAATTCAAAATATTAGTGATCTTATTCCTTATCAGTTAGAGAAGATAAAAGTAAAACTAATAACGTATCTAAATAGAAATATGGGTAATTTATACAATGTAATTGTTCGAGAATTAATGGGACTTGTTGGTGTAAAACTTGATGATCTCTCTAAGGAGTTGTTTTTAAAAGAACTTGTTTTAGAAAAAGGGGTATTAAAATATAATTATGCATCAAGCTTTTTACTCCGAGAAATCCCTGAGAATGAGAAGATAGATAACCAATATCTTTTGAGTCTTTTGATTGAGAAATTTAATAATTCAAAAGATATGCTAAAAGTGAAAATTTCTGAAAATATAATATCACGTACACAATTTGCTGGAGATGTTTTCGTATTTTATGCCAATTATATCCTTGAAAGTGATCTAAATAAAATATCATCACGTTTCACAATGGGTGGCTTCGGGGGGGGCTCTTTCTACTTCAGACTTTAATCATTTGGATTTAGTTGAGAGCCTTTACATATATGCCCTAAAAAAGGATTCAGATCGTCGGCAAGCTACCAGAGAAATAGCATTATCATCATATCTTAAAATGGGTCAAAATGCAAATATAAGAGAAGAGGTTGATTTCCTAATGGATTCAATTATGCGAGTATCTAAAGCAACGGGTAATCTTTATGTAAAACAACATGCAAGTGAAATCGAAGCTGCATATTTAGAGAGAATATATCAATCTCCTACATGGAGGGATATTGTTGCATTAGTATAAACCACCTCCGCCATCCATGGCTCCGGTGGTGGGGCGCGAGAATTTTAAGAAACTGGTAACAGAAGGGTGCGGTACAGCCTATAACAGGGTTTACCTGATTCCGCCTTCGGCTCCATCCAAATTGCCAGTGACAAAAACTTGATAAATTGTGATACAATTTCCCAAGTTTTTATCAACCCCTTCGGGGTTTCCTGGCAACTTCAGGTAAACCCGGAACGATAGACAAAACGCCTCCGGCTTTTTGTCTATCGGGCGGCGGTTCCACCGCAGAGAGGCTGCGTGCCTGCGGCACTTCGCCTATCTGCGGTTAAGCTCAATTACCTTCGCCGAAGCAAGCTTCTGCTTCGGTAACTGCGCTTAACCGCCGCCCGTTATATGTAATCCTAGCACAAAGGATTTTTCTTAATGAAAGTTTATGATTGGAATTGGTTTAGAGAAAGAATCACAGAATTTTTAAAGACAAACTCTACAAAACACCTGAATTTTTTAAAATATATTGAAGATATTGATTCAATATTACAAGAAGCACTAAATCAAAAGATTTCACCTGTTTCCTCTCGCCCACATGATTATTTAGCATGCATCACAATGACAAGATGTTTCAGACTATTGATTTCAGGGCTTAGTCTTATTCTCTCTGGTTTTCCAGAATGTGCTAGTAATTTGGATAGAAGTATCTGGGAAATTGGGATTAGATTGTCATATATAAATGAGAAGGATCCAATAGGTGGTGCTTTTGGATGGATTCTATCTTCTTATGAATCAGATATAAAAATGCTTAAAGCAGAATATGAATACAGAATACAAAAAAATGATGATTTTGGGAATCTTTTAACAAATCTTCAATCAAAAGAAAAAGAGCTGAAAGCAATAGAAGAAAAAATGGGAGAAATGAATCTTGATCCAACTAAGATGAAAAATAAATTCGGCTCAATTAGTATTGGAAATATTTGTGATAATCTAAATATTCGAAAAGCATATGATGTCAGTTACAATTTTTTGAGTGGCTTTGTTCATGAGCAGCTCAAAGCAACTGATGATATAACTTTTAAAAAAGATGACCGATTATTCTTTTCTCTTGGTCCAAATGAAATGAATTTAATGGAAACAAAGGCACAAATATTTGATATTATTCAGGATACATTAATTGTAATTGGGACTGGGAACGAGTTGTTAGAAAAAAACAGCTTATCAAAAAGAGTAAATGAATTACTTGATGACTTGTCGAAACAAGACATACTTAATTAAGTGTTTGTGCCAGGACTACATATAAGGATAGTTATGTTCAATGCCCATTTTTTAGGATGTAAACAGTAGTGGAAAAAGAATATTTAACCAAAGAAATCTCAGAAGATATTTTACATAATATTAAACATTTTAATACTAAAGAAGTAAGCATAATTAGTCAGTTTGATGAAATTCTAAAAGGCTATTTTGTTCTTGAAAAGACAAATGCCAAAACTTCAATTGTTATACCATCTTTTTTGATGATAACTGCAAAAAAAGCATTAATTTCTTCACTTACTTTGCTTCAATCATTGCAGCTTCCAGCCTGCTATCCATTAATTCGTAATATTTTAGAAAATTCTATTTATAGTTATTACATAAACAATAACAATGAAATCAAGGCTATCTATTTAAATCGGGATAATGACGTTGAATCCAAGAAAAAAAATCGATCTCAATTTTCAATGAAGGAGATTTTCAAATTTCTTGAAATTAAATCACCGTCTTGGCTAAATGAATTTAAATTGCAATATGAAAACTCAATAGATAAAGGTGCTCATCCAAACCTTGAAACGTTTCGTCCGTATGTGAAATCAAATCATGATTTCTCATATAGCTGGGATCTATTTGAAACAAAGAGCATATTAATTGAAGGAGTGTCTAAAGATATAATAGCTGCAGGAAGATTATCATTAAAAATCTATAATGATTTATATGATGAAATAAAACTTCACCAGAAGCAAAAAAATGGGCACTAAACATAACAGCGAATACCCGGCTACGCTTCGCTCCGCCCAAATTGACTCCCGTTGGTCGCCAACTTCGGGTATTCGCGGAACGTTATAGGCAAGTGCGACTGGACGTGTCCTGATACACCACTCAGGTCACAAGAAGCTGTTAAGCAAGCTGTCTAAGTCGGCATATTATTATATATCGACTTTTGGACTACTCCATTCATCTGGAGTAACCCTACTTTCAAATGCGTCACTGGCAACGGTGGGGTATTAAGCTGAAAGGACAAAAGCAAATATTCTGATAGCCTAAAATCGGATGATTGCCAGGGTAAATGTATTGGTATGGGTAACATATGTGAATGATTGTAAGCTTCGTAAAACGTGAGGAGCGAAACAGGCTAATACGCTTCAGCCAAAACGGCAAAGAAATCGGGTGGAAATGTCTTTGCATGCAGTTCCACAGATGAACAGAGTGATTTCCGGAGTAAAGATCGGCCCTAACCCAGTACGAATTGGTTGCTTAACAGAACCAGGTAAGCCTGTCAGGTTCTCTTTTAAGAGCATGATTTTCGTAAGAAAGGTCTATGCACCGGCAGGTAAAGGAAATCGGAAAAAGCGAATGCCTTTGTGTAATGCAGAGGATAGGGATTTTATCCTGATCCGAAAGGATGCAGACTTCCGATAGGTGATCTATTGCTTGAAGGGACAGGTA